>CAIMOB010000001.1 GCA_903842985.1 uncultured archaeon
ATACTTTTTAATATGTTGCAAAAAAATCTGCCAGAGATTTAAAAAAGAAAAAATTTACCTGCTTGCGTCAGCCTGTCTTTCCAATTCGTTCTTCTTGGACATTGCCTGCGAGCCCATCTCTCTCTTGTATGCCAGGATTATCTCATCTGCAAGCGTCTCAGGCGACTTCTTCTTGCTGTGGAACTTTTTCTGGTATGCTGACTGGACCATCTGTCTCAAACAAATATCAATCCTTCTCTGCGGAGCGCATTCAACTGCCTTCGGATACCTTGCTCCCCCGTATTCAATCGTGACAATCTCTTCTCTTGGAGCTGCGTTCTCCAATGCCTTCACAAAAACAGCAATAGGATTCTGACCTGTCTTCTTCTCTATTATATTGAACGCCTTCTCGACAACATCACTTGCTGTCTGGGATTTTCCGCCGCAAACACCTGAAGACCTGAAATGCTTCTTTCCCTTGTGGCCCGGCTGCATCAGTTTGTTGATTAATCTTTCAACAATAAAAATCTTTGATTTGTGAAACTGCTTTCCTGCATATTTCGCGCCTGTCTTCGGCATCAGCTTCGGCTCAAGAACAATGTAATTCTGAAGCCCAGGGTCATCTATCTTAATTCCTGCTGTGCTCCATTTTCCGAATACTAGTATCTCGCTCATTTTAACGAACCTCGTGAGTTAAAATGCTGCAAATCGAAGATTTGCATCATTTCCTTGCCTTCTCAAGCTTTCCGTGCCTTAAAGCCAATAGTGATTGGTCATTAACCTTGATAACCTGCCATCTGACTCCTGGAATATCTCCCATGGCCCTGCCTTGTTTTCCGCCGATGCACTCTACAAGAACTTCATCGTGCTCGTCAATAAGCTTGATGGCGCCGTCGCCAGGTGCAAAAGCTGTTATCTGCCTTCCATTCTTAAGAAGCTGGACTCTTACAGCTTTTCTCATTGCTGAGTTCGGCTGTTTTGCCTCTAGCTGGACCTTTTCAAGCACAATTCCCTTTGCCTGCGAAGCTCCTTCCATCGGGTCGAACTTGATTTTGGTGCCCAGAGTCCTTCGTATGTATCTCTTATCGCACCATCTTGATTTCTTCCTTCTCTTCTTCAGCTTCGATGCTGAATTCATTCCACTTGATTTGCTTCCCATTTTTATGAACCTCGTGAATAAAAATACCAGCAAATCTCAGATTTGCGCTGCATTTTTATTGCACCTTGATTTCCTTTATTTCAAAATACCGCCTTGCCTGGTTCTCCAGTCTCCTCAAATTCTCAGCAGCCCTTCCGATGAGCATGCCTCTTGTCTTTGAGTCGATTGCGGTAAGCGTAATTATGCCCTCGCTCTCCTCAATGTCCATCAGCTTCAGCGGATGAATAAGGTTTTTGATGAATTCAAAGACCTTCTCGTTGAATTCGACTATTTTAATCTTTCTTTTAAGCATGTCCGACAGCCTTCTTACATTCGAGGCGTTCTTGCCTATTGCCCTGCCCATCTCTCCCGGCTGGACAACAAACACCAGCATGCCTTCCTCAGCAAAGCAATCCTTAAGGTTTGCCTTGGTCAGCGTCTGAAACATTGACATGAACTTCATCATGTTTACGTCGTAGCTGATCTTCAAAGTCATTTTTCTGTCTTCTCTATGCTAAGCATGCAAATCTGGAACGGCTTCTTGCAGATTGCTCCAAGCTCGTCGCTCTCCTGCTCAAGATTCACAACAGGCGTGTTTGAAAGTGATGCATAATACTCTGCATCTGATTTTGTATCATCAGCGCAGTTCTTTGCAAAAAAGACTTTTTCAAGCTTGCCTGCCTTTAACTTTTTGATAGTCCTCCGAGTACCTATGATTAGTTTCTTTGTTTTCAGGAGTTTCTTAATTGATGCTAAATCGTCTTCCATTTGAAACGGAACCTCTGGAAAGTTTGCTTCAGAACACCTGAATGCTTTCCTTCTCTTCCGTGTATATAGGAAAATGGAGGTGGTTTATAAAGGTTATTGTTTGGAATATGGTCTCATTAAGTTTTTAAATTAGCCATGTTTTTATATACAATATTATGGCAAAACAAATAAGGCCAAGTGTTGTGCTTATGAAGGATGGGAAAATCCTGCTGCTGAAAAGCAAGTATTCTAGTGGAGAATTTTATCTTTTGCCTGGAGGCAGCATAGAAGACCTTGAAACTATTGAGGAGGCTGCTGTTCGAGAAACTAAAGAGGAAACAAATTACGACATTAAAATCAGCAGATTACTTTATCTTCAGGAGTGGATTGACAAAAAAAGAAAAAAAGACATTTTATATGTGATTTTCCTTGGAGAAATAATTGGCGGTGAAGAAACGCATTTAAATGACCCTTGCTTGGAAAAAGGAACTATTCAAGGAATAGAATGGATTGACATTGAAAAATTGAATAAGATTAAGTTTTATCCAAAAGATGTCGTTCCTTTGCTTAAGGAAGACTGCAAGCAGAACTTCAATAGATGTCCGGTATTTCTTGAACCTTGCTATTCCGGGTGAATTCAGAAACATTTATAATCTAAATTTATCTAGTCTAATAACATGAAAGAAAAATACCAAAAAATAACAGTCGGCGGATTCTTATGCCACAAAGGAAAAGTATTGGTTGTCAGAAGGTCATCTGCAGAGCCCTACCTAACTGGCTTCTATGAGTTGCCTGGCGGAAAAGTGGAGTTTGGGGACCATCCTGAAGAAAGCCTTGAAAGGGAATTCATGGAGGAAGTGAATCTGAAAATTATTCCTTTGCACCCCTACAGGATATTTACATACATTTCTGACAACGGAAATCGTCATACTGTTGAACTGGTTTATCTCGTAAAATTAGATGATGATGTCAAGAATGTAAAATTAAGCGAAGAGCACAATGATTTCAAATGGATTTCAGCTGATGAAGCTGATTCTTTAAAAATGAGCGATGAAATAAAAACAAACATCAAACTTGGTTTTAAAGAAATTAAAGAATAATTTATTCCTTCTTCTTCGCCTTCAGCACAGGCATTCCAGTCCCAAGCGGAACAACCTGGTTCAGCATGACGTTCTCAATCACGGAATGAAGCTTGTCCTCTTCGCCGACTAGGCTTGCCCTCATTATGTGCTTGATTGGCGTCTCGAATGATGCTCTTGCAAGAACGCTGGATTTCTCGTTAACAACGCCGTATCTTGTGATTCCCTTGATTGCTCCGGATACGCACATTGTGTCAGAGATTATCATCAGGTGCCTTATGTCAATCTTAAGCCCCTGCGCTTTTATGACTTTCAGAAGCTCGTCAATTATAGTTTCCCTTGCAGCCTCTATTCCAAGCGTAGCAGCAATCTCATAAATATCATTTGAAGTTGTCCTTTCCTTGTCAACCCATTCCAATGCAAGAACTGCCTTCAGGTTTGAGCCGGCTGTCAGGACAATGTACTCGCTTCCCCTCTTGACAGGAAGCACCTGCGTAACTCCCTTGATTCCGGAAATGTGCGTCTCCTTCAGCTTTTCCTTCAGCTTGTAAAGCGAGTTCAGGTTCGCATCCTTATCCTCAAGCTTCGCGATTATCGAAACTGTATCCTGCTTTATCTTCAGTGACTTCATTGCTTTCGAAAGCGTTTTTGAAAGATTGGCAAGCGTCAAATCAAGGTCCTTGAGTTTCTGCTCGTCGATGTCAACCTTGATTATCATGTCCGCGATGTTCACCAGGAATTCTGTTGCAACATCCTTCAGCTTTATTTCCTTGACAAGCAGCGCCTGCTTCTTCACATTTTCCTTTTGATTGTAGGGCGCGTTCAGGTAAATCTCCATCATCGGTGTTGAAATGGTTTTCCTTGCGTCAAGAATCTCAATTATTCTCGGCAGTCCCATTGTGACGTTCATCTCAGAAACACCCGAGAAGTGGAATGTGTCAAGCGTTGCCTGCGTTCCCTGCTCTCCGATTGACTGCGCTGAAAGCAGCCCGACGCATTCGCCGGCATCCAGCTTTGATTTCTCGTATTCAGCGTGCACAGCTTCAAGTATCTTGCGAACCTTTGCTGCATCTGCCTTCTCAGGCAGATTCGCCTTTATTTCGTCAATAATCAGCTTCGGAAGCTTTTCCTCGTATTCCTTAAAAATTTCGTCTGTCATTTTAAGTTTTGAATTATTCTTTTAACATCAATCTTTCCGCCCACAGAGCGCGACACGTCAACGCCGTCCTCTCCGTAGCTGAACTGTATTATCTTGTTGCTTGCGTCCCTTACTGTGCCGTCGTAGTCAACCTTTATGTCCTGCATTGCGTTTGACAGCCTTCTGTAAAGGTATCCTGATTTAGGCGTTCTCAGTGCAGTGTCCATCAGCGAGTCCCTTCCTGTCATCGCGGCGAAAAAGTACTCTGCAGGTGTCGTTCCCCTTTTGTAGCCGTACTTGACAAATCCCCTTGCGCTTTCTGTCAAATCACCTGCCCTAAAAGCTGAAAGTGTCCTGCCCTTGTATCCCTTATCTATTCTTTTTCCTCTCAGAACCTGCTGTCCGATGCAAGCTGTCATCTGGCCGAGCGTAAGTACGCTTCCTCTCGCGCCTGACCTTGCCATAATCACAGTCGGTGTAAGCTTTGTTGAATATTCGGCAACAATGTTTCCTGTCTTGTTCCTGACATTGTTAAGCGTCTCTATTATCTTCAATTCAAGCGTCTCTTCAATTGTCTTTCCAGGGAATGCCTCAAGCGTCCTGTCTGCACAGGCTGAAATCAGCTCCCTTATTGTTATGGTTGACTCCTCAAGCGCGTTTTCAATCTTCTGGTTCGCGTCATCAGGAAGGTCCATGTCAGATATCCCGACTGTAAATCCTTTATGGAAAAGGTAATTCACGCCGAGCTTTGCAACCTTTGCCAGGAAATCCACTGCAAACTCCTGCCCGTATTTCTGGTGCAGGTTTCTCAGCAAAAGGCCTGCGCCTTTTCCGAGATTTGCAGAATCAAGCGTTCCCTGCAAAAGCTTTCCATCCTTGATTACAATGTGATTGGCATCCTTGCACTCTGCTTCAGGCCCTTTCTTGCAGAGCTTTGAGTGCGCCGAGAAATTGAAATCGTCAGGAAGAAGCATGCTGAAAACATCTCTCCCTGAAATTGTCTTTTTGCTTGGAAGCCTTGAAAAGTCAGTTATTCCTGAGTCAACAAGAAGCTTTACAGCAATCTCCTTCTTTATTTCAGGATCTCTTGCAAGCAGGAAGTTTCCTGATATGCTGTCCTGGATGCAGCCCATGATGCTCAAGCCGAATGCAGGAGATATAAGCTGGGTCGGGACTTCCATTAAAATCTCCGCCTCCGCCCTTGCCTCCTCTGTCTGAGGTATGTGAAGGTTCATTTCGTCTCCGTCAAAGTCTGCGTTGTACGGGTGGCAGACAGACGGGTTCAGCCTCAATGTCCTTCCTGGAAGAACCTTAATCTTGTGGCACATCATTGACATCCTGTGAAGCGATGGCTGCCTGTTGAAGACAGATATGTCCCCGTCCATCAGGTGCCTTTCAATAATGTAGCCCGGCTGTATCTCCTCAAGAATCTGCTCCTTCATCTCCTCTGTTATCTTCTTTTTCTTTCCGTCAGGCCTTATGACATAATTTGCGCCAGGATACTTGTCAGAGCCCTTCTGCACAAACGCCTTTAGGTAATTGATGTTCCAGGCGGTTACCCTCTCTGGAACAGTGAGCTTCATTGCCATTATAAGAGGAATCCCAACTTCATTCAGCCCAATCATTGGGTCGGGGCTTATGACTGTTCTCGCAGAAAAGTTTGTCCTCTTCCCGGCAAGGTTGTATCTTATTCTTCCTTCCTTGCTCTTTATTCTTTCAGCCAGCGTCTTAAGCGGCTGCCCGCTCCTGTGCCTTGCAGGCGGAAGCTGAGCCACTTCATTGTTGTAGAAAGTTGTAACGTGATACTGAAGCAGGTCCCATAAATCCTCAATTATTATTTCCGGCGCACCCGCATTTATGTTCTCGAACAACCTCTGGTTTATTCTTACGATGTCGCCGAGCTTGTGTGTCAGGTCATCCTCTGAGCGCTCGCCTGATTCTAGCGTGATGCTCGGCCTTATTGTTACGGGCGGAATCGGAAGTATTGTCTGCACAGCCCATTCAGGCCTTGCATATTTAGGGTTCAGCCCAAACAGCTCGCAGTCTTCGTCAGAAATCTTCTCAAGCCTTGCCCTTATCTCTATCGGCGTTATCCTCTTCTCGTTTTCAAGGAATGTTGTCGGCTTCTCAATTGTTATCTTCAGCTGCCTTGCTTTGCAGTGCGGGCATTTGTTTGTTGTCTTCAGCGAGGTTATGACATGCTTCACTATTTTCCTTCTTTTCTCAAGCCCGACTTCCTTGTCAGCTGCTGCAAGGCTTTCGATTATTTTGTCTGCCTTAACCTTTGGTATCAGTATTTTTCCGCATTCCCTGCATGTGAATTTCAAAAGTGTTGATATCAGGGAAACGAGATTTATGTTTATGACTGGTCTTGCAAGCTCTATGTAGCCGAAATGCCCGACGCATTCCTTTATCTTCGAGCCGCAGGTCTTGCATCTCAGGCCGGGATCAATCACTCCCATCCTTGTGTCCATGAGCCCGCCGTCAACAGGGTATCCTTCCTTGTCGTAAAGCTCAGGCGTGACAACCTTTACGGCAGACATCTTCTTCACGACCTTCGGGCTGAGTAGTCCGAAGACGATTGAGCTTACCTTTTTGTAGACGTATTCTTCCATTTTAGTATTTTGTCCTCAACATCAGTTTTGGATAGATTCCAAGCGCCTTCAGCTCGTCAAGCATCAGCTTGAATGCGTAGGCAATCTCCACATATGAAATTTCAACATTGTCGCCGCACATTGGGCAGTATGATTTCTTTTTGTATTCATTGTGTATGGCGAACATTCCGCAGTTCTCGCACACCGGAACCAGCGTCTTGTCTGAATCGAATCTTTCCTTGAGGAGCATGGATGCGCCGTGCGAGACAAATGTATCCTTCTCCATCTCTCCAAGCCTCAATCCGCCTTCCTTCGCCCTTCCCTCTGTAGGCTGCCTTGTCAATAATTGTATTGGGCCACGCGCCCTTGAATGGATTTTGTTTGCAACCATGTGCTTCAGCTTCATGTAATACATGTCGCCGATGAATATTCTTGCTTCCATCTGCTCGCCTGTCTCGCCGTTGTACATTGTCTCTACTCCGTTTTCCCTGAAGCCAAGCGAAAGAAGCTCCTGCCTTAATTTTTCCTCTGGCTCTGAGCTGAATGTCGTGCCGTCGACGTATCTTCCTGACAGCGCGCCGACCTTTCCTGCAAGCAATTCAAGCAGATGCGAGATTGTCATTCTTGTAGGCAGGCTGTGTGGCGAGAAAATCAGGTCTGGAACAATTCCTGAAGACGTGAATGGCATGTCAGATTCCGAAACTATCAGGCCGACAACTCCCTTCTGGCCGTGCCTTGATGTGAACTTGTCCCCTATCTCAGGTATTCTCTGGTCCCTTACGCGAACCTGGACAAGCTTGTTGCCCTCTTCGCTTTCGGTGACTGTGACAAAATCGATTATTCCCTGCTCGCCGTGCGCAGCAGCAAGCGAACTTTCCCTTCTCACGTTTGATGTCAGGCTGTATTCATCAGCGCCGCTCAAGAACCTTGGCGGGCTTGTCTTTCCTATGATGACATCGCTTTCAGCTATCTGCGCTTCAGGATAGATTATGCCGTCGGCCTCAAGCAGCCTGTAATCCTTTTCGCTCCTGTATCCCTTTATTTCCTTGTCAGGCACTGAGATTTCATCTGTCAGCCCGCCTGCATACCTCAGCTCTTCAGCGAGCGAAGGCCTATAGTATGTTGAGCGCGCAAATCCTCTGTCGACAGAGCCTTTGTTAATTATGATTGCGTCCTCCATGTTGTAGCCCTTGTAACTCATAATTGCCACAACCACGTTCTGGCCCGCAGGGTGATTATTGTAGTCGGAAAGCTCGTGCATGATTGTGTTAACTATCGGCTTCTGCGGAGTGTGAAGTATGTTGACATCCATATCCATCCTCACTGCATAGTTCGCGGCGTAGATTCCCTGCGCCTGCTTCTGAGTTTTTGAGCCTGCATTTATTCTCGCTGCAGGCGCGTGATTTGAAAATGGGACAAGCGAGCTTATCAGCCCCAACATTGCGATAGGCGAAACTTCAAGATGTGTGTGATCCTTTGTAAGCTCATGTTCGTAGAACGCGACAAGCGCATTTTCCTCCTCCATGGCGTCGAGATATTCTGCAACCCCCTGGTTAACCAGGTCAGACCAGTTTATCTCATTTTTCTGCAGCTGCTGGATGTGCTTGTCTGTGAGCAGCGGCTGGCCGTACTTCACAACTATCAGCGGCCTTCTTACTCTTCCCTTGGAATTCTCTATCCATACCTCATTTGAATCTGCATTGTGATAAACATTCATATTTTTGTCAATGGCTCCCTTCCTTCTTTCCTCTATCAAGCTCTGCCTAAACTCCTGCGGGTTCTCGACAGTTCCCACGAACTTGTTGTTAAGGTATACGTCAGCCATTTTACTTCAGCGGAATCAGCCCAAGCCCCTTTAGATTTTTCATTATTGAGTCGTCAGGCATCTCCTGCGACACTGTTGCAAGCATTGCAAGATTTTTCCTCAAGCCGATGTTTGTTCCTTCAGGAGTTTCAATCGCGCACAGCCTTCCGAGATGTGTCGGATGAAGCGCCCTTGCCTCGAAATTCTCCTGGCTTGATGATAATGGTGAAACAACTCTCTGCAAATGTGAAATCATGTCAAGGAAATTATTCCTCTGGATTCTCTGTGAGATTCCCTCCCTTCCGCCTATCCATGAGCCGGTTGCCATGGACGAGTAAATCCTCTGGGTCAGGAGCTTGTCCCTTATGATTACTTTTATTGAAGGGAACTTGCCTCTCTTGACAATTCTCTGGAAATTGTAAAGCAGGTCGCCGATAAGGACTTTTAAGTTCGCCCTCATCAGGTCAGCGAGCAGGTCGCCTGAAAGCTTGAGCCTCTTGTTCATGTAATTATCCTTGTCATCTTCAGGAAGGACTCCGTTTGAAACGTCAATGAACTTCTTGAGCATCTTGCACAGATTGTATGCCTTGAACTGCCTTTCATTTATCTGCGTCCCGAGGTTCGGAAGCAGGAAGCGGTCTATGATTTCCTTCATCCTTTCAACCCTCACGTCCTTTGCCTGCGTTATCCCTATCTTCTTTGCAATGTAATCCATCGCATCCTCTTCTGTCTTCACGTCGGAAAACTCAGAGAGGTTGATTATTGCCTCGTCATACTGCTTGTCTGAGGAGATTGACCTCATTATCTCCTCATCCTTTGTCATGCCGAGCGCCTTTATGATTATGATTAGCGGCACCCTCTTGACCCTTGTGAATGTCAGGTAGAAAATCCCGTCCTTCAGCCTCTCGAATGTGTGCGGTATTTTGTACGCCTCCTTCTCGCAGAAAACCTTGCCTATGTACTCTGAAAGGCCTGTTGAAGTCTTTTCGACAAGGAACTTGTTCGGCGCCAAATCCTCTACGCTGATAAGGACTTTCTCTGTACCGTTGATTATGAAATAGCCGCCTGGGTCGTCAGGATCCTCCTTCTGCTGGATTAGCTCTTCCCTTGAAATCTTGTAGAGGTTGCAGTATTTTGATTTCAGCATCACAGGTATGCTTCCTATCTGTGTTGTGAATGTCTCCCTCTGGATGCCGTTGATGTGCGAGGAAACCTCAATGAAGCACGGCGCGGCGTATGTCAGCTTCCTCAGCCTGGCCTCCATCGGATAGATTTTTCTCTTAGAGCCGTCCGCCTCTGTTATTTCAGGCTTCTGCACCCAGATCTTGTCAAGCTTTATCTTGAATTCATCGACGTTGTGCGGGATTATTGTAGGCTCTATGTCCTTGTTTTCAGCTATGATCTTGCTCAGCTCAACCTCGATGAAGTTGTTAAATGATTCAATGTCTGCGTCAACCAGGCTTCTCTCTTCGAAGAACTTTTTAATCAGAATGCGCATCTTATCCATGCGTCACACTCCGGTAATACATTGACTCTCCCGCTGTCAGGCTTTTTCTTGCTATTTTGACGACATCTCCTTCCTTAGCATCAAGATGTGCAATTGCAGGATCAATGTCTAGAATCTTTGGAAGCTCCTTTATTGTCAAATCATATTTCTTGAAAAGTTCCTGCTTCTCCTTTTCAGAAAGCTTGGTGTGCTTTGGGATTATGGTGTGTTTCTGTTCTTTTTCAGCCATGTTTACCCTCGATTGGAACGGGCCGGACGGGATTTTCAAGATTTGTTTTTGAACCCGCGACCACCTCATTAAAAGTGAGGTGCGCTAGCCAGACTGCGCTACCGGCCCAGTTTCAAAAACAGGGGAAGAGCCCTGGTGAGGGAAACCCCCGTTTTTGAGCGTAATTTTTATAAAAAAATACGCCCTGGCCGGGATTTTCAGAGTGATATTGAAAATATCCTTTTTGAACCCGGGTCGAAGCCGATCTGTAGTTCTTTTCAAATTTTTGAACTTCGACAGGGCTTCATGATAGGCCACTACACCACCAGGGCTTATTTTTGGTTAATACATGCGAAATCTGTCTCCTTTTGCATAGATAAGGCTATTTTAAGACTTATTTAGCTAAGAAGGTAAGATTTTGCATACTTTTACTATAAAATTTTGTATTTATAAATATTTCGTTTTTAAATATAAAGAACAAAATAAAAAAGAACTAAAATCTTGTATGGTCAGTTACTTAGAACTTCTTTCTTTTTGAGTAACATTCCCTGCAGTAGACTGGTTTTCCTTCTGTTGGCTTGAAAGGAACTTCGCATTCCTGCCCACATTCAGAGCACGTAGCCTTGTGCATTTCTCGCGGTCCGAAAGAATCTCTTCTGAATCCGCCTTTTCTGTCTTCTCTCATTTTTCGTTTCCTCCTAATACATAAAAAAAGCCTTTAAGGCCTGGTTTATGTCTATTTTCACAGAGTTAATTGCACTCATTTATAAAGTTTATGCTAAGACTTCCACAGCCCATGTATATTGCAGTATGCCCTGGCTGCGATCTTTTTTGCCTCTATGCAGAATTCCGCCTCTGGCCTGTCTCCTAGCTTTAGGTGCTTCCTGTATATTCTTCCGTCTGCCATTAGTTCTATGAAGTCTATATAGTGTTTCAGCTCCATTGGATGCGGGATAGAGCCGACTTTTACCCTGATTCCTGTGCTTGTTTTTTCAATTACAGGCACGTGCTTCTCCTTAAGCTCATCTGCAATTGTCTTTTCTGCCAAAAGCTCCATTGGCTTGTCGCAGCAGACCAACTGCCCCATTCCCGGGTCAAGAACTTCAACTATGTTCCCGCAGACATTGCACTTGTAAATTTGGTTTAGTTCAGTCATTCTTCTGCTAAGAATTCAGGATTTTATATATTTTGTTGTTTTTAACTGCTCGCTCTTGGCATTTGCAAGGACATAGTTCAGCGCAGAAGTGTAGGCAAAAAGCCTTTTTGCTGTCTCAATCGCTCTTTCCTTGTCCTTAACGCGGATGCTTTTGGTTAATTCGTCGTATTCATTCCAGTAATCTCCGAAATCCTGGAAAACATCCTTTGCCAGATTTGTTTCAGAGAAATTGCCTGCGTCAATTATCTCTTTTAAATCATTTCTTGCCTTAAGCCCGATTTCATGCGCCTTGTTTTTTGCCTGCCCCGCAAAGACCTCTGCTTCTTCGTAGTTGCCTGCATAGGCATTGTAGGCAGCCTGCGCAAGATGAATCATTGCATATTCCTCTGTGATTCTTTTCTGGCAGAATGTAATCATGCTTTTCATGAACTCTCTGTCGCTAAGATTCATGAATTCATCGTAAATTTCAATTGCCGCTCTTCTTACTGCAATCCCTGAAATGCAGCAGCTGATGTCATGCGACGCGTTGTCTGCGTTTATCACAAGCTCAGTCGCTGTTTTAGGGTTTCTGCTTCCAAGATGGCTTTTTCTTGAATTGCATTCTTTTAGGATTTCCTCTTCGACATTTACAGTATTACTGCTCCCATAATCAAGGACTATCTTTTTCTCAAGCCCCAGTTTTTCTGAGTAGTCTTTTAGCATGGAAAATCATATGCGCTGGTCGTATAAATAATTAATGCAAAGATTTTTATACCCTTTTAGGGCATTTGTTTTTTATGGACTTTTTCGCGCATCTGCTCTGGAATTACATCTTCTTCAATAAATACAAGAAGCTGAAGCTTTCCCTCGCATTTGCAGCAATGCCCGACCTTTTCTCATTTGGAATTTTGCTGGTTGTTGGTCTTTTCACAGGGTTCAGATGGGCTCATCCTGCTGACCAAACAGTGATTCCGAGCTGGGTTCCTGTATTTTATTCGCTCACGCATTCGCTTGTCATAATCGCTGCTGTTTTCCTGGTTGTTTACCTAATATTCAGGACAATCCCAGTTTATTTGCTTGCCTGGCCAATCCACGTTGTAATTGACATCTTCACGCATTCGCTGAAGTTCTACCCGACGCCGTTTCTGTGGCCGATTTCAAACTTTCATTTCCCAGGCATCAGCTGGGGCACGCTCTGGTTCATGATTGTGAATTATGTTTTGATTGTTTCCTGCATTGTTTATATCAATAGGAAGAAGATAAAGAAATTGTTTAAAAAAATCTAGCTAGTATGTCACAGATGGGCATTGAATTTCTTGTGTTTTCTTGTCCTTCTCCTTGTAATCTATGCTCATTATCGCGGTAACAGCCATTTTAAGATTCGGGGCAACATTCACCTGCTCGCCGTAACCATGCGCCACATAGGACCATTGCGAAGTTTCCGGTGAAGAAGCTGTTCTTGTGCAGGTGCGCATAAGATTGTCAATTTCCCATCCGCCGCAGGAGAACTGGTCAGGCGCAGTTGTTCCAACTGTTGGGTTTGTTGAGATGAAAAACTGGGCTCCTTCTGAGCCTGTCATTGTGCCGGATGATTTTATCTCGTAAGCCCTGGCGTACTTCGCCCCCATATTTCGGAGAACACCTCTTACATCTCCCTTGTACTCTTCAGTTATAATGCAGGAGTAATTTGCGAACTGGACAGAAGCTGTTTTCTCAACTGGCTGAGGCTCAGGGGCATTGTCTTCAGGTGTCAGATCTTCTGTGCTTGTGTTCTGCTCATTATTAGCCTGCTCCTTGCAGCCTGCCAAGAGCAAACTAAATGCCACAGACAATAGAACCAAAGCAATTGTTATTTGTCTCTTTTTCACAGCAATGATGAAATTTAAAGAATATATAAAAGTTTCTGTTTTTAAAAAGAGTCGCCGCTGAAGCGACGGAACCTTTGGTTCGAATTACCCACTTTTTGCCATTGCCAACTTATTAATATTTATTGCTTCAATCTGATTTTCCATATCACTTATTGAATGTATAACGCTTGCGATAGCACATATTAATGCTATAGACCCGGCACAAATAATCAAATCAGACGAAGAAGGAGTAACACCTCGAGTAATGG
>CAIMOB010000002.1 GCA_903842985.1 uncultured archaeon
AAAATTGTCAAGCAAATTTATATTCCTAAAACAACAAGCTTCCAAGAGGTTTATGCTTCGTTGGAGGTAGGCACCGCACTAGCATGAGAAAAACAATATTAATAGCACTGACATTTGCAGCTCTGATGTTTATTATAGCTTTTGCAGCGGACAATTCAAGCAAAAGAGGCATTTATTCAGTTACCCCTTCATTCAAAGCAGAGGTTGACTACGACCTGAATGAGTATAAAGCAATTTCAGATAATATAAGTAAAATAATATGGACCTGCACTAACAAAAAGACAGACTGCCTGACAGAATCGGTAAAAGGTATAGCTGCCTTTGACTTTTACTTTAAAAACCGGGGAAACATAATAACTTTAAAGGACGCAAAATCATGGAATATATACTGCGAGGCGCACGACGAGGATTTCTTTTATGATTTTGTGGAGTTCTATAGCGACTGCATAAATTCCCTGGGTAATGTCTGCAAATGTGAAATGAATTTAAGCAGATACGGCTCCATTACGGAAATCAATTCAATAAAGTCACCGGATGTGTCGGATGTGATAACAATGATTCTTCCTTCAAAGGAGATTGAGGAGGACATTTATCTTAACGGCTTCCAGGCAGATGCGCTAAAAATATCTCCGAAGGGAAAGAAACTCGTGCTTGTGAAAAATAGCACAAATAAAAAGCTGTATTTTGATGAGAAAACAGCTGTTGCAGAAAACTGCAAGGTAAGCAATAAGATCTTCAAGGCATGTGTTGTCAGCAAAAAGACATTTCTTGCGCAGAATCAACTGACAAAATCAATAGGCGAGCAGAACATAGTCACAAGATTCGCCTTTAGGATGCTTGACTTGCCTCCTCCGCCATTGAAGAATGTTCAGGCGTTTGACAAAAAGAAGGCAAGCAATAAGATGGTGATTCGATGGAATGAAAGCGAGGCAATAGACATTTCAAAGTACGCAATCTATTATTCAACAACAGACTTCAATGACGTGAGCCTGCCAGACTGCGTGTCAAGCGGCATTTGCAAAAAAGTTGAGCTTGATGCAGATTCAACAGTTGTGAACTCAATTGACCTGGAAGCTGAACCGATTTTTGACAAGGCCTTGGGGGTTTATGTCTATGGCTATGAAGAAAACAAGCTCTATCATCTGAAATCAGACACTAAGAATTATTATTTCTATAGCATTGAGGTTCCTGAGAATAAAAATTATTTCATCGCTGTGACTGGAATTGATGTGGCTGGAAATGAGCTGGATAATTTAAAGCAGGGCAGGCTTACATACAACCAAAATTATGTCGAAGCTGAGTCAGTTGATGATATCCCTACTGGAAAAGTAAGCGACATAACAATAGACAGCACTAACCAGCTTAGCTGGACAGAGCCGAAAGAGAACATTGACGGCACCATTCTCGACATAAACTCAAGGATTGACTACCAGATCTATGAGTTTGCTGATTCAGAGTTTTTTAAGATAGGAGACCTATTAGGGGAGCCGCCATACCCTGTCGACCCTGCAAAGACATATAAGGTTTTGGCTATCAAGAGAAGCGCGCCTGTTGAAGAGCCGTCACTAGAATGGGACTATTTGATGAAATAGCTTCTTCAGTATAATAATTTTAGTATAACAATCATTAAAAACAAGCTTAAAATTCTTTATTATATGATTAACATACCCTTCGAGCACATAATAAGCACAATAAGGGAAAAGACAGGGCTTTCTGAGGATGAGATAAATTCAAAGATAAAGGAAAAGCTGAAGCAGCTTTCTGACCTTATCTCAAAGGAAGGCGCTGCCCACATAATTGCAAATGAATTGGGAGTGAAGCTTGTTGATGTTTCAAGGAAGCTTAAGATTAATGAATTAATGCCAGGCATGAGGAATGTTGAGATAATAGGAAAGGTGACAAAGGTAAATGAGCTTTATGAGTTTGAGACAGAGGAGAGGTCAGGAAAGGTTTCTTCTTTTGTGATGGGCGACGAGACAGCTGTTGTAAGAGTCACGCTATGGGGAAGCCAGGCAGACAAAATAACAGGCATCAAAGAAGGTGATGTGATAAAAGTCAAGGGCGCTTATGTAAAGGAAAACAACAGGCAGAACGAGCTTCATCTGAGCGACAGGGGAAACATGATTATAAATCCTGAGGGCGAGGCACTTGGGCAGATAAGGGAATCAAACATCACAAGAAGGCAGCTTGCTGATTTGAAGGAAAATGAGCAGAATGTCGAGGTGCTGGGCACGATTGTGCAGGTTTCTGACCCAAGATATTTTGAGGTCTGCCCCGAATGCAACAGAAGACTGAAGCTAAGGGACAACATGCTTATCTGCGAGACGCATGATGTTGTGAAGCCAAAGCTGTCCTATGTTTTCAATGTTTCTTTTGATGACGGAACAGACAGCATGAGAACAGTATTTTACAAGAACCAGGCAGACAGGCTGCTTGAGAAAAGCGAAGCAGAGATATTGGAATTTAGGGAAAAGCCTGAACAGCTTGAAGCTGTCAAGAAAGAGCTTCTCGGGAAGATTGTGAAGATTGTCGGCAGGGTCAATTTAAACGCAATGTTTGGAAGGAAGGAACTGATTGCCCAGCAGGTGTTTACAAAAATAAATGTTGACGAAGAGATAAAAAGAGTCGAAGAGGCAATTGCCAAAGTACAATGATGTTTAAGACGCATCTGGCATTTGGATTTCTTGCTGCCCTGTTTTCACTTCAGTACCTTAATCCCGGAAACCAGGTGCTTTTCTTCATTCTCGTGATGATTGGAGCGTGCCTGCCTGACATAGACCATCCAAAATCGAAGCTCGGCAAGTATTTCAAGCCAATTGGCTGGCTCTTCGAGCACAGGGGATTCTTCCACAGCATCTTCATGCTTGTGATTCTGTCATTGGCTGTCCTGTATTTCTTCAACTGGTTCTACACATCAGCAATAGCAATCGGATTCCTGTCGCACTTGATATCCGATGCAATAACAATCCAAGGCATAATGCCCTTTCATCCGCTTTCAAGATTCAGGCTGCGCGGTTTCATAGAAACAAATTCTATCTTTGAGACCATAATCTTCATCGCGCTTGTTGTCTTCGATGTTCTGAAGCTGATTAGGCTATAGATATGAGTTTTGGGTCTTGAGATATGGGTTTTGAAGCTGATTCAGATGTAAATCTATTTGGCTAAAAGACTAATTTTTCTTATACAATGTACAACCTTGAGTTTGGCACTCAGGATAATGGCATTCGCCGCCTGTTCTTGAAGAATGTTCACAATCCACGTCTTGAGACCCATTATAATATTTTATTATTTTAATTTTTATTGGAGTACTGGGGACAGGACAAAGCGCGTCTTCAATATTCTTGATTTCCGATTTCATTCTTCTTTCGCTACAAGCCAATTCTACGCAACTAGAAGGGGGGTAGCATGATTCTTTCCATAATCTAAATGCTCTTGCTCCCAAGGTATAATCATTCCTTGTCAAAACAGCAGTAAGTCTTACTGCTTCCCGAATAGTCACCACTTCCATATGTTTGGCTAAATGCCCTAAATTAATAAATTTTTCTGTAAACAACCACATTCTAGAACACGCGCGGTCACGCGCTTAACTATTATGACACTTGTCAAATAGTTTTTTCCCGCCCTAACGCCTTTTTTTCTAAAAAAGGGGTTTGTGTTGTAGCGATCGCTACAACGCGCGCTTAAATACTTTAAATTTCTAATTAACAGCAAGCCGCGTAACCAGCCACAGTTGGTGCAGAAACCGCCCGTCAAGGGCGGTTCATGCCCACTATCCACTGGACAACCCCCAGCGTGAGCTATATAAGCCAATTGGGCTTAATGTACCACGCTTCCACCAACTCTGTTGGCTGAAATAAAACGCGAAAGCAAGGAGGCTAAAATGAAGCAAACAAACCAAAACGAAATACAAACAATTGAATCAGGCAAGAACATGCCTGAAAAGAAGTTCAGGGCAGGACCAATAACAGCAACTGTCTGGAAAAACCAGGCGCATTTGGCTAATGGAGAGGAACGGGAATTCAGGACTGTTTCTTTTGACAGAAGCTACAAGGACAAGACAGGCAGCTGGAAGAATACAAATTCTTTGAGAGTCAATGACCTGCCAAAGGCCCAGATGGTTCTTGGAAAGGCATACGAGTATCTTGCCCTTGTTGAGCAGGATAACAGCGAGGAGGTTATTGTTTAACCTCCTTTTTAAATGATTAAGAAAAACTTAAAAAGGTGAGAAACATGAGAAACAAGGTAGTAATGGAAGAATTAGAGGAAATTGAAGAGGAAACAATCAGCATGGATCCAAAAAAGATAAATTCTGTAAAGGATTTGCCTGGCGTGGGCGCTGCAACAGCTGAAAAGCTTATGTCAGCAGGCGTTGACAGCCTAATGTCAATTGCAGTTTCATCTCCCGGGCAGCTTGTTGAATTGTCAGGCGTGACAGAAGCAGTTGCAAGGAAAATGATAAATGCAGCAAGGGATGCGCTTGAAATGGGGTTTGAATCAGGTGACGATCTTCTTAAGAAAAGAGAAAGGGTGCAGAAGATATCAACGGGAAGCAAGGCATTTGACGAGATGATGGAAGGAGGTTTTGAAACAGGAGCAATCACAGAATGCTTTGGCGAATTCGGCTCCGGCAAAACGCAGCTTGCTCACATTTTGGCAGTAAGTATACAGAAGGATGATCCGGATGCAGTTGCTGTCTACATTGACACAGAAAACACATTCAGGCCAGAGAGGATAATACAGCTTGCAAAGGGTGCAAATCTTGACCCTGACAAAGTTCTGAAGAACATAAGGGTTGCAAGGGCATACAACTCAGACCATCAGATGCTTTTGGCTGAAAAAGTAAATGACTTAATCAAGGACAAGAGCCTTAAAGTCAAGCTTGTTGTCATTGATTCGCTGACAGCGCATTTCAGGGCAGAGTTCATTGGAAGGGGCACGCTTGCAGAAAGGCAGCAGAAGATAAACAAGCACATGCACACGCTTCTGAAGCTCGCAGACGCGCACAACCTTTTGGTTTACGTAACAAACCAGGTTATGTCAAAGCCAGACACTTTCTTCGGAGACCCAACACAGGCAATTGGCGGACACATTGTTGCTCACAGTTCCACCTTCAGAATCTATTTGAGGAAGGGGAAGAAAGGCAGCAGGGTTGCAAAGCTCATTGATTCGCCGAACATGGCAGAGAAGGAGTGCGGATTCTTCGTGACAGAAGGCGGTCTGAAGGAGATTTAATTTTTTTCTTTATTTTTGGAAAGATTTATATAGTCAAATTGATTACAAAATGGTAAACAATACTCATTTCGAGAAAATTGTGAAGACAAGGCATTATAGGATATTTCATAAAAGAAAAGTGCCTTGGAAATTGGTTTTGCAGATAGTGGCTACAGCAAGAAGAAAATGCAAAGGAACTAATTTAGTTGAGTTTAAGACTGAAAATTACTATGTTTTTGGAAAAATAGAAAACAATGAATTAAAAATAATAAACGCAAAAAGAAAATGAAAATCAAAAAATGTCCGGAATGCGGGAATTTGATGAAACAGGTGGAAGTGGCTGTTGAAGATGCAGAGAATAAAATCCAAAGCCTTCAGTGCCCCAAATGCGGCTATTTTGAATTCGACAAGAAAACAGGGATGAATGTTGTAAAGGAATTGGAAGAAAAGGAGCAGGCGCTTAAAATCAAGCAGAAAATCGTGAAATTGTCGCACAAAAGGCTAGGGATGTATTTCAACAAGCACATCGTGGAAAGCCTTGGGCTAAAGCCAGGAGAGGATATTTCTGTTTCAGTCCCGTCCAAAAAGAAGATAATTATTGAAGTGGGATAGTTAATTTTTTAAAACAGAGCATCTTCTGAAGTTCTATGGTTAAAAGAATTAGCTGGTTTGAAGCATTCGGCAAGGCAATGAATGTCATATTCATAAAGAAAGATTTTTCGAACTACAAAGAGATGGTTAAGAATGAATTAAAATTTTATAGGAAATACTTGAAGCAAGGTGCAAAAGTCCTTGACATTGGTTGCGGGCTCGGTTGTGAAGCTGTTCCGCTTTCAGGATTTGGCTATAAAGTTGTTGGAATCGACAATGACAAAAGGGTTGTGGAGGCGGCAAGGAAAAATGCAAAGAAATTCGGCAAGAAAATCAAAATAGTTTACGGCAATATCTTCAGAATAGATAGAATTTTTGGGAAGAACTCATTTGATGCCTGCATTTCCGGCGGTGTTCTGGAGCATTTCCCTGAGAAAAAGGTAAGGCAGATAATCAGGAAACAGCTTTATGTTGCTCCGCTTGTAATCGCTTCAATCCCTCTTTCTTCGAAAAAGAACATGAGAAGCGAATATAAAGATTACAGAAGAAGAATCTGCAGGGATGGAATCTACAGGAATTTTTGGAGCGTAAATTATATGCTGAATAATATTTTTAAAGGATTTAATATAGTTGATTACAAAATACAAAGGGCGCACAAATCAATAGGAAATTTTAAGGCGTTAATAATTGTAATTGGTAGAAAATGAGACTCTTCATAGCAGTTGATTTCAACGAACTGAAGGATTATTTTACTGAATTGCAGAAGCAGCTTCCAGAAGCGAAGTCAACGCTGCCGAAGGATTTTCATTTGACATTAAAGTTTCTTGGAGAGGTTGAAGACAGCAGGGTTGAGAAGATAAGAGAAGCATTAAGAAAAATAAAATTCAAGCCATTTGAGGCAAAGGTCACGAATATAGGATATTTCACTCCAGATTTTCTGAAGGTTGTTTTCGTTGATGTTGACAACGCAATCAGCAAACTGCAAAGCGAGATTGATACTAAATTAGAAGCCATGTTCAAGAAAGAAGCCAACTTCCACCCGCACTTAACAATTGCAAGGATAAAGTTTGTCAAAGACAAGAAAGGATACATTGAAGCATTAAATAAAATAAAGACAGATGAAAAGAAAGTAAAAATAGATTCGTTCCAGCTCATCAAAAGCACGCTGGCACCAGAAGGGCCTATTTATGAGGTTGTTGAGGAATTCAGCTGATTAGTAAAAATGTATATCCAAATTAAATGCTTTCATGAAGAATCTTACTGTTTTTTTGCCAAGCGGATGCTTGAAGAAGCCATTTATAGTTGTTCTGATAGGACCAAACATGAAAATATATGAAATAGGTTTTGCAAAAATTTTGAATGTTGGCCTCATTTTCTTTTCAAAATACCTTCTTAAAACAATTTTTTGGATTTTTCCCGACTTTTTTAATAGCTTTATTCTGTCTTTAGCTGATAATTCAGGTGTAACAAAAATAGGAGATGTTGTATTTTGAGCAGAATCATTCAAATATGTTTTGGGATCTCTGATAAACGCTTTATTTTCCTTTACCCATTCATATAGTTCTGTGCCTGGAAAAGGGATTAAATTATAGAAATGAACGTCGGAGACAGGATATTTTAAGGCTAATTTGAAAGTGTCTTCAACATCCTCAATTGTTTCATGAGGACTTCCGATTATGAAGAATAATTGCAAATCAAAATTTAAATCAATTATCATACGAATTGCTTTTTCTATGTCTGCCATCGATTCCTCTTTTTTAATCACTTTAAGCATTTTGTCATTGCCAACTTCAACACCTATTCCTATTTGGTTAAATCCTGCTGATTTCATTGCTGTAAGAACTTGCTTGTTTACCCTATCTGCACGTATGCCACCACACCTAATTTTTAGGTCCTTTAATCCACCTTTTTTAATTAACCTGCATAATTCAATAACTCTTTCTTTTATTATTGTAAAATTATCATCAACAAAACAGAATTCTTTGAAACCCTTATCATACCACATTTTTAATTCGTCAAATACATTTTGTGGGCTTCTTACTCTGAACGATCTTCCAGCTGTTGTCGCTGTTGGACAGTATATGCATCTGAAAGGGCATCC
>CAIMOB010000003.1 GCA_903842985.1 uncultured archaeon
CAAAAGAACTGCACTTACTTTCCAAGAAAAGCTAGTTCTTCCTTTTCAAGCGCAAGGTTCTGCGAGATGCTTTCCTTTGCAGGCTTGCTCTTTAGGATGTTCTTCATGAAAGGAAGATAATACTGCTGTATTTTTCTGGAAGAAGCATGGAGCTTTGTGCCGAACTTTGCGCAGATGGCTTTTTTCATCTCGCGCATTGATTTGGTCTGGTAAAGGCGCAGGAGCTTTGAGGGAGGCATGTAGCGCGTGAACTTGTGATACACCCGCTCTTTTGAAGCAGAGACTCCTGCTGTGACCAAATCATTAACATATTTGTAAAGTTCCCAGGACTGCCTTCGCAGTATTCGTCCGCTGAAGACGTCTGCGCGCGATGCATAATTGTACGCTTTTGCAACCTCAGAAGGGAGCTCGTATTCATTTGCGATGTTGTCGGTAATCCAGAGTCTAACCATCTCAGGTTCAAGGTCAACTTTCTCGATTATGTTGCGGGATTCGTTCAAATCTTCGGTCTTGAAAACTGTCTGAACTGCGCTGAAGATTTTTTCTTCTTTCGGGCGCTCCTCAAGGGAAGTCAAATCTTCTCCAGTAACTTTTTTCTTGCCAGCAGAAATCATGTCCAAATCAGTGAGGGCTGCACGCACATCTCCTGAGGAGTTTTTTGAAATAAATTCAGTAACAAGAGGCTCGAACTCAATGCCTTCTGCAGTCAGAATTGCCTGCAGATATTTGTTAAGAGTGGCAGAATGAATTTTTTTGAATTCAATAGCAGTTGCACAAGATTTGAGAGACTTGAGTTTTTGGTTCCAGATATCAAGCGCAATCAGTATTATGGGCACGCGGGATTCCTTGATAAGCTTGATGAGCGCAGCCATTCCGCCGCGGTCGCTTGCTGTAAATGATTCTGCCTCGTCAATCAAAATCATCTTCTTTTTCCCGAAAAGGCTGCCTGTCCTCAGCGCAGAACCTATCTGCTGCTCAATCACATCCTTTCCGCGAAAATCCGAAGCATTAAGCTCAGTGAGTTCGTAATTCATCTCGTTCGCAATCGTGTAAACTGACGTAGTCTTACCTGTGCCTGTGGGGCCATAAATAATAAGCGCCTTGTTCTTCTGCTGCCTGAATGTATTAAGAAATTCTATAACCTGCATTATTGCAGCGCTCTGCCCTATTATATCAGCTATTTTCTTTGGAGCGTATTTTTCAAGAAACGACATCATAATAATCCATTAAGCTCAAAAAGCTCAAGCAACTTGTCAAAATCCATTTTACCGGATGCTTTCATCATTTCCAAATCATAGATTGACTCTGCATTCTCATCCATCTTCAAAAGATACAGTGATTCAAGCGGCGCAATCCTGAAATATCCTTTCCCACATTTTTGTGTACAGACTTCCTTGCGCTCCTGTGAAAGCATTTTTGACGGGAAAAATATTGTTCGGTTCGCTGTCTTCAGGCAGATTTTCTTTTCGTTCTCAGCGCAGAAGCAGATGTTAAGACTGAGCTCTCCGCCTTTCTCGTTCTTTTGTATTGTCAGAACATCGAAAAAGGGAGAAATCATTCGCTGGGCGGCAAATATTTCAATTGATAAGACACTTCAGAATATTTCAAAAACACGCTTTTATTCCACTCCCACGATGGAAGCTCGTTCTCTTCTTTATCCCGTTATTAATAATGACATTGCGTTTCAGCAAACGTATCTTATACGATTCACCGGCAGTTTCTATTCCAACGCAATCACCCC
>CAIMOB010000004.1 GCA_903842985.1 uncultured archaeon
GCCTCAACATCAGGCTTCACTGCCTATTTCAGCAACGGCCTGCTGCAGTCAACCCCAAAAATAAATTCATTTGCACTGAAAATAAACAACATTCCAATAAGCACTGCCACAAACCAGTTTACAAACCAGATAATTGCCGGCCAGTATGCTGTGACAACCCAGGCAGTAAACAGCACATTTTATGTATTTAAGGGAAACCCAGGAGTTTACGGAATAATCTCGCCTGCGATGCCGCTCCCGGCAAAACTGGAATTCAATATAAAAGGCTATGAAAGCTATTACATAAATGCGGTTAACAGCGGTTCAGTGCCGTATCCTTCAGGCTGCAGGTCATTCACAAGCGACAGAATTATTTTCTACTCAAGCAACTCAAGCCTTCTTTTTGCATTTGACATGCCTGCAAGCATAAGTTTCTGCGTGCAAAACACAACAATTGATGTGGACTTTGAATTTGCGCTATCCAGCCAGATGCTTTACAAAATAGTTGAATTCTCAGAAAGCCACACAAATTATCAGAAATACCTGACTCCATACATTGCAGGATTCGGCGCAAGAGAAGTGCTTGAGGGAGTTTCAAAGATTAAATTATTAAACCTGACTGTTTCAAATTATGACAGGATTGTGAACAGCTGGAAAGTTACAGATTTCCAGATAAATGCATACTATGCGGGCGGGAACATAACATTTGGAAACAGCCCTCCACAATCAACAAATATTTATGTGAATGAATACAGGATATTCATCATTGACAAATTTGCAAACATGGAAAAAGTACTAATTAACATAAAGAGCTGGGCAAGATGAACAGAAAAGGATTCATGAAAATACTGGAGGCGTCTGCTGCGCTTCTGCTGACGTTTTTAGTCATAACCTTTGTGCTGCCGAAGACGGTTACAGTCACGAAGCCAAATCCAATGAGCGTGCTGGGTGTTTTGGAGCAGGACAAGGAATTCAGGGCCTGCGTTGTTGCCGGAAATTTTACATGCACAGAATATTTTATCGCCGAGTATCTTGGGCCGAAATACAGCTTTGCTGTTGACATCTCTGAAAATATTAACACCCTAAGAACAAACCTGCCTGAAAAAGATGTTTATGTTGACTCAATTTATATTTCAGGCAACATTACATCATACGCACCGAGGATGGTCAAGGTTTATTACTGGGAGAAGCGATAACTTTAAAAACAAAAACACACTAAGAATAATTATGATAATAACAATAAACACAAAAGAGGATACGAAGGACGAAATCAAGCGCATAATAGCAATGCTGAGCCATATGATAAGCGAGCCTATGCAGACATCAGCTCCTGATTTTGCTCCTCAGCCTTCTGACGGCATTTTTAATATCTTTGACCAGCCGGCTACACCGCCCCAGCCAACAACTGAAGATTCAGAAAAGCCTGGGAGGATGGAGATCTATGACTACTGACCAAATAAAAAAGGATGTACAGCTTCTAAAGGATAGGCTTTTGGAGCGCAAGCCCGAGAAATTCTCAAGCAAGGACATTGCCAGGGCATTTTTCGGGGCGCTTGTAATAGGTGCAACGTTTGTGTTCACGAGCGGCCTGATATCTGTTGTAAAAAATATAACCTGGGTAAATGTATTCCTTGTGATAATCTCAACCATTGTTCTTCTTATCGCTGAAATATACTTCATAGGCTGGAGCAGGGTGAAAGGCGAAAAAGGCAGAAATGTCTATGAGTTTACCCTTAAGAGGCTTCCAACATTTTATGTCATTTCAATTTTGGTTTCATTGTTCTATACATACATATTTGGCATAAACCATCTCGTCTCGCCAGCTGAAGCTACAAAGCTTATATTCTTGATAGCAATGCCCTGCTCGATAGGTGCAGCAATCGGGGACTTGCTTAAGAAGTATTAAAATGAAATATGAATTTTTGGAGCATACTGCAGACGCAAAATTCAGGGCATATGGCAGGAATCTTGAAGAGTGCTTTGCAAACGCTGCAGAAGCGATGTCATCATTGATTGTAAATCCTGAAAGTGTTTCTGCAAAAATCAGGAAATCCATAAGCATCACAGGCTCTGACCTTAAGTCGCTGCTCTACAATTTTCTTGAGCAGTTTCTTATACTCCTCGACACTGATTCATTCGTGCTCCACAAGGTTGAGAACATCAGCATAAATTCTGCAGGGAAAAAATATCTTCTAAGCGCAACGCTTGCCGGCGACAGCTCAGAAAACTACGAATTAGATACAGGAATAAAGGCAGTCACCTACAACGAGATGGAAGTCACTGAGAATCATGTCCAGGTTGTATTGGATCTTTGATTTCCTTCATAAACGAGATATAACCCTGTTTGTCTTCAAGCAGCATAATCTCCAATTCGACTTTGACCGGGCTTCCGTCAGCCCTATTAAACCTGTACGTTTCTATGACGCGGGTTGTTTTGCCTTCCAATAACTCCATCATCTTGCTAACAAAGCCCTTGCTATCTTCAAAAGTGGGAAATAAGTTTATTGAAAATTCCCTAATAACCTCTTCCCTATTTTTTCCGCTTATGCTCAATGCTTTTTCATTGACATGGTTTATGTACCCATTGCCATCAGCGATTGTAACACCTACTGGAAGAGACTCCAGTACAATGTCAAGATATTTTCCTTTGTTTATTTCCTTCTGCTCCAGGGTTTTCAAATTTGTGATGTCTGTTAAAAACAGCTGGACTGCTCCATCAATGCAATAATCTTTTAAGAAATCCCCTTTAACAGCGCTTCTAACTTCATTATTCTCAATTTCAAATTCCAATGTTGATCTATCTGACTTTCCTTCTGCAATATCTACGAGGCAATTTAAAATTTTTAAAACATCATTTTTTCCAGCCACATAACTTGACAGGCAGGGATTGCTGTCATCGAAGTTTAAAATGCGCCTGCCAGCATTGTTTATGTAAACTATTCTATAATGCCCATCAACCACTAAAAAAGGGGCTGGCAGGTTTTCTAAATATTTTTTGGTTTCTTCTTCCATTTTAAGAACAAGCGCAAATGCTTGTATTTGAAATTAAATAAGACTAAAAGACTTTTAAAACTTTCGAAAGCCTATTTAACCAACAATCCAGTGCATCTCCAGTTTATCTCTGCTGTCCTGTTGTCTGTGTGAATAACACATGCAGGATTGCAGCCTTCCTTCTGGATATTCAAGTCAATCCACCAGGTGTTTGTGCCTTCGTTGCAGAAATGCATCTCTTTCAGCTTGTCGCCGCATTCGCTTGCCACAGCCAGCTGCTTGGCTTCTGCCAGCTTCATTCCCTTGCACATTTCATCTTGCGTCCCTGTTTTTGCGCAGCCTGCAAGCGCAACAATCAAAACTGCAGCCAAGATATAAATTATTCTTCTCATTTTTCACCCCAGTGTTGCAATCCAGTTCCCAATGTAATATGTTGCAACAATGACAATAATTGCAATCGCCAGATGCTCAAGAATTGCATATTGCGGCCTAATTCCCCTTTGCCTGGCGAGGTAATAGCTAAAAATCGTTATCAAAGACAAGCCCCAGATAATGCTTATAAGGATTGCTGTTGAAAGCGAGAATAGCAGTACAGGCACTATGAAAGTAAGCGCAAAAAAAAGCTTTGAGAAAAATGTCGCAGCAGTAGACTCCCATATCTTCTTGCGCGAGTTCTTCAGCCCCGTCTCTTCAGAAAGATGAATGCCAAGCGAGTCAGACAACGCATCTGCAACTGCAATCATCAGTATTCCGCCAATAACAACGATTTTTGAATGGGTGCTCGAGTCAAGCCCGACAATCATGCCGAGTGTTGTTATTATCCCTGACGCAAGCCCGAAGCCAAGCCCCTTCTTGAATGAAACCCTCACAGTGCAACCTCAACATTCCTATTGAATATCAGCGCATCAAGCAGGAGCTTTCCCAGCTTGTTTGTTTTGCCGACTTTTATCTCGCCTTTTTTCCCGACATTCATTGTTACAAGATATTCGCCGGCAACATAAATATTCACGTTCTTGTTCACAAGATTAGGATCAACTTTTATAATAACATAGTTTCCTGACTCGAATAGCTCAAACCTTACATTCTTCTTTGGCATTTCCTCTGCTGGCTTTTCTTCCATCTCCCTGATATCAAGTCCTATGCCGAGCTTTTCCTCTATTTTTTCTATATTCTGACCGCCCTTTCCTATGATTGAGGCAATAAATTTCTCAGGAACATAGACAATTGCCTTGTTTTCAGAGGCAACCTCAACCCTGACATTGTCTGCATATTTCTGGAGCTCATTTCTTATTGTTTTTGCAGCCAGCTCCTTCAGCGGAGTTCCCTTTTCAGTCTCCTGTACAGGAACCACTACAGTTTCCTCGCCGTAGCTGTAGATTTCAAACTCAAGCTTCCCTGTCTCAAAGTCAGATACAACAACAATCGGCCTTGCAAGGTCCGCTTCTGTCATTCCGCTCGGCACCTTTACCATCATTGCTACATTGAAAACCTTTGCAACTCCGCCGTTCTTTATGAAAACCACAGTGTCAACAACATGGGGAATCATCCCGAGCTCTATCCTCCCAAGGAATCTCTGGATTGCATCTATTGCCTTTGTTGCGTGCACAACCCCAACCATTCCTACGCCGGACAGCCTCAGGTCAGCGAATAATTTGAAGTCATCTGTGTTTCTCATCTCATCAAAAATAGTGTAATCAGGCCTTGAAAGCAATAAAATGTCATGGATTTCCTGCGGTGTTCCGTGGGAAATTGCGTACTGTGTTATGCTGTCAGGCAGCACCAAATCCCTCGGCGCTTCAACTGTCTTCACTATCTTGTTTTTATTTGCGTAATGTTCTGCAAGCGCCTGCGCAAAAGTGCTCTTTCCCATTCCAGGCGCGCCTGCAATCAAAACACCCTCTGCCTGCTCCTCTATCCTCTTTGCAAGTTTTTCAGAAATCTTGTAATCATCAATCTGCAGTTTCTTGATTGGCTTTACAGCAGTTATCTCCCAGCCGTCTGAGAAAGGCGGCCTTGTTATCACAATCCTGTACAATCCAAGCTGGACAATTGTTGAGCCCGGCCTGTCAATCTCTATGAAGCTGTCCCTTCTCATGTTAGCTTCCTCAATTATCTCCTTTGACATCTCCTTTATTTCTTCCTGCGTCAGCTTCTTAGCTTCTTTTTTAATGAACTCCCAGTTGCCCGGCACTCCAACCTTGGCAAACGGCGGCATGTTTTCCCTTAAATGCGCGCTCATTGTCCTTGCGTCAAAGAACCTTTCTAGCATCAATTTTCTCGGCTTTATCTCCAGCTCTATGAGAATAAACTTTATTCCCTTTGCATCCGCGACCTTTGCCTGTACCTTGTCAGCTGTTATCAGCACTGCATCGTTCTCAAAGGCAAGCTCCCTTATCAGCGAGTCAATCTCGCCCATTTTCGCGTATTTTATCTCAGCAGGCCTAGGCCTGTTTCCGCTGAATGAGAGTTTGAAATCAAGCTTTTTGGAAATCTCCCTCAGCCTGCTTATCTCCTCAAGCCCGATTGAGCCGATTGACTTGTTCATGTTCGCCTGGTGCTCAAGCTCTGCGACAATCGCCTCATGGATTATTATCTCATCTGTGGCAAGCTCCTTTTTCTCGAGCTTCTTTGACACAATCCCTTCAATAATGACAGAAGTGTCCGGGACAAGTTTTTCTGTTTTCATGCTGCCATCCTTTGTTTCTTAAGCGCATAAATTGCCGCTTCACAAAAGTTATTGAATTTCTGTATAGATATTTTTATGTTGTCAATCATCTGATTTTTTATAATTGTGGCCTTCTCCACTTCGTAAGTTTCAACACTTGTCTGGATGTACTCCAATTGCTTAATCTGCCCAGTCAATTGGCTTTTGATAGCTTTGTATTCTTCTTTTTTAATCTGGCCTGCAATCAGGGATTCAATCTTTTTGCAGTTTATTTCAAGAATCTTAAGAACATTGTTCATTTTTTCATAATCCCTCTCATTGGTTGTTATGCTAATCAAAAAACCGCGCATAATGTTCATTTTGCCTGTCTCCCCTTTCATTATATCTTCTACAACTTCCATTTTACTCACCCTTCCCTATTAAATCCGCTGTGCATGCGCCCAGTATCGCTGTCAGCGTCACTGTTGCGACCTGCTTAAAGCTTAGTATGAATGAATTCCCGAATTCCGGATGGAAAAAGTAAAGCACCAGGATAGCCATTAAAATTGAGGTTATGTATAGGACAATTAGCCTTATCGGAAGGAATGCAAGCACCTTGACATCCTTTATTTTCCTGAAGCCAGTTACATAAAGGAAAACAGCGCCGATTATGAATGAGAGCAGATAAAGCACCGAAGCCCTTACCATGTCCAGTTTTTCAGCAACCTCAATTCCATAAAGAAATGTGTAATGCGCAACCGAGCCAAAGAAAGCGCCGACAGCGCCTCTTGCAATGTCCTTATATGTTATTTTTCTCAGGGGATGTGTTTCAGTCTGCTTCTCTATTTCCTTCTCAAGCCTTTCAAGCTTCTTAAGTTCAGAAAGCTCCTCTTCTGTTTCGCCTTCAACCTTTTTTTCTTCAGCCAGCTCCTCTCCTTCCTCTTCCAGAACATTCTTTTCTTCTCTTTCTACGTTCTTTTCCTCTTTCAGTATCTTTCTTTGGCCTGTCAGAATTACATCAAGCTTATTGTTAATATCACCTAGGCTTGGTTTTTTTCCTCTTTTTTTCTTAGCCATATATCCCTTCATATATTCTTTATTTAAAAACTTTGCTGATGCTTCTGCTTATTTTCCTGAAAAACATGCCTGTTTTCTGAAGCATATTAAGCCTGTTTAGATTAATTTCAAATTCAGCTGTTTGAGTGTACTCCCTGCTGTTTGAGTCAAAATACCTAACATTTATCTTGAAAATATTCTGCTTTGCATCAAGCTGGTTGCCGTTCATATTCACAATAATCCGCTTGTCTGTCTCAATGTCGCTAAGGCTCCAGTGATTTTTTGAATCCTCAAAGACAAACTCAACATCTGCATTTTTGGGGAGGGAGGCAGATACTTTCTTTATTGAAAATGAAATATTAAAATCCCTGCCATAAGAGATATTTTTCGGGTAGTCTGGGTTTGCAATCTCTATCTTCGGTGTGTCAAGAACTTCAATCTGCACAGTCTTTCTCTTTAAGACATCTGTTCCAGATGCAGTGACATCAATCCTTATTGTACCTGTCTTATTAGTTTCAAGCGTGAAGTTTATGTTTTTCTGCCTTGATATGCCCAGGTCAAATATCCCGCAGATATTCTCAAGGCACATGCTCAGATTCCTCATGAAGACATTCCCCTTGTTCTGCACTATGCAGTCAATTGTCTTGTTCTCATAAACATAATAAGCGCTCTTTTCGGCGTAGCAGTCAATGAAGACATTCCTTGAATAGACTTTTGCAGTTTCTTCATTGAGACTTTTCAGGGTTGTTACCGCTTCCTCAAGCTTAATGGATTCAGCGTCAAAATTCGATTTGAAAGTCGCATTTGCAGACACTCCGCTGTCGCTGTAAACAACAATGGGGAAGGTATATGCAAAGTCCCTGCTCAAATCATCTATCACACGCACCATCCAGAAGACGCTTTTCTTTTCATTTGGCTTCAGCACAATAGTCTTTTCAACTGCGTCGACATTCTCAATCTCATTTACTTTTGAAATCCCAACAGTTGTAGCAGCGTAATAATTTTCAAGGTTTTCAACAACAGCTTCTATCGTATTGTAGGAGCCGAAGCTAACATCATCTTTTATCGGGCTCGCAGTTATTTTGATAAAATTCGCCTCCTTTGTGTAGTTGATGACTTCTGTCTTGAACCTAAGCTTTTCAAAATCAACAGTAACATCCCTGCCGTACCACGCCAGCTGGGTTGACATCTCTTTTGCATCTTTGCTTATGCCTGCAACAATGTGCGTTGCATCGACATAGCCGAACTCGCCGTATGTTACGTCAAAAGGAACCCAGCCAGTGCCCGGAAAATAAACCTCTGCCCAGCCATGAGGCCCCCATTTCTCTGCAAATAGCTCAGAGTTTGTGTATGAAATGCCTGAGATGAATCTTGCCGGAATACCCAATGCGCGGTTTAATGCAATAAATAGGTTTGTAATTTCGTCGCAGACGCCTTTCCTGTTGCTCAGCACCCAGGTTGCCTTCTGGCTTGCGCTTTCTGTCGCAGTTGTTATGTTGTATTCTATGTTGCTTTTCACCCACTCTGCAAGCTTTGTCTCCACAACAAACAAGTCGTCCTCGCCTTCAACAATCTGCGAAGCCAGCCCAATTATTCTTGGGTCGTCCGAATCAACCAATTCGCTTGGGCCCAGGAAGAACCCTGCGGGACCAGGGATAGCAGCTATTGGAAAGCTTGTCTTTTCTTTTATTTCTGCTCTCCTGCTGCTTGTCTTAACCACCGAATCAACCCTGTAATAATCAGTCATCTTTGGGTTTTTTATGTTGAAAATCAGGCGGTCGCCTACGGCTTCTGCATCCGGCGTTGTTGTTTGCTCAAGAACCTGCTGCTGCATCGTTTCCTTTGGGAAAAAACTTAGGTTGATGATTGCGTATTCAAGCGAGTAATCATCTTTCTGCGGAAGAATTGTCAGCGATGAGAATACCTCCTGCCTTGCAGTTATGCTGTCTGCGTAAGTAAAATCCTGAGCAGAAGCTAGCGGAAGCAACAGCAATAAAATCAACAGCGACGTTTTTTTCATAATATCTTTCCTTTTCTCACAATTGTCTTTTTTCCTGCAATTATTGTTGGATTGAGTATTATAACATCCTCATGGACAAGGCTCTTTCCCTTGCCGACGCCGCCGAATGCAATGTGGGCGGAGCCATATATTTTTTCGTCATGGATTATCTTTTTAATTATTCTTTTGTGCGCAGGGTTTGTCCCGATGCCGAACTCCGCAATCTTCAATGCAGAATTTCCGCCTGATTTTTTTAGGTAGCTTATTATTGATTCTGCTTTCTTGTTCCAGCTGACTGCCCTGCTGTTTTTGATTATTATTTTTGCACCGCTTTGGCACACGCTTGAGAAATCTATGACTAAATTCCCGTTCACATCTTTCATGTCATAAGTGCAGATTTCGCCATAAGGAAAATTGTTTAATTCACCCTTCTTTGTTGAGTCACCGTCGTCTGACTTGAACTTTATCCCTCTTGTTATTTTAATGTCTGTTCCAGCAGGGCTTGTTATTTTGATATTCTTATGTTTGTTCAGGATTTTAATCAGCTTCTTGTTTATTTTCCTGATAGCTTTCTGGCTTGCATTTGCGCCCTTTAGAAAAAGCTTCTTGTCAACCTCAACAGCAGAAATAATCCTCACCTTGTATTCTTTTTTTGCAAGCCTTGTTTCCGGAGAATGTGAAATGCTTTTGTCAGTTATTGCGACAATTGCGTCCGCATTTATGAATAATTTTTTTGCTTCTGGAATTGGAGAAGAATGCGCTCTTTTGTTTGTTATCTTCAGTGTTTTTAATTTCCCGCCTAATATCTCAACACCTTCGCAGACAGCCTTGAAAACAGGGCAGTTTTTCCTGTCCGTAACTACAATGACCATTTCCCCTCTTTTAAGTCCAAGGTTCTGCTTTAAGAGCTTCAGCGCCGCTTTTTTGAGCATTTGAAAATGAACGCCGAGGCTGGGATTTGAACCCAGACTTCCCTTGCGGGAAACAGACTTAGCAGGCCTGCGCCTTACCAGGTTGGGCCACCTCGGCATACGAATACAAAAGAATGGGTTGTTTTTAAAGGTTTTTCTTATTTGTTTTCAAAAACCTTTATAAACCGCCTGCCTTTCCTTCGATATACAGCGGGGTAGGGCAGTCTGGAGTGCCCGGTGGGCTCATATCAATATGAATTGTAAGAAACCCACAGGTCGTAGGTTCAAATCCTACCCCCGCTATTTTTTAGAATTATTCGTACGACTTCTTCCACTTTCTTCCGGAAGTCGCATGCGTCTTGTCCTTGATGTTTGTCAGCACAGCGTTGAATGCCTTCTGCAGCGCCTTTGCAAAGTTCCAGTCAGAAGTCTTGTTTGAGTTGAAATTGTTCTTGTTTGGCGTGAAGACATTGATGTCAATTGAGTATTTTTTCTTTTCCCCGCCCTTTTCATAGGTTTTAATTTTTATTCTCAGCGCAACAAGATTGTCAAGCATCCTTTTTATCTTTTGGAAGTATTCAGTTGAAAGCTTGTTAAGAACAGCTTTTTCAGAATCGCTTAAGCTTTTGAGCCCGTCAAATGTTATCTCATCCTTGCTAATTCCTGTCATAATGCTGTTTTTTGCTTCTTTGTTTATAAATTTTATCCCTGCTTCATATTATCAGAAATATTTATAAACATTATATTAATGAATCAATACATTATGGTATTTTCGCCTGGCCAGATAACCCTATTGCTTATTCAGTATGGGTATTACCTGATATTTCCTATAATGGTTGTAGAAGGACCGATTATCACAGTAATCGCTGCATTCCTTGCTTCGCTTGGCTATTTCAATGTTTTTGTTGTTTACGCACTTGCTGTTCTTGGCGATTTTGTGGGAGACAGTCTGTATTATTTTTTAGGGCACTGGGGCAGGAGAGGGTTTATCAACAGGTGGGGGCATTATGTTGGCATAACAAAAGAGCGCATAGCCAGGCTGGAAAAGCATTTCCACAGGCACAGCGGCAAGACACTTATCCTGGGAAAGCTGTCCCAGAACTTCAGCGGCATTTTTCTTGTCACAGCAGGAATTGTAAAGATGCCGTTCTGGAAATTCACCTGGTTTAACATGCTTGTGACAGTCCCAAGGTCTTTTGTGCTTGTCCTTGCTGGATTTTACTTTGGTCAGGCTTACACAAGAATCAACCGCTATCTTGATTATACCACATTAATAATAACAGCAGCGGCTATCCTGCTTGTTGCGATTTATCTAATAGCCAAAAAGGTCAGCAAGAAATATGAGGGCAAAGTCTAATGAAAAATGCAATTATTGCGTGCGCCAGCGCAAACATCGGGGATTTCCTGATAAATCACTGGCTTAAGTCTTTGAAGGAGAATGTAAACCTGAGCAATATAGACATCATCATCCTGGATTACGGGCTGACAAAAGAGCAGGCAAAAAAACTTAAAGATAACAGGGTGATTATAAAAAAAGGAACAAAAACAGGATTTCCGAATTCAGCCAAATTCGGCGACATTAAAAAATTTCTTTCGGCAAAAGACTATGACCAGGTACTCACCTGCGACAGTTCAGACATCATCTTCCAAAGCGATATCAGCCACCTCTTTGATGAAGACAAATCAGGGTTCAGGTGCATATGCGAGAATGTAGTCACCCTATTCAAGCTCATTATCGATTTCGAATTCACTCTGAGCAGAAGTTTCAACAAGAATGACCTGGAAAAAATAAAAAAGGTCATAAAAGGGAAAAAAATAGCCAATGCAGGTTTTATACTGGCTCCCTGCAGGTTGTTCAGGCAGTTGTGTGTGGAATGCGAATCCCTAATAAAGAATAACAGCTATGGTCCAGACCAGATAGCAATAAACTATGTGTTGTACAGAGACGGGTTTAAAGAGCTGGATCCTAAATATAATTTCCTGGTGTTGCTTAAGCCATTCCCATTTTATATTAAGAAGGGGGAATTCTATTCAAAGAATGGAGAAAAAATTCCAGTGGTGCATAATGGCGGGTGGAAAAAATTCTTCAGGCCAGTAAAGAATTTTGGCTATGGGAGCAGTTTCAACCAGCTTAAGAAAACTTATTCTATAAGCAAAATATTCATAAAATTGCTGAATATGTTCAGATGGTGATTTCTTCCTAGTACCCCATCAGACCGCAGCATCTGGAGCAGATTGGCAGCAGACCCTTTCTTTTTATCAAAAGCTTCCTGAATTTTACAAATCCTTTGTCATTCCATATCTCAAGAAGAGGCTTTTCTGTTATATTGCCGACTTTGATGTCTACGTAATCCCTGCATGTGACCACATCTCCATTGGGCATTACATCTATCATGAAGAATGGAGCTGCACATTTTGAATAGCCGAACATCTTTGCAGGATACTTGTAATAATCTTTAACATCTTTTAATGGGATATTTGGTATGATTAGGTAGTTGAATGGCCATTTTTTTTCCTTTACCCTCTTTATTGCGCTGACCAGAGAATCCAGTTCAATTTCATTGTACCTATTTGTGTAAGATTTCCAGGTGTAGGGCTCTATGCCGAATTCTTTCTTTATTATTTTGGAATGGGCTTTGCCCAGCTCTTCTGAAGTAAACCAGGAGAGATATACTATCATGTAATCAGGTTTTACCTTGTTGCCTATCTCAAATGTCTTTTCAAGGACATCTGCATTGACTTTTGAGATTGTCGTTGAAGTCAGTATGTACGGTTTCGCTTTCTTCTGCATTTCTTTTTCCTTCCTCAATGCAATAAGGCCATCAATAGCAGACTTGTATGCGCCTTTGACTCCCCTGCATCTGTCATGCACTTCCTCAGGGCCGTCCAGGGAAACCATGACAAAATCCCATTCATCATTAACTATCTGCTTTGCATTATCCTTGAGTCTTGAGCCATTTGTGACAAGGGTTGCAAGGCAGCCTTTTTGTTTTATGTATTTCATCAGCTCCATAAGCTTTGGATAGAGGAACGGCTCTCCGCCGGTAAGATAGAACAGCGGCTTGTAATATGCAACTTCATCGACAAGTTTCTTATAGACTTCAACATCAAGCGTATTAAAGAGATGTTTCCCGTTTGTGGTGTGCATGTACCCCTTCTCGCCGTATTGCCCGCAGACTGCACATCTATGATTGCACAGGTTTGTTATTCTCAGGCTTATCTGAAGAGGCGGTTTTGAAGAAATACCGTCCCCTCTTTTGTAATCCCAATCAACAGTCAGGTATTTCCTTAATCCGAGCCTTAACATCGGCAGGATTATATCTGGTGTTTTAAAGAATACGTTGTATATGAATTTGAAAGGCAGTTTACTTCGCATTTTCTGTTAATGTCTATATCTTGTTTATAAATTTTATGCCCCTGCTTGCCTTACAAAAGGTTTATATCCTGCACTAATTTTATTATGCTCATGGGCAAAACAAAAATTTATGAAAATTATCCGTGCTGGATAATGCTCATTTCCAATCTCGTTTCAATTGCAATATATCTTGCAGGAGCATTCATCATTTACCATCTTGGGCTTGTCTGGCTGGGCTTGTATATTCTTTACATCCTTCTGCTAGAGATAATGGTTATGAAAAAAAGCTGCGTTAATTGCCATTATTACGGCAGATGCTGCGCTTTTGGGAAAGGAAAATTAAGTTCATTATTTTTCAAGAAAGGCAGTCCAAACAAATTCGCACGCAGAAAAATAACCTGGAAGCATATTATCCCTGATTTCTTGGTTTCGATAATACCTTTAATTGCAGGAATAATTTTGCTTATGCTGGAATTCAATTGGCTGATTCTTCTGTCAGTCATATTGATTGTAATCCTGACCTCTTTCGGCAACAGCTTTGTCCGCGGCTCTTTGGCATGCAAATACTGCAAACAAAGGGAGCTTGGCTGCCCAGCTGAACAGCTTTTCAGCAAGAATAAGAAGTAGCAAGGGCTTTGACCATAAAGCCAAAATGTTCCCAAACAAAAGATTTATAAGTAAATAATCTATTTAAAGTACCATGGAAAAAAATCTCATAGAAAATATAATCCTCAAATCAGGAGCTCAAGTAAAAGAATATATTCTGGAAAAATCTAAAGTTTTTGAAAAATGGCCTAAAATGCGTTTCGGCAGAAGGGATCATAGATGTAATGGTGCTTTTTCCGCAGGCATCGCTGACAAGGTAGAAAGTGGCGTCCTTATTCATGAAGGATTGGTGCCACATGGCTTTTTTGAAGATACATCTTTTGGTGAAGATGGAAGGGGGAAGGGATATATCATACTTTTACCAAAGGGGTTATATTCATTTAGGAAGCTCGGTTTCTATGCAATTAATGAGGTGGGAACGAAAACAAATTTTACCAAGGACTATCCTGACTGGAATACTAAAGAAGAGATAATATTAAATTATCTTATTTATGGAAATAAAACATTGGAAGAAATAAGCAAATTAAAATCATAATGCCGCTGTTCTTTCCGAGGCACTTTTGAGCTATGATTTAGAGCCTGAGTTTATGGCCAGTTTATAGCCAAAGCTGAAGTAGCACAATCTTTAAAAACAATATCTGATTTCTGTATATTATGCCAACTGTTTTGGGTATTGATGAGGCAGGCAGAGGACCTGTTATCGGTCCGATGGTCATAGCCGGCGTAACAATCGAGGAAGGCGATGAAAAGAAATTAACAGCTTTGCATGTTAAGGATTCCAAGCTTCTGACACCGAAGCAGAGAACTGATTTGTTCAAAAAAATCCTGAAAATCGCAAAAGACCACATAATTCTCATTATCCCTCCATCTGAAATTGATTTTGCTGTCAGAGGCGAAGACAGCCTGAATCTTAATTGGCTTGAGGCAAGGAAATCAGCTGAGATAATCAACAAGCTTGCGCCCGGAAAGGCAATCATTGACTGCCCGAGCCCGAACATTCCAGATTACACTGGCTACATAAAAAATCTGCTGAACACAGACACAGAATTGGTTCTTGAGCACAAGGCAGATGAAAATTATGTTGTTGTTTCAGCTGCTTCAATTCTTGCAAAGGTTACAAGGGACGAAGAGATTGCAAAGCTGAAGAAAGCCTACGGCGACATCGGCTCAGGCTATCCCGCTGACCCGAAAACAAGGGAGTTTCTTGAGGAGAACTGGGACAAAACCCCCGAGATATTCAGGAAGAGCTGGAAATGCTACAGTGACTTGGCAAAGGGAAAGGGGCAGAAGCGGCTGAAAGAATTCTAAAAATCACGCAATCCTATACACTGGAGGATTATCCCAAGCTCGTTCAGCTTCGTTGTGAACATAGTTTTGATAATTAACATCTTTTCTCATCAGGGTGATTAGTGCCTCATTGAAATCACATACATTATAGTAAGGGCGGTCAGGCAGCATTGCTGAATAATAGCTGTTGAATTTGTCAGCACCTATAATATTGCTTAGGCGCTTCACATCCTCATCTATAACACGCTTCGACCTTTTAGTTACCGGCTCAAGTCTTGCTTCAATGTTGCTGTCATGCACCATGACTTCAGTCTTGGCTTTGAAATAACTCAGCAGCTCTTTCCATACTCCGCTAGTTGTGTGGGTTTCCATCCTTAATAGATACAACTAAAGGAGCAGGAAAATCATAGAAAACGTAATTCTGATAGCTATATTATCTGCTCTCATCATATTTAAGCTTTTCGGTTTAGATAATCAGGGATTTAGCCAAATATTTCAGCATTTAGCTTTCAATATTGTAAATAAATTCCCAAAATATCACCTTTTTTCAAAAACTTTAAATACTCAGCATATACAGGAAAAATAAATGACAAGAATAAACCGCCTTGTAATGCATGGCTTCAAGTCATTTGCGAAGCACACAGCACTCCCATTCGGCAACAGCTTTAATGCAGTTATCGGACCAAACGGCTCAGGCAAGAGCAATGTCCTGGATGCATTGTGCTTTGTTCTTGGAAGAAGCTCTTCAAAATCGCTGAGGGCTGAAAAATCCGCAAACTTAATCTACAACGGCGGCAAGGCAAAAACACCTTCAAAGGAGGCGGAAGTCTCAATCTTCTTTGACAATTCCAAAAAAACATTTCCGATTCCAGAGGAGGAAATAAAGATTTCAAGAATCGTAAAGGGCTCCGGCCAAAGCGTTTATAGGATAAACAACAAGACAAGGACAAGACAGCAAGTTTTGGAGCTTCTCTCGCTGGCAAGAATAGACCCGGAGGGCTACAACATAATTCTCCAGGGAGACATAATCAGGTTCGTCGAGATGTCGCCTCTTGAAAGAAGAGGGCTTGTCGAGGAAATCTCAGGAATCTCAATCTACGAGGACAAGAAGCAGAAGGCAATGAATGAGCTTTCAAAGGTTGAGGAAAAGCTGAAGGAAGCAGAAATAATACTTTCAGAAAGGCAGGAGCGCCTGAAAGAGCTCAAGAAAGACCGCGACCAGGCGATAAAATATAAGGAAATTGTCGAGAGAATCAATAAGAACAAAGCATCTTTGCTCAACATCCAGATAAAGCGAAAAGAGGATGAAAGAAAAGAGTTTGAGCAGAGAATAGGCAAACACAGGGAAAAGCTTGAATCACTACAGTCAGAAATCTCAAAATTAAAAAATGACATGAATGAGAAGAAGACAAACATCTCTGACATAAACAAAAAAATTGAGTCAAGCGGGGAAACAGAGCAGGTCAAGATTCACAAGGAAGTTGAGCAGATTAAGGTTGATTTGGCAACTTCAACCAGCAAACTGGAGTCATTCAGGAATGAGATAGAGAAGCTGAAGCAGAGAAAGGAGCAGCTGAACAAGAACATCGAAGACATCGATGAAAAAATTTCAAGGTCAAAGCAGGAAAAATCAGAGCTTGAAAAATCACTTTCCTCAACGCAGAAGAGCTTGACAGACATAAACAGAAAAATAGATGATTTCAAGAAAAAGAACAACCTTGACACAACAGGAATCGAGAAAGAAATTGATTCGCTGGACAAGGATGCAGAGGAAAGGCAGACAGAAATCCAGAACCTCAGGCAGGAGCAGCAGGAACTGCTGAGGAAAAAGGACAGGCTGGAATTGCAGCTGCAGTCAATAGACGAGAAAATAAACAAAGTTTTGGAGCTTGAGAAGGAAAACAAGGAAGATATTGACATGCTGAAGCAGATGCGCGAGGATTTCAAGAAGGCAACCCTTGAATTAAACAAACGACTTAATGATGATTCTTCACTATCAGCCCAGCTGGGAGAGGCAAGAAAGAAGGCAATGAAGGCAAGGGAGGACCTTGCAAGGCTTGAGGCAAGAAACATAGGAATTCAGGAGACGCTTCTTGGCGACATTGCTGTCAAAAAAGTCCTTGACCAGAAAAACAAAATCAAGGGCATCTACGGGACTGTCTCAGAGCTCGGCGAAGTCAGCTCAAAATACTCATTGGCGCTGGAAATCGCAGCAGGCAACAAGATAAAGGGAATTGTTGTTGAAGATGACAAGACCGCCTCAGAATGCATAAAATTCCTGAAAAACAACAAATACGGCATAGCATCATTCTTCCCGCTTAACAAAATAAAGCCGAAACAAATTTCTGCAAATGCAGAAAGCTTCAAAAACAGCGAAGGCGCGCACGGCCTGGCAATAGACCTGATCAAGTTTGACAAGAAATTCAATAATGTCTTCTCCTATGTCTTCGGCGACACGCTTGTTGTGGAGAACATAGACACTGCAAGGGCCATCGGCATCGGAAAAGTCAAGATGGCAACAATCGACGGCGACATGGCAGAGCTGAGCGGCGCAATGCAGGGAGGCTACAGGCAGAAACGGGCAGGCCTTGGCTTCAGGGAATCAGAGATTGAAAGCGGGCTTAAGCAGAATGAGCAGATAATTGCTGATTCCGAATCTGTCATAAAGGCGCTGGACAAGAGGAAATCAGAAAACGAGAAGTTTGTTGACAGGCTAAGGCAAGAAAAGGCGACGCTTGAAGGCGAGATAATCAAGATCGAGAAATCACTGCACCTTGAGTCAGGCGACATTGATGTAAACAAGAAGCTGAAGCAGGACCTGACAAAAGAGCTGAAGGACGCGGAAAAGAGAACAGACTCAATCAATCTTAAAGTAAGCGACTGCAACAATTTACTTGCAAAGCTCAAGATAAAGAAGCAGGAGATGAGGGATAAGATAAGCCAGCTGAGAAATCCCGTATTAATCGCTGAATTGAATGCATTTGAGGAGAAAAGGCAGGAGTTCAGCAACAAAATCCTGCAGCTCACATCTGACATGAAAAACGCAGATGTCCAGCTGACAACAATGCTTCTTCCGGATAAGGAAAACATAATCAAAATCATAAAACAGCACGAGAAAGAGGATGAGCATTTCAGGGGCAAGATAAAGGAGATAAACGACGGCATCAAGCAGAAAAATGATGTTCTGAAAGATAAGGAGAAGGAAGAAAAGAAATTCTACGAGCAGTTCAAAGACCTATTCACAAACAGGCAGAAGATAGATGACATAATAAAGAAGCTGGAAAACAGATTAGAGGTCTTGAACGAGGATTCCAAGCAGGTTGAAATCAAGATGAACAATGTCTCCCTTGAAAATGCAAGAGTCAGCACAGAGCTGGATGCATTCAACAAGGAATTCGAGCAGTTTAGGGGGATTGAGATATTCAGCAGGAAGCCGGAAGAGGAGCTGAGAAAGGAGATAAAGTCAGACGAATCATTCATGTCCAGGGTTGGTGACAGCATAAATTTGAGGGCATTGGAAATCTACGAGAGCGTTGAAAAGGAGTATTCCAGCCTTCTTGAAAAGAAAGAGAGATTAGGAATTGAAAAGCAGGACGTGCTTGTCCTTATGAATGAGATAGAGACAAAGAAAAAAGACCTTTTCATGAAGACATTCGATGTCATCAACGAGAATTTCAAGAACATATTCTCTGCACTGTCAACAAAAGGCGATGCAAACCTTGTTTTAGAGAACAAGGACCAGCCGTTCGATGGCGGATTAATGGTTAAAGTCAGGATAACAGGCAATAAGTTCCTTGACATAAGGTCATTGTCAGGCGGAGAGAAGACAATGACTGCCCTGGCATTCATATTTGCGATACAGGAGCATGAGCCAGCCTCATTCTATATCCTGGACGAGGTTGACGCTGCGCTTGACAAGAGGAACTCTGAGAAATTTGCAAAGCTGATAAGAAAATACTCGGAAAATGCGCAGTACATAATAATCTCTCACAACGACGCAATCATATCCGAGTCAGACTTGGTTTACGGCGTGTCAATGCCCAATGCAGAAGACGGAATAAGCAAGGTAGTCAACCTGAAGTTATAATTCTTTCAAAATCCTGCGCTGTTTTTTCCCATGAATGCGCCTGCATTGATATTCTTGCGTTTGCCCCAAGCTTCTCCCTTAAATCAGGCTTGTCTAGAAGTTCCCTAAGTTCGTACTCAAGCGCATCAACGCTGTTTCTCGGGAAGAAATAGCCGTTGTATCCTTTCTTCACAAAATCAACGATTCTTCCGACAGGCGTTGCAAGCACAGGCAGGCCAACTGCCATCGCCTCCATCGTTGCAAGCGAGGTTGTCTCTGTCACGCTCGGCATCACAAAAATATCCATTGCCTGCAGGTATTTCAGTACACTGTCAACAAATCCAGTTATAATCACATCAGGATGCTCCCTGAACAATTCTTCCTCTTCCCCGCCGCCAACTATAAGAAGCTTGGCTTTGTATTTTCCGCTGATTTTAACAAATGCCTCATACAATGTCTCGACATTCTTCTCCTTGCTTATCCTCCCGCAGTAGCCAACTACAAGCGTGCCAGGAGAAATGTGCACTGCCTTTTTCGCCTTTTCCCTGTCTTCGGCAGGCCTGAATTTGTTTGTGTCAATCCCAAGCATTACATCCCTCATCTCATTTCGTATTCCAATTTCCTTCAGACTTTTCTTTGTATACTCAGAAGGCACTAGTAAAAAATCGCATTTTTTGTAAAGCCATTTTGTGGCATGTCTTACAATAAATGAGACAATCTTCTTCAGCCAGGTGGATGAAACAATAACAGGAAACTGCTCCCAGCTCATCTGGTGCACAAATGAATAGACAGGCTTTCCAAGCCTTTTTGCATAAACAATCGAGGCAGCGCCGGCAAGCAGGACATCCTGCGCCACAACAACGTCTGCCTCTGCAACATATTTTTTTATCTGTTTCAGCACATTTCTTGAAAACCTGACAGAACTGTAGCCAGTGATATGAATTATTCTTGACAATGGCAGCTTAACAATCTTTATGTTATCTCTTTCAATCTCCCCGGCATTGCCCTTGAACGCAGGCGCGAGCACAGTAACCTGATGGCTCCTGGCCAATCTTGGTATAACCTCATCAAGAAACCTGACTACACCATCCTTCTTTGGGTGAAATGTGTCAACTGCGATTAATATTTTCATTTTAACGAACCTTATTTTTCCTTGCAAAAAACTTCTGCAAACCTGCACCTATTTTCAAGCCCTGCCTTCAAATTTTTTATGTAAATGCTCCAGATTATATAAAATATGTACTTGTGCTGGCTCTTAAACATTTTTATTGCAGAGACTTTCTTCTTCATTGTGCCTGAAATGTCAACATAAAGCTTTGGAAGGTTCCTTTTCACAACGCTGATTGGGTTCCAGATGTCAAATGTGTAAACTTCTGTCCTGGCATTCTTAAGCGCCTCAAGAACAATGCTGTGGACAGCCTGATGGTCCGGATGCGGGTCGCTTGCAGAGTGCGTGAAAACCTTTTCAGGCATGTGCGTCTTCACCATCTTCTGAATCAAATCCTTTATCTTTTTCTTTCTGATGTCCTCTATGAAATTGCCTTCCTTCAGCCCGAGAAAAATATCCCTTTTGCATCCCAGAATCCGGTGCGCGCTCTTTGCCTCCTTCACCCTCATCTCTGTGCTGAACTCCCTCTTCATCAGCGGATGCGCTCGCTCGCCATAGGAGAAAACTACAACAATGACTTCATAGTTTTTTTCAGCGTACTTCGCCATTGTCCCGCCTGCGCCAAGCACATCATCATCAGGATGCGCGCAGAAGACAATTATTGATTTTTTCATTTTAAAATAAAAATGCGCCGGCCGAATAAAGAAAATCTCGACTTCATCGGGATTTTCAGACCCGTCCGCGCTCTGCGCCGGCCGGGCGGCGACCCCGGGTAAACGGCTTGGAAGGCCGTTGTCATACCACTAGACCACCGGCGCGGACTGAGAAATCTTAAAAATAACTCATTTATAAATCTTCTTGTAATATCTCAATAAACCTCTTGAAACCCTCTGCCTTGAGTATTATAGCTGAAGACTGCGGATGCCCCCCTCCAAACCCTTCAACCTCTTTAAGTGTTTTTTCAACAACTTTCCTTAGGTCAACAATATGCGACCTTAATGAGCATTTCATTTCATCCCCTTTTTTCCTTGCAATCACAATTGTCCATTCCGGATGCCTGTAAAATACTGCATTTGCAATTTCGCTTGACAGGCTTGTCGTCTTTTCAGTGTATTCAAAGACATAAAGATTGCCATTTGCCTTTACTTTCAGCGCCTCCTTAAGCAGCTCTTCATACTCCCTGCTTATTTTCAGGCATCTCTTGCAGATTAATTTTCCCCTTTCAGTTGTCTGATTCAGGATTTCATACGGGCTTTCAATTCTTGTCAGAATTTTTATCGCTTTTTTAACATCCTCGCTCCCGCCCTTTAGATTAAAGCCTAAAATCGATATCAGCTTGGTAAGCCCAGACTCAAACTGCATCTTGTTCCTGTCTTTTATCTTTGGGTTGAGTATGTCAGGGTACTCCTTTGCAAAATCCTTTACAAAATCAGCATTTCCGCCGTCGCCAAGCGTGCCTATTGTCCCCAGCCACAGGTCTTTCTTGACAGCTTCGTAGCATATCTGCGAAGCAGGGATATAGGAGTCCTTGTCCTTGATTTTCGGATTGAAATATTTTACATTCTTTATCTCGTACGGACCGTGATGGTCTATCCAAATCACAGGAAGCTTGACTTCATCAACAAATTCCTGGTCAAGCTGCGCAACATCAAGGATAAAAATCTTGTCTGGGTCATAGTCTTTTACAAATCTGACGAATTCCTTTGTTATGCGCGGATTTGTCTTCACAATATGCCCCTTGCCCCTCTGTATGTGCCTGTAGAGCAGGAGGAATGAGCACAATCCGTCAACATCATCGTGAAAGAAAAACAGAGGTCTTTCTGAGCTTTCCAATTCTTCCTTTATCTCATTCAGTTCTTTCTCGCTAAGCAACTTCAATCACCTTTGCTTTCCTGACGCATTCCTCAACCATGTTCTTAATGTTTGCCTTTTCCTCTTCCTTCTCAACTGCCTCAAGCCTTGCCTTTGTCGCAACGCTCTTTGGAAGCCAGCAGCATTCATGCGCCTCTTTTATTGAAATCGCATATGTCCCGAATTTTTTTGCAAGTGTTACAGTTTCTTCCTTATCCCTTGTCAGTAATGGCCTTAATATCTTAATTTTAACTGCCTTGTCCTCAACAAACATGTTGTCCAGTGTCTGCGATGCAACCTGCCCAAGATTTTCTCCTGTAACAATGAATCCGCATTTCTCTTTTTCAGCGATTTTTTCCGCAACCCTCAGCATAAGCCTCTTGCAGTAGAGGCAGGTATATTTTTTCTCTGAATTTCCAAATCCGCTTAAGTCATGCGGGACAAAGAATATTTTTTTAATTCCAATATTCATTGCAAGCTTCTTTACTTTTTCGCTTTCCTCTCCAAAATGAACTCCAACAAGCTCCACTCCCTTGTCTGCCAGCAGCCTGCCTGCAACAGGGCTGTCTATTCCTCCTGAGATAAGCAAAATAGCTTTCATTTGCCCACTAAAACAGGGCTTATTTTTAAGCTTATTTATGACTACTTTGGAATGACATCAAACCAAAAGGTTTATATATGAGTTATTCAGCATTTCATATATGCAAATACGAAAAGTATACGGAAGGGGGCCGAAAAGAAACAGCTTTTGGCAGTGCTTTGGATTGACAGGCATTTCAGTGCCTCTGGCATTTTTTTCCTATTATTCATTTGCAGACACACCTTCCATTGACAAAAAGTGGGACAATGTTTCCAGCTCAATTGATTATTACACTGATAACTTCAAGAGCAATTTGGCTGCAGTAAGCAGAGCATTAGGCATAAGCATAGACTCAATCGATTCAAATATTGTTTCAGTGGAAGCTGAGCCTAAAAATGTGATTTCTGTTTCATCCATTGCATCAGACATCGGAAAGAACATATCCACTCTTGTTAAGGATGTCGTGAAAACAGTGCAGCCACCTGCAAGGGTAGCTTTGCCTGGTCCGGTCAAAATACTTCCCTACATTCCTCCTGAAATAACCATCAAGCCCGCGCCAAGGCCAGACCTTGAGTATCTCTATCTTGACAGCAAGCTTGAAAAAGCAATCCAGAAAAAAATAAAATATTACACTGGCTGCGAGGTCCATAAAAAACACACCTACTGCAGGATGACTGGCTATTCATTTCTTGCGAGCGAATCAACAAGGTTCGATGACTTCATCCTTGAGGGGCTGGCGAAAACAAAGTATGTCAAAGACGGCCTTATCAGGTCAATCGGGTCAAATGAATCGTTGTTCAAGCTGAATGCAGTTTCAGGCAAGGGCGCAGAAGGCCCTATGCAATGCATGCCAGAAACTTCAAAAGGCTTGGGCGTCATGGTAACCCGCCATTTCACAGACAGCATGTTCCCTTCAATATTCATAGAAAGCGCGAAGCATCTCGATAGGATGGCTGAAAAATTCGGAGGAAACATCATGCTCGCGCTCGTCGGCTACAACTGGCGCGAGGATAAGGCGCAGAAGCTTTATGAAAGATTTGGGAATGATGCAAAATACCATGAGATTTATGATAAAATACCTGCTGAGACGCGAGATTACCTGAGGGATGTTCTTTCGCTTCAGAGAGTATATGAGAATCGCGATAAATATGGGCTTGCCGTAAACAAAAGGCAGCTGTTTTCAAGCATGATAGATTTTGTTTACATTGTCAGAGACGGCGAGCACCTGAGGCGGATAGCAAGGGACTTTGACAGGCCCTATTCGAATGTCCGTGATCTCAATCCGCAGATAAGGGACCCTGAATCTATTGTGCCTGGAATGAAAATCTACATGCCGAAGAGAGGCATAACCTCTGATTTGGGCTATCTTTACGCAGCTCTTCCTGGAAAATAATCCCACTGGACATCCCTTCACAAACCTTATATATTTTTCTGACTTATTATTTTTATGCACGCCGGAAAAAACTGCCTAAAATGCAAAGGAAGGCTTCAGTGCGGAGCTTCGTTCTGCCCGATAATAGCAAAGGCAGCTGCAAGAGTAAGAGTTGTGGATGCGCTCGAAAAGCCTGAGTTCTCAGGCGAAGCCCCTACTGTTTTTGTCGGGCGCGTTGGCTACCCTTTTGTGAATGTCGGGCTGATGTCAACGCAGGCAGAGGATTCTGCGATTTATGACGCGCCTCGTACATGGTCAGCTGAGAACTACGAGATTCCCAGGATAATTGACCTTCGTTCCGGCTTGATTAACTCGCGCTTCCAGTCAAATGTCAGGGAGAAAAGCAAATTCCTTGAGCTTTCTCAGGAAGTTGCAATGGCTTCAAAGCCTGCAGATGTTGACATAACACTGAAAGACAAGCCGAAAGTAAAGATTTCATTCAAAAGCAACGAAGCTCCCATGGGTCCCTCTGCAAAACTTGTGAAAGCTGAATTGACTGAAAATCCCAAGATTGACAAGAAAGTTGACTATGTTGTTTCTGACTATGACTTCAAGGCAACTGACGCGCTCGCTTATCTTCAGGAAAAGGGCTTTGAAGAGAATTTCCTTTCAAGATTATTGAGCATCGGGAATCTTGGGGTGAAGGCGCAGAGGAAATTAGTGCCGACACGCTGGAGCATAACAGCAACAGATGACATGCTTGCAAAGAATCTCATGGCAGAGATAAAAGATTTCCCTGCAATTAACGACCACATTGCTTTCTTCGGGAATTACCTTGGAAATTTTTATCTGGTCCTGATGTTCCCCGAAATCTGGTCCTATGAACTGTTTGAGACATACATGCCAAAGACAAGCTGGAATACAGAGGATAAGATAAACTTCATGACAGACAATGAAGGCTATGAAGGAAGGAAAGATTACGCAGAGAACTGCTCCGGCGGATATTATTCTGTCAGATTGGCAATTCTTGAGAAGCTGAAGCAGATAAAAAGGCAGGCGTCTGTCCTGGCTCTTCGTTTCATTACAGATGATTATTATCTGCCTTTGGGCGTCTGGGTTACCCGCGAGGCAACAAGAAAAGCACTGATGAGCAAGCCAATTGCCTTTGATTCAAAGGAGAGGATGCTTCACTACGCCAAACTGCTTGCGCAGAAGCGCTGGAGCTATGACGCAGAAAACCTTTTAAAGGAAAGCAGGCTGCTGAAGGAGATGAAACAGCAGTCAAAACTGAGCAGGTTCGCATGATAAATGAAAAATTCAAAAAAGCGTTGAAGACATTGTCTGAGAGGTTTAAAGAAAAAAATCTGAAGTGGGCGCTTACAGGGAGCGCAAACATGGCGCTTCAGGGAATGGAAATTGAGTCAAATGACATTGATGTTATTGTTAACCTGGAAGATTTCAAAAAAATAAAGGAAATGTTATCTGACTTGCGCCCTTCTGCTGCTGAAAAATCAAAATTCGGCGGGCTAAAGTTCAAATTGGTTATTGGCGGCGCAGAAGTCGAAATTATAGGCGAAGCAAGAAATGACAAAATTTACCTCCACTCGCTGCTTGAAAAAAATCTGACTCATGTAAATATTGACGGAATTAAAATTCCATGCTTCACGCTTGAACTGGAAGCCAAGGCCTATTCTCTGATTAACCGCGAACAAAAAGCTGATTCAATCAGGAAGTTTATTGAAGAAAGACGGTAAGTGAAAGCTCACGAATTTTTAACAACAATCTTCTTTAAATCCCTGACGCCAACGCCGATTTCTCTTGCGTGCTTCAATTGCGGAAGATTCCAAACATCTATTCCCTTCAAGCCTCCGCAGGCCTGAATCTCCCTGCATCCGACATAATCCAATGCAACCCTGTCCTCTGAAGCGAAAATCAAATCCTTTTTCACGCTTGGCCCCTTTGCAGGTCCGCAGTCGTACATTATCACTGTGCCGTCCATCACATTCAAATCAATATCCACAGCCTTGTTCAGTTCAGCAATCTTCATCTGCAGCCTGCTCGTGTGGAACTTCAGCCTGTCAATCCTCTGCATGATCCCCATCAAGTTCTTCATTGACATTGAAAAGACAGCCATTGAATGAGTGTGGCAGACAGGGACATTTATCTTATAATAATCTTCATACATTTCCTTTGCAATCCTTATTTTCCTGACGCATTCGCCATTCACTTCAACCGACTTGTATTTAAGGAAGTCAACAATTTCTGCCTTGCTCCCCTTCATCGCGTCCAAAAGCCCATTTGCCTTCATGTTATGCCTTGTCCTCGGCCAGAAAACAGATGAATGGTCGCCAATAATCACTTTCTTTGCGCCTTTTTCAAAGCACAGGTCAGCAATTGCCCTTACAACAGCAGGATTCGTAGTTCCCGGATAAGGGTCGTCTGAATTGACATTCGGCTTTATCAAAACCTTTTTTCCTTTGACCGGAAATTTAGACACTAAAGAAATAGCTTTCCAGACAGCTTCTTTTATGTTGCCATCCTTAATCTTTACTCTTGAGACAAGAACCATCAGCGCTTTACCCCTGCAAAAACAACATATTGCTTTGATTTCTTTGTCCAGGGCTTGCCTGAATATTCATACAATTTTACATCAAACCCAATCTTTTCTGCAATCCTCTTTATTTTAAGCGTGTCAAATATTCCCAGCTTATGAACCTCACTGCCGAAGTGGAATTTTTTATTCTTGAACAATATATAAGCCATGTCCAAAAAAGCGTAATTCCCTTTCCGTATCGATTTTGAAAATCTTACAATATCCACCTCTTTGTTGCTCTGGCTGTTTACATATGCATGGCTTTTCTGGTTAAATCTTTCCCTGTTGAATCCCATGTCAAAAATCATCAGTCCGCCCTTCTTCAGGTGCCTGTGGAAATTTCTTATTGTTTTTTCCATCTGCCTGTAGCTTAAATTGTAGCATATTGTGCTGAACAGGCACAGGACAATGTCAAATTTTTTCTTAAGCCTAAAATTCCTCATGTCTCCCTGGTCAAGCCTTATTTTTTTGGTCTTCTTCCTTGCCACAGCAAGCATCTCTTTGTTCAGGTCAACCCCTGTAATCCTGAACCCTTTTTTCTGCAGGATTACTGCGTGGTTTCCTGTGCCGCAGCCGACTTCAAGAATTTCCTTCCCTTTTATCCCATTCTTTTTTATCAGGCGAAGCAGAAAATCTGTCTCCTTTTTGTAATCCTTTATCTGGTAAATCAAGTCATAATACTTTGCAAAGCGCTTGAAAAGATACTCCATAGAATATTATTCAATTAAATGATATTTAAATATTTATGTAAAAATTCCTGCTTCGTAAAGCTTTTCTATCAAATCTTTCTGGTCATGCTTTTCTCTCGTAACTATTTCTCTTACATCAGCAGATCCATATTTCATCTTGCTGTTTGGTCTGGTTTTATATGCATCATAAAAATCCATTAAGCTAAGCAATGCAACAATTCTTTTTGGGTCTTTTATCACCATCTTTGGATAGCTGTTCTTCTGCATTACATGATGCAACAGTGCAATATCTGCAATGTCTTCTGAAAAATCATGGAAATCATCTACCAGCATTTCGTAACTAAGAATAGGATGCTTTTCCATCTCAGCCATCTCCTCTGCTGTCAGCTTCCCTTCTTTGCCTAAAATCCTTGGGTCAATCTTCGCTTTTCCGACATCGTGCAAAAGCCCTGAAAGATACATCACAGCAGGGTCTAAGCCAGCTACTTTTGAAGCGTTTAAGCATAGTTCTCCAACTCTTAGAGAATGATTATAAGTAGGCATATGCACTGTTTTAAGCGGTTCCAAGTGCTTTAAAGCCCTTTCCCCTATCTCTGGTGAGATGCCCAATTCATCTAATGTTTTGTATATTTCCATATCTGGACTAGAACATCTGCTAGTATATAAACCTTTCGTTTTTTAACTACCAATAAGTGACGAATACAATATAAAAACGTTTATAAACAACCCGTGCTTTATACGGATAAAAGGGGCTTATTCTTGGAGTTGAAATGAAGGTAATGGTAAATGGTCTGCCGGGGAAAATGGCAACGGAAGTTGCCAACAGCATATCAGCAGACCCAGCCATAAAATGCAGTAATGGATTTGAACTGGTAAAGTATTCGCTTACAGGACCTGAAATAACCCAAAAATTTTTCATGGCAGGGCTTGCTGTGGAGCAGCCAATCCTGCTTATCAATACAGATAAAAATGAGGCGATAGAAAAAATAAAAGAGCTTGAAGGGGATTTTCTTTCAGTTGACTTCACACAGCCTGATTCAGTGAATGCAAACGCTGATTTTTACTGCAGGCACAACCTCCCGTTTGTGATGGGCACCACAGGAGGCGACAGGAAGGCGCTTGAGGAGCGCGTGAGAAATTCGGATATTATGGCTGTCATTGCGCCGAACATGGCAAAGCAGATTGTCGCGCTTCAGGAGCTTGTCAAGAATTACTCTGAGCAAAATCCAAATTCTCTGAAAGGCTATAAATTGAAGATGATAGAAAGCCATCAAAATGGAAAAAAGGACACAAGCGGAACAGCGAAGGCAATGGTCCAGTATTTCAACAAACTGGGAATCCCATTCGAAGCTGGCCAGATAAAAATGATAAGGGAGCCGGCTGAACAGCACTTGCTTGGCGTCCCCGAGGAGCATTTGGCAGGCCACGGCTGGCACACCTATGCATTGTCGCCAGGTGCTGAAGCGCCAACAGCACAGATTAAGGATTTCGCCGATGAAATTTTTAATTTCCTGTCCAGGTCGCCTGTTTTTAAAGAATACATATTTGATAGTGTGTCTTCTGCAGTTAATGTAGCGTGCATGACATCTAAAGACAACACTGTGCTTTTCAGAACCAAGCATTGGACTGAAGAGGGAATTTTGCAGCTAACCCACAATGTCAACGGCAGGGCAGTCTATGCTTCAGGAACCCTCGATGCATTGAAATTCCTTGAGGAAAAAGTCAGTGCAGGGAAAAAGGGAAAAGTTTACTCAATGATTGATGTTCTCAACGCAGGCATTAGAAACCTTTAAAAATTATATATATTTCTAAGCCATAATGGACTCAAAAGAGCTGATTAGGAAGTACCTTGAGTTCTTCAAGGCAAAGAAGCATGCAGCCATAAAATCAGCTTCATTAATCCCAGAGCATGATCCTTCTGTGCTTTTCACAACAGCAGGCATGCATCCGCTTGTGCCTTTTCTTTTAGGGCAGCCGCATCCGCTCGGAAAGAGACTAGCTGATGTCCAGAAATGCATAAGGACAACTGACATTGATTCTGTCGGAGACCCTTCGCACTTAACTTTCTTTGAAATGCTCGGCAACTGGAGCCTGGGCGACTATTTCAAGAAAGAAGCAATTGAATGGAGCCATGAGTTCCTTACAAAAGTCCTTGGGTTTGATGCCAAGAAGCTTTCAGTCACCTGCTTTGCAGGAGACAAGGACGCTCCAAAGGACGAAGAGGCAGCATCTGCCTGGAAAAGCTTGAAAATTCCTGCTGAAAGAATCTACTTTTTGCCAAAGGAAGACAACTGGTGGGGCCCTGCAGGTGAAACAGGCCCGTGCGGACCATGCTCTGAAATGTTCATAGACACAGGAAAGGAGAAATGCTCTCCAAAATGCAGGCCAGGCTGCAACTGCGGGAAATACTTTGAAATCTGGAATGATGTTTTCATGGAATACAGCAAGACAAAGGAAGGCAAGTTCGAGAAGCTGAAGCAGAAGAACGTAGACACAGGCATGGGAGTCGAAAGGACAATTGCAATGCTTGCCGGAAAGAAAACTGTCTATGAAATAGAGACGCTGAAGCCAATTATCGAGAAAATAAAGGAGATTTCAAGGATAAATAACCCAGATGAGAAGCAATTGCTTTCAATGAGGATAATCACAGACCATTTGAGAGCTTCAACTTTCATTCTCGGAGACGACAAGGCAGTCGCCCCTTCAAACGTCGACCAGGGCTATATTTTAAGGAGATTCATCAGAAGGGCGATAAGGCACGGGAATGTTCTTGGCATACAGAGAGAATTCCTCTCTGAACTTGCGGTAATTGTCCTAGAGATGTACAAGGAAAGATACGACGAGCTGTACAGGAACAAGAACTTCATAATTTCTGAACTGAGAAAAGAGGACGACAAATTCAGGAAAACCCTTGAGAAAGGCCTTCATGAGTTTGAGAAGATTGCAAAGGCAACAATTTCAGGCAAAGACGCTTTCCTTCTTTTCCAGAGCTACGGCTTCCCATTTGAGCTTACAAAGGAGCTTGCAGCTGAGAAGAAAATAAAGGTTGATGAGAAAGAGTTTGACGACGAGTTCAGGAAGCACCAGGAGCTTTCTCGCGTTGGCGCAGAGAAGAAATTCAAAGGCGGGCTGAGCGAGGCATCAGAGGAAACAGCAAAATTGCATACTGCAACGCATTTATTGAATGAGGCATTGCGAATTGTTGTTTCAAAAAATATTTCACAGAAAGGAAGCAACATAACACCTGAAAGATTAAGGTTTGACTTCAATTTAGACAGGAAAATGACGCCTGAAGAGATTAAGAAAGTTGAAGAAATTGTCAACAGGAAAATAAATGAAGCAATCCCAGTCAAAAGAGAGGAAATGTCTGTTGAGCAGGCGAAAAAGAAAGGAGCGCAGGCAGAGTTCGGCGCCAAATACAGCGAAAAGGTTTCTGTTTATTCTATTGATGATTTCTCAGTTGAGATATGCGCAGGACCGCACGTCAAGAACACTTCTGAACTTGGAACATTTAAGATTATGAAAGAAGAGAGCGTTGCAGCAGGCGTCCGAAGGATAAAAGCAGTTCTTTCGTAAAAACTACGGCTAAATTCAAAAATATTATTAATAACTTCTGCCTATAATAAACACATGATAGCAATGATATCAGACATACATGCAAATCTCGAGGCATTGGTCGCTGTTCTGGACGACATCAGGAAACACGGGATTAAGAAGATTTACTGCTGCGGCGACATTGTCGGCTACGGCGCAAACCCTAACGAATGCATTGAACTGGTTAGAGCAAACAAAATAGAATCTGTGCTGGGCAACCACGACTATGGAATTGTCGGCATCAACAAGAATTGTTTAAATCTTGGCGAGAAGGCATTGTATGGCGATAAGGTAGTAGATGTGCTTGACTGGACAAAGGAAAAACTGACAAAAGAAAACTACAGCCACCTATCTGCGCTGAAATGCACATTAAATGTCGGTGACGTGCTTCTTGTCCACGGCTCACCAAGGGACCCATTGTTTACATATGTTGACTTTCCCCAGCCTTCGCTTATCCCTGAAGACATCAGGGTTTTAGTCATGGGGCACACCCACGTCCCCTTTATAAAATATTTCAACGAAAAGCTGGCAATAAATCCCGGCTCTGTGGGACAGCCGAGAGACAGCGACAAGAGGGCAAGCTACTGCATTTTTAAGGGAGATGATGCAGAAATAATAAGGGTTGAATATGACATAGATGGTGCGGCGAAGAAAATCAAGGAAGCAGGATTTCCAGGCGAATATGGAGACAGGCTTTTCTGCGGGATTTAATTCAGAATCCTAACCATCCCCTTCTCTTCAATTATCTCCCCTTTCCTCAGCAATTCGTTCACCAATTCCTCATCAAACATGTCAATCAATTTGATTGATTCAATCGGCTCGAATTCTTTTACAACCTGCAGAATCTTGTTGTACTTTCCCCTGCCTTCCAGCTCCAGATAATTATTCACAGCCTCGAGATGCTTGCACCATTTCCTGAACTTGAATGCAGGGCACTCGCAGTTCGGCTTTGAAATGTCAACCAGATAAAACTTCCCCTTCTTTGTGTCAGACTCAACCTTATAGCAGCCGTCTGATTTTATTATGTTCATAATGTTAAAGAAGGAAGAAAGATATTTAAATATTTGGCTTAAAATTTACCTACCAGCTCATTTATTTTTTTGGCAGCCTTTGCAAGCATATCTCTTGCACTATCGCGATAACCTGCCCCTGCATCTCTTTTTACAGTATCTATCATAATTTTAATATTGTCCAACTCAGTGTTTATGTCTGCCATTAATGCAGTTAATTAATTCCAGTTTAAAAACCTTTTCGAAAGCTTTAAATTTTTTCCTGTTTTTAGACTGAGAATGCTCGAAAAACTAACACAGCGAATCGATGATGCAGTGGAGCGGACCCATGAAATATTCAAATGGATAAATGAAAAGAGACAGCTGATCAATGACACAAATATCGGATGCAGGATAAACAATTCCGCCAGAGGGCTTCGTTTTGAGGACCTGAGCCTGAAGCTGGGCGAAAAAGCCAAAGAAACATTTGAAAATGCGGTCGAAACTGGATTTTTGATGTTTTACCGCAGAGTCAATCCGCCATTTGCAGAATGCCTTGCATTCAGATTTGAATTCTTCAAAAAAATTTTTAAGGATGAAATGCGCGAGCCAAATTATTCAGAAACATCCCTGCTGTGGCAGAAATTTTATTTTGTCGGCTTTGTTGGCAACAATATCATCCGCTACAAAAGGCTGACCCTTGAGGAAGCGCTTGAAAGAAGAAAAACCCCTCCTTTATCAATGTACATAGTTCAAGGAAACTATCCGCTTGATCTGCGGTTAGAAAATGAATCTATTCGCCATTCTGATGGGATACAGCCTTTCTACAGCTCTGGCAGGAATGTTACAGAAGGCAGGTCAGAGTATATACACTAATTAGTAGTAACAAACCAAAAGGTTTATAAATAACCGGTATCTGTTATATATGAAAATGGAGTTTATAATATCAAAAACGAACCTGGCAGAGCTTACAACATCCGGGGAAGGTGAAGTTGGCTACCTTATCATGCACAAGCAAAGCGAAGACCAGCTTTATTCTGTATCAAAGATAAGAGTGCATGACAGAGGATTCCCTTCAAGACTGGGCAGCGCGCTTGACATGGCAATCATGGAGTATGTTTTCATGACACCAGACGTTGTCGGCATCCCTTACAAAGACATAGTTGAGGACAACGGCAAAACAGACGAAAGAACGCATTTCTCCACAATGATGAAATTTTTTAATGCAACACAGGGTCAGATAGACTATTTTCTCACCATAAAAAACAAGGAACTTAAATTTTTCAAAATCTCTGGAAGAGACGGGCCTGACTTTACCAGGGTCAAGTATTCCATAGATGACTACAACATTGCATCAGACCCGGACAGGGTAAGAGAAATACTCATTGACTCGCTGAAACTAGGCAACCCTTGCGCCAAGTAAATCATTCAGCGCAATAACATCCTTGTCAAGGCTTCTTATTTTCGCGCCGACAGCGCGCGCTTCTGCAACAAGGCGCATGTCCCCGACATATCCCTTCTCCCCAATTTTCATAAAGTCTGATTTCATCTTTTCCAGCAGAACTCTTTTGTCTTTTTTGATGCTTTTTATGGACCTCAGCATAGAGACCAGATTGTCATCACGCGCCTTGCAGATTTCTTTTATGGCAGCGCCCTTGAAATCGTTGACGTGTTCAAAATACCTGTCTTTGTTCGCTTTTTGGAGATTAATTTTCAGCATTTCGCAGAAAATTTTATGCCGTTCCATTATCTTGCTGTCCAGATCCCCCAGATTCAATTCATTCATCCTCTTAATGTCGCCTGAAACAGCATCGAGGCTTTCACCCCTTTCAAGCCTTGCCAGCACCAGCTCAAACTGCGTTAGCAGCCGGTTTGCAAGGGAATCATCGGCAATGACAAGTATGTAATGCACAAGCCTCCTTGGGATAAGCTCAACGAGCTGCTCCACTTCCTTCGCAAATTCATTGAAATCCACTTCAGGGATTTTGGTTTTCAGCTTCTCAAAGTACTCTGTCAGCAGCTGCGACGCCTTCGGCCCGATTTTCTTGTGCTTTATCAGCCCGTAAATCTCCTCCTGGTTTTTTGGCATGAAAAAGAAGAACTCGTAGCCAATCATCTCATCAAGCGCAGCCCTGTCGCCGACATTTGCAATAGCGACAAAGGCGTTTGTGTCAAGCACAAGCGGCACCTCATCTCTCATCGCGTCTTTGATGTGCTGCCTTGCATCAACATACCGCTTATTCTCATCGGTTGTTTCAGAAAATATTCCCATGAAATTGATGTATAAAATGCAATATATAAACGTTTCTTTTCCACAAAATTTAAATATTGCAAAATCCTTATAACCTCCATGAGTGACGTCTGCAAAAGCTGCTGGCGCTGGAAGAAATTCAAGGAGAAGTGCTGGTATCATTGGGATGGGAAAAAAGAGTGCTTCAAGCACATTGATAATGAGAATTCTGAAGAAAGCTACAAGAATGTTGATAAAAACACAGACATCTACTGAAATTCTTATTTTCGTCACAGCTCAGCGAAAATAGTTTTTAAATTGAAAAATTTATGATAGAAAATGTTTTAAATAAAACATCATTTTTTCTATTTTATGTACACGTACGTTGTTCCGTATGCGAATGATGTACGCAATCGGCTGGACCGCATGCGCGGCAGGATAATTCTTGACAATTCTTTTGTGACACTTCGGATCGGAATCCTGAATGGAAAGCTGATAGAGTGCAGCAGGGATTTCATAGAATTCTCGCTTGAGCTCATGGCAGGCGGAGGAGAATACAAGCCATTGATGGACAACCAGCAGGAGTACATGCAGGGGCTGTGCGAGCTTGCCGAAGAAAAAAAGCTTTTCACTGTTGACGGCATTGTCAGGAAGGAGATGCTTGACCTGAAACGCAAGAGCGACAAGTGCGCCGGCAGTTTCATAGAGCCGGACTTCATTGCCTATTTCAGGGACTTCAGCAACGGGGTTGATGAGCTTCTTAGGGCTTTGAACAAGAATGTGCCATATTTGACTGAGGACAGCATGTTCAGGAAAATAAGCCATGACATAAACGGGATTATGATCCGCGGAAAAAAGCAGCCGTCAAAGATAGACAGGAGGGTTGTTGCAACAGCGCTCTATGAAAGCCATGCAAAAAGCGAGGAGATAAACATACTTGCGAATGACCCGCATATATACAACCTGCTTGAAAAATTCTGGGAATCCAAGAACCGCAGGAGGCTTGATGCAGAAATTAGATGCTTCACATTCGACAAGGAAAGAGATTACGAGCTGGTGCAGGCCTACTCCACCTTCAGGAAATAACAAGTATTTTATATTTTTCTGTCTTTCTGATTCTTATGAAATACTTCACGCCCAACCTTCAGCAGACACTTCAAATGCTGGATGAGATAGCTGCGTCAGGCAGGATTCTCCTTGACACCTCCGCAGCAACCTTTCCATTCGGCCTGCAGAGGAGCACAAGCATAGAAACCCCTGACTTGTTTGATTTTTTGCTGCAGTCAGCTAGGACTTATGGGAAATACGAGGGGCTAATCCGCGTGCAGACAGCGTACATAGACCACCTGACTTCGCTCTCTGAAAGCGAAAGGCTTTTCACTGTCGATGACATTCTGAACCAGGAGATGAAAGTGCTGCAGTTTAAGAGCAGCCAATCCATACAGGACCTCACAAGCATGAAATACAGGCAGGAGATGGGCAAGCTCGCCCACAGCATTGACGGGCTGACGGCTTCCCTGCAGAAAAATGTTTTTGCCACAAAAGGCGTGCCTGGGCTTGATGCTGTTCGTGAAGAAATCAGGGATATTTACATGACAACTGAAACGCTGCCGTCCCAGAGGGACAAGCTGCTGGTTGCATCGGCGTTCCACCTGAATGCTGCGAACGGCGAAAGAATAAACATACTTTCAAATGACGGGCACATCTTTGAACTGTGCGTAATCCATTACGGGAGAAATCTCCACAAGGAAAATTCGCTTGAGCTGGATGTCAGCTGCTTCTCGTTTGACAGGGACCACAGCCTTGACCTGATAGAACTGATTTCAAAGGGATATTCCAGCGAAGTTACTTTCAACAACTATGCCAGATTTCTCAGCAATCTTACAGAAGGCACGCTGTTCTAGAATCTTCCGACGTTGCCAGCTGTCCTGTAATTGAAATTCTCAGTCACATCTGCACTAGGAATTGGAGCGATTGCGCACTTTATTTCAAGTAAACTGCCCTTTACATTGATATCATTTACCTTTTTGACATATGCATTATTTCCATAGGGAACAGCATTTAGCTTTGGAAAAACCAAATCTGCTATTGCATTTTTCCAGTCAAAACTGAAAGGTATGTTTGTCTTGTTAAGTTCAAGAAAAACTCCGCTGCCATCACGCATGCAACAATACTCCTGCTTTGCCTGCTGTGTCTCAAATGTCAGCGTTGGGGCAGTTATTGTTACAGGAACCTCTCCGTTCTTTTTTGTCAGCCCTGTTTTTATACTGTACCCACTGCGAATATCTATTGTTTTTTCAACATCAAAGTAATGTGGCATATATGCTTGGATTTAGAACTTATATATAAAGCTTTTGCTATTATATAGTAACTACTTCCTGAACTTGGTCATATTCGGGGTTAATCTGCTGAAGGGGAACGGCCTTTTGTTTGTCACAAATGTCATGTATTTCAGGAAAACGTAGAATTGGGTGTTCCATATCTCGCAGAACTCTGCAATCCTCTTGTTTCGCTTTGCCCTGAATATGGCAATGAGCCAGTTCACAATTATTAAAATCTGTATCAATGCTTTCCAAACACCCAGGATGATTCCTGTGACTATTGCCACAATAATCCTCATCAGTGCTTCTTTTCTTTCGTGCTTCATTTTCTGCTCATGTTCGCCAGGCCCTGGAGAATAATGATGATTGACAGGACTGCGATGATTGCTGCGGATGCGATGAAATTGTAGATTGCAGTTTTAAGAACCATGCCTCTTATCATTATTGGAGGAAGGAGCTCTTTAGCCACTTCGTGACTAATTGTGCCACTGCTTGTACTTACATTGAATACGCTAAGCAGCACTTCATCCCCTTCTTTGGCAGGACCCAGATAGTAATTATTTATGATAAAAATCGAGCAGACAATTGTCGTCAGCAGAATTATTATTCCAACGCAGACCTGAATTTTCCCAATTGTTTTCTCCTTCATATTTTCCAATTAACTAAACAGGGTATATAAATTTTTGCCAAGATTTTTAAATAAATAAGTATTTACATATTGAATGAAAAAGTGGCTTAAGCTGGTTTTGGCAATTGTTGCATGCGAGCTTGCCGGAGCTGTTGGTTCTATTTTTACCACGCCTGCAATTTCAACCTGGTATGCTTCGCTTGTCAAGCCTTCTTTTAATCCTCCAAACTGGATATTTTTTCCAGTCTGGACAATTTTGTTTGCGTTGATGGGCATCGCGCTTTATCTTGCCTGGCCAAAGGGAAAATTAATTTTTGGAGCGCAGCTGCTCCTGAATATTCTGTGGTCTGTGCTGTTCTTTGGACTGCATTCGCCGCTCTTGGCTTTCATTGAGATAATCCTTCTTTGGATTGCAATTTTATCCACAATTATTGTATTTTACAGAACTTCAAAACAAGCTGCTTATCTTCTTGTTCCTTATATTTTATGGGTCAGCTTTGCAGCTGTGCTGAATCTTTTCATCGTAATATTAAATTAAAAAATAAAAAATAAAGAATTTATTTCTTTGTTGCGACATAAATCATCCAAAGCGCAGACAATCCGACCAATACGTAGACTATTTTGGCCAATACTGGTATTGAACCCAATAGCCAACTCACAAGGTCAAGATTGAATAACCCTACAAGACCCCAGTTCAAGCCGCCGATGATCACAAGAACAAGAGCAATCAAATCAATGACGCCTTTTTTTGCCATGTTGACACCTCCTTTTGATTGATTAGTATATTGAGGTTTATAAAGTTTTTTAGAATTGTCTTAAATCGTGCTCAACCATCCTTATGACTAATTCTTTGAATTTAACTTTAGGAGCCCAGTTTAATTCTTTCCTTGCCTTTGAGCTGTCGCCCAAAAGAAGGTCCACTTCAGCTGGCCTGTAGAATTTTGGATGCTTTATGACGTAGATTCCAGCCTGCTTTTTCAGCTCTTCAACCTTCTTATCTGCATCTGCTTCTGAAAGATTGTGCAAGTCCACTAATTCATATTTGCAGTTGATATGCTCAAATCCCAAATCCAAGAATTCCTTGACACTGTGGGTTTCGCCTGTTGCCAAAACATAGTCGTCTGGAGTATTCTGCTGCAGCATTTTCCACATTGCCTCTACATAATCCTCTGAATGCCCCCAATCTCTTCTGGAGTCAAGGTTTCCGAGGATTAAAACATTTGTTTTTCCTTTCTTGATGTCAGCAATGCCTGCTGATATTTTTCTTGACACGAATTCCTTCCCCCTTCTTTCACCTGCATGGTTGTATGATATTCCTGAGCAGGCGAACATCCCGTATGATTCCCTGTAATTTCTTACTAATTCGAATCCTGCTATCTTGCTTATGCCATAAGGAGACCTTGGATGGAATCTTGTTGTCTCCTTCTGCGGCGATTCAACGACCTTGCCGAACATCTCTGAGCTTGCTGCAAAGTAGATTTTGCATTTTGGCGCCCGGTTGTGAACTGCTGACAGAACATGATACGTCCCCTTGATGTTTGTTTCAAATGTTGAGAAGCCGTCTTCAAAGCTCTGCGCAACAAAACTTTGTGCTGCCAAATGATATAACTCATCTGGCTTTACTTTGTCCACTATGTTTATTAAACTTGAATAGCTTTCAAGGCTTCCGTAGTGCAGGTGAAAATTCGGGTTGCCTATGAGATGCTTTATCCTGCTTAGCCTATTATCCTGGTCTTCTATCCCGACCCTTCTTATTATTCCGTGGACTTCGTAGCCTTTTTTAAGAAGAAATTCTGATAAGTAACTGCCATCCTGTCCAGTTATTCCTGTGATAAGTGCTTTCTTCATATTCCCCCAGCTCTTTTGAAACTTGATATAGTATATAAAGTTTTTTAAATAGGGCTATATTAAATATCTTTATGATTAAGGCAGTAATCTTTGATTTGGACAACACTCTTATTGACTTCATGAAGATGAAGCGGAAATCTGTTTCTGGTGCTGTTCGGGCAATGATTAATGCCGGGCTTCGTTTGAATCAAGCCAAAGCTGAGAAGATTATGTATTCGCTTTATGATGAGTACGGGATTGAGTACAGCAGAATATTCCAGAAGTTCCTTCTGAAGGTCGGGAAAATTGACTACAGGATTTTATCTGCAGGCATTGTCGCTTACAGAAAAGTGCAGTTGGGATTTTTGGAGCCTTACCCAAAGGTTGTTCCGACACTTTTGAAATTGAAGCAGAAGGGACTGAAGTTAGCAATTGTTTCAGACGCACCCAGATTAAAGGCTTGGATGCGTCTTACTGAACTTGGGATTGCTGACTTCTTTGAAACAGTTGTTGCATTTGGCGATGTTGCAGAGAAGAAGCCTTCTAGATTGCCTTTTGAAAAGGCTTTGAAGCAGCTGAATGTTCATCCTTCTGAAGCGCTGATGGTCGGGGACAATTATTCCCGCGACATTCTTGGCGCCCGAAAACTGGGGATGAAGACCTGCTTTGCAAAATACGGAGCCTTAGAGGACGGAAAAGCTGACTTTGTGATTAAGAAGTTTGAGGAGATTCTTAGGATTGTTTAGGATTTGTAAACATTCTTTCTGTGGCCTATCTTGATGACGAGAATTAGCAATTTATCATTTTGAATATTTAAGATAATCCGATAATCGCCGACTCTCAAACTGTAGCGAGGGTCGCCGACAAGCCTTTTGACATACGCTTGGGGTCTTATCCTTATTCGTTCCAGTGCAATTAGTATTCTCTCTTTTATGTTGTGCTCAAGGCTTTCGAGCTGCTTTAATGCATCAGAGGAGTATTTTATCTCGTACATTTAAAACCCCAATTTTTTCTTTACCTCTTCGTGCGTATAGAATTTTCCAGCCTTTATTTCAGCTTCTGCTTTCTCTATGTCTCTCTTTGTCTCATCGCTGAGTTCCATTGTGTCCTCTATAATGCCCCAGATGACGTCTTCGTAGCTTTCCTTTTCAAAGAGCTTTCTTTTCTTTAGCTCTTTCAATAGGTCAGCGCTTACCTGTATTGTTGTTGCCATAGCAGGCATATAAGTTGCTATAGTATTTAAAGGTTTTGTTTCCATGAGAGATATTATAAATTTGGAGTATATAAGCAAGCGTTGTAGTGTTTGCTACTACACATAAATCTTTATATATTGCCTGCTGTTGCTTTTTGCTAAAGAGGGATTGTTTTGGAAGTCACTGTCATCGCATCCGGAAGCAACGGGAATTGCTGCCTAGTTGAGGAAAAAGGCGTTTCTATCCTTATTGATGCAGGCAAAAGCGGGAGAGAAATAGAAAGACGGATGAATTCTTTGGGCAAAAGCCTGGAAAATGTTGACGGATGCATTATCACGCACGGGCATACAGACCATATCCGGGGTGCAGAAGTGATATCAAGAAGATACGGCATTCCGCTGTATGTCAGCAGGCAGGCTGAATTTTTATTATCTGGCGCTGTAAAGGAGTTTGACGGTAATTTTAAAATTAAAGGCGTTGAGGTTAAGCCGGTTTTAACTTCGCATAATGTTCCGTCTTCAGGATTTGTCATAGGAAAGTTCGGGCTGTTCACAGACACAGGCATGGTGACGCCGGAGATGGACTCTGCCATGGGAAATTTAAATGCTGTTCTGCTGGAATCAAATCATGACATAGAAATGCTCAGGAATGGGCGCTATCCCCGTTTCCTTAAGAACTGGATTCTTTCTGACACAGGGCACTTAAGCAATGAAACAGCAAGCTCGCTTATACAAAATAAAGGGAAGAATCTTTCTTTGGTTTTATTAGGCCATCTGTCCGGCAATAACAATACGCCTCAGCTTGCAGAGGAGACATTCGAAAGAATAGTCAAAAGAAAGATAGACTGTGCAGTGTGCTCAAGAGAAAAGGAAAGCGGCAGCTGGGGATTCTGAGACTAATGCCTATAAATATTGTCATGGTGGTCGTAATCAAGTATAATTATCTCCTTTTCATTAATTTCATAAATCAGTACAAATGACTTATCAATATGAACTCTTCTTATTCCGGACATATCCCCCCGCAATGGCTTGAAATGATACGGATTTTCAAGTATTTGCTGAATTTTCTTTGATATTATCTCCATTTGTTTTGGATTTTTCTTTTTCAGCTTTAAAAATATTTTATCAACATCCGGCTTTATTTTTATAGAATACATTTCATTTCAGGCTGTACCTCTTCCTTAAGTCCGCCATACTGCTGATATGTATTGCCTTTTGCTTGCTGATTCTCTCAAGCTTCTTCAAATATTCATCCCTTACTTTAGGCTCTTCCTCAATCTGCGATTCCATGAATATCTCCACTTGCTTGCTCATGCTAATCCCGTGTTCCTTGCAAAATCCTGAAAATTTGCGGTACACTTCCTCCTGAACATTGAATGTTTTCAATACCATGTTATTTAACCTTAAATAAGGTTATTTAACATGTATTTAAACCTTTCTGTATGTTAGAAGTCTGGAGTATATAAAGAAGCGTTGTAGCGATCACTACAACAGCAAGATTTTAATATATCCTTATGCACCCAATTCATATGAAATCTAAAAAATCTAAGAAAAGTTGGTTTGGCTGCCTGAAAGGGGTAAAGAAGTTTACCAAGAAGGATGAATTTTGATTAAATCTATTCTATTTTTCTCTCCTCTGTTTTTCTTATGAACTTATTTATGCTTATTTTTTTGCTCGGAAAATCATCAACATTATAGCGAATGTCGCTATCAAAATTGCAAACAACATACTTTAATTTCTTTGTGAGAAACCAGATTATCTGCTCATAGTATTCCGGCAGGCATTGCACGCAATAACCCTTGCCAAGATAGTTTCCTTTCTTTATTTTTGTTCCAATGAGGCTTTCAGCAAATTTTTTTGCTTTTATCGTGTCTTTTTCAAACTCTTCCCTTTCCACATTTTTGCCCAGTAAAGTTTCTTCATGCTCGCCTTCACACCAGTCGTATTCTATTTTGAAAATATTTAATTCATTCATTTAGCACCCCTTTGATATTGTGTTTTGGTATCGATTGATACTAATAAGGTATCGTTTATGCATCTTTTTGGTTTTTAGAAGAGATTTGGGCTTTTATATATGTTGCGGGAGGATGTCCAGTGGTCAACCCAGAGGTGACTACTTTTTCTTTGTTTTGTAGTCACCCAGTTTTTTCTTCAGTTCCTTATATTCTTTAATATAAAGCCTTACTGTTGGCTTTAAATCATGGTTTTTCTCATAAAACTGCAATGATTCATAATACTCTGCCCTGTTTTTGAAATCTATGTTTATTGGCGGCAAGCTGTGTTTGATGAGTATGTTATTTAATAGTATTCTTCCAACCCTCCCATTCCCGTCCCTGAATGGATGAATATTCTCAAATTGGTTATGGACAACCGCCCCAAGAATCAGCCCCGGATATTTGTTTTTGTTATTGCTGTACCACTCAACCAATTCGCGCAGAAGATGGCTTATTCTCGCCTGCGGCGCGCCTTCATGGACAACATTTCCTCTGCTGTCCATTACAACAACTTCTTCGCCTTTTTTCCTAAGTTTCCCGGCGAATGGCTTGGAATTCTTGAATATGATTTTATGTATTTTTTTAATAAGCTCCAATGAAATATGCTCTTTTATGATTCGGGTATGTGAAATTGCCTCATCCACCCCAAATGCCTCGGCAATGTCCTCCTTTGATTTGTTTGGCCATTTGTCTTTTTCCAGCAGATCCTTGACCTCTTCCTGGCTTAGTTTGCTTCCTTCTATTGCGTTGGTATTGTAAGTGAATATTTTTGAGAATTCCTTCCAATCCCCTTCTGACAAATGGCTTATTTTTAGCGGTATCTGGGCTTCAAGTTTCTTTATTAAATTTATTTCCTCCTTTGAAAGCTCTACTTTGAGCGGGTCTTTTATTATTTTGTACCTGTGTATCTCCTCCAGGATGAGCTTTTCAGCTATTTTTTTTCTTTCGTTCAGCTTTGTTAAGTCATGGCCCAGGTATTTCCTGAATTTGTGGACTTTCGTGCCTTCCCTATATGAATATGCGAGGTAATATTTTATTCCCTTCCCGGACTTTCTTTTTTCTATATGCATACTAATGTTATAGGTGACTACATATTTAAACTTTTTGGTTTTGGGTGACTACATTTGGGTTGGTTTGTAGTCACACTATCTTCTGGCAGTGGTCAACCCATTTGCAGAAGCCGCAGTCTTCTGAAGGTTTTGGCATTGGATTTTTTAGAATTTGAATTGCTTCCCTGAAGATATTTTCCGCGTTCTTTATATTGACTGGCATCTTGATTAAGTCTGTGTGGAAGACAACATCTCCGCTCTTATTGACTTTTTCCGGATGGTAGAATAAGAGGTAGCTGTAATCCTCTGTTTCGTAGCTGTTTTTTCTTAATAAGAAGTTGTAGATGTCCAGCTGGTCCCTGTAATGCTCTGTTGTGTCTTCCTTCACTGGGAAGCCCCGGGTTTTGAAGTCCAATACTATTAGCTTGTTTCCCTTTTTTAACAAGCAGTCAACTGCTCCTCTGAAGAGGTTTCCAGCTTCATCTGTCCAGGGGATGCCTTTGAAGTTGTTCCTCCAGATATCTAATAGTTCTTTGTTATTGAATAGGGTTACGCCTTTCAATTCCTTCAGCACTGGCGGAAGCTTTTCTCCGAATGAGTCAAAATATGCTTTAAGTATCTTGTCCATGCCAGATGGCAAGGAGGGGAAGATTGAGTCTGGGCGCTTGATATTCTTATTGAATTGTAGCCAGAAGCAGCGCGGGCAGTCTTTCAGCAAGCTTAAAGATGATGGGCTGAATTTGTGTGGCATTTCTTGTATAAAAATCATAGTATTTATAAGTATTATGCCCGTAGCTGTACTGTGGGAGTGGTGCACAAAATCAAAATCTTTATATATTGGTGTATATTTACTGTATATACAATGAATATCGAAAACATAAAACGAAGGAAAAATGGAAGCAGCAAGTCAGTTCTAATAACAATCAGGATAACTCCAAAGATGTCTAAATGGCTTAAAGA
>CAIMOB010000005.1 GCA_903842985.1 uncultured archaeon
CAGATAACAGAGAATATTATGTCACTTTTCCCCCTATTCAGGAGACTGCTAAAGTCCAGCGAAGAGGATAAATGCACCAAAATACCCAACCCGCAATATCCCGTCTTGGGGATATTATCAGTCAGGGGCGCTTTGCCAATGTCTGAAATCGGGATGCGCCTCGGCATCTCAAAGCCAAATATGACTGTCATCATCGACTATCTAATCGCGGAGAAGAATGTCAAGAGGATAGATGATGAGAAAGACAGAAGGATAGTAATGATAGATATCACTGAAAAAGGCAGGGAGGCGCTGAAAGGCGCAAGAGAGCTCCTAAAAAATGAACTCAAAAAGAAGCTTCTTATCCTGAATGAGAAAGATCTAGTAAAGATGTTAAGCTCACTAAAGAACTTAAAAGAGGTATTGTCAAAGATTGATTCCTCCACAAATAAAGACAACAAAGGAATCAAGACTAAAAAATATGCAACCAAGGAGGCTAAAAAATGAAAACAAGAGGATGTGTGCAGAGTTTAATACTCCTCGCAGCATTTATGATATTTGCTGTTGCAGGGTCAACACCAGTGCATGGCGAGAACGTGAATGAGATTAATTATTCTTCTTCCAGAACCATAGCTACCACTTCAAACTCATATTTCATGATAAGTGTGATTAAATATGAACCTTACCCTGTGAATGCAGGAGACTGGTTTGACCTGTGGATAAAGGTGCAAAACATGGGACTTAATGATGCACGGGATGCAAGATTCGAGCTCAGGATGGATTATCCTTTCTCTTCGAATGACTCGCTTGTGAGGGATTACGGACTAATCAACGGAATAAACAGCGCTTACAAGCTGGATGCCACAAAAGACGCAACCCAGGTTGTCCTTAAATACAGGGTTAGGGTGGCTGACAATGCGCCTGAGGGAGAATCAAAACTCAGGTTTATAACAAATTCAAATTCAGAATCAGCAGATACGGCAGCAGGCTATGACATACCAATCGAAATAGCCAAGACAAAGACTGATTTCAATGTCAAGCTCAGGGACATAACACCTCAGGAAATCTCGCTTGTTCTCACGAACACAGGAGACAAAACTGCAAAAGCAATTGTCTTCGAGGTGGAGCCAGGCAATGTAAATTTCCTCAAGGAGGCGGAGCCTTTGTCTCTCGGCGACTTAAATCAGGGAGATCTTACGGTTGCGCATGTAAAAGCTATTCCCAAACAGGGGGCTGATGCAATCAATGTCAGGATATCATACACAGACATTGCAGGAGTGAGGAACACAGTTGAGAAAACAGTGCCCATTGACAGTTCTATACTGCAGAATGTATGCACCCAGGTGCCTAACAAGGATTACCTCAGATGGGTCTTCGGCACAGTGGGACTTCTCACCGGAGTTTTCATAATGCTTCTCACAATGCTTATTCTGCAGAAGAGACGCGCTGCAAAGCATCATCAGTAGGAGCAGAAGCGAACGAGTTGACTAATATGAAAAAAGAATCAGCTTTCCAAAAAATAGAGAAAAAAGTAATTGAGGAAGAGAAAAAGATAGGCCATGAGATAAGGAAGGATGAGAAAGCTGCTGCACATTTCATCCAGAGCCATACATTCAAGATAATCATTCTTACTGTTGTCTTTGGCGTCCTCTTAGGCGGACTAATTTACCTTACAGCAATACAGGACAGGGTTTACATAGAGAAATCAGAGATAAGCGCGCCCATAATCTCACTGTCGCCTGCCTCTTCAGGAATACTTGAGAAAGTGTTTGTAAAAGAAGGGGATATCATACCTGCCAACACCGTTGTTGCCCAGGTGAGCGGCAGCCAGATAAGGTCTGAGATAGGCGGTCTCGTGATAAAAGTTCAAGACACTCCGGGCCAGATTGTCAGCCAGCAGACTCCAATTGTGCAGATGATAGACCAAAATAAGCTAAGGGTGGTAGGCCATCTGGCGGAAGACAAGGGATTGAAGGACATACACAATGGCCAGCATGTTGTCTTCACAGTAGACGCTTTCGGCTCTGAAAAATTCAATGGGACAGTTGAGTCCATAAGCCCTGCTTCGAGGGACTCAGCAATTCTCTTTTCGATTTCAGACAAGAGACCTGAAAAAGAATTTGATGTAAAAATAAAATATGACAATAGTGTTTACAGCCAATTTAAGAATGGAATGTCTGCAAAGATGTGGGTTTACAAATAATTCGAGAGAAAATGTCTGCTGACTCTAAACCAGATTCTAAAAATAATACCAAATGGATTGTTCTTGCCACAGTTATGATTGGAACTTTTCTTGGAGGGCTGAATATGACAATTGCAAATCTTGCCCTTCCAAAAATAATTTCTGATTTTGGCATCACTGTTTCAATGGCAGGCTGGATTTCCACGGCATATATAATCGCCAATGCGGTGCTTGTTCCTGTCTGGGGAAAGCTTGGAGACATGATAGGAAGAAAAAAAGTCTATATCCTGGGCTTCTCCATTTTCATAGTAGGCTCCATACTTACTGGATTGGCATGGAATTTTAGTTCCATGGTAGTTTTCAGGGTCATCCAGGCTATTGCAGTGTCAGCTGATTATCCAACAGCAATGGCGATTATAGCAGTCACTTTCACTGAAGGCAGAGAAAGGGCTCAAGCGCTTGGAATATGGTCTGCTTCATTTGCAATATCAAGCGTCTTTGGACCTCTTATCGGAGGTCCTTTGATAGATGCATTCGGCTGGCGTTCTGTTTTTTTCATTTCGATTCCTACGGGTCTTTTTGGGATATTCATGGCTCTCAGGTATGTGAAAGAATTCGTGAATACTAAGGCAGATGCAAATTTTGACTTCAAGGGAGCTGTAACTTTAGGCCTTACGCTTACTGCTCTTGTGCTTGTTCTCGAGAAGGGATTGGACTGGGGATGGTTTTCGATAGATAGCATCATTACTTATGCAGCTGTGATTTTGTTCGGAACTATTTTTTACTTCACTGAAAGGAAAAACAAAGAACCCATTGTTGACTTTAAGTTCTTCAAGAACACTGTATTCGTGGGAACCCTTGCAAACAATTTCATAGTCTTTATGGGCATGATGGGTGCGATGTTCCTGCTGCCGATTTTTGTCCAGACATATCTGGGCTATGGCGCCACTCAAACGGGCTATCTTTTCATGCCCATGGCTTTTTTTATGGTTCTGTCAGCCCAGATTGGAGGATGGATGGTGGGCAAAGTCAAGGCAAACTGGGTCATATGCATAAGCACTCTTATTGCTGCATTTGGAATATATCTTTTCTCATTCTACATAGATCCCAAATCCACTGCGCTTGACATAATAATTCCGATAAGCGTGATGGCAATGGGTCTGGGGCTTGGAATGTCGCAGAGGACTGTCGCAATAACCTCGTCTGTACCTGTGCATGAAGTTGGCATGGCTTCTTCTGTCCTGGCTCTTGCAAGGAACATAGCAGGAGCATTTGGCATTGCAATTTTTTCAACAATACTTACAAATGCAACTAAAAGCAGTGTTTTACAAATTGCGCAGAACACTGTGATACACACTTCTAATCCTATGATCATAGGCGAGGTCACAGCACTGATAGGTTTTAAGGCCCAGATAACAGCATTCGCCACAGTATTCACTGTCTCATCAATTTTAGTTCTTATTGGCGCCATTGTTTCGTTTTTTGTCAAAATACCTGATTTTAAAAACAAGAAGACCGAGCAAGTGCCTGTTGAATGAAAGTCTGTTAAATTTACCACGAATATTTAATGCAGGTGGGTAGCTTAATAGAACTCAAAAAACCTTCTTAAAAACAATTGATTTAACGCCTATAAGCCTTTTCGGGTCAGATGTTTCTGCTATTTTCTCGTACTTTGCTTTTTCATGCACTCTAAGGGAAGCCTTGTTATTTGACGCGACATCTGTGTAAACTCCCTTGTATCCCTCTTTTCTTTCAAAATCTTCGGTTGCTAAAAGTATTAAAGTTCCGTAACCTTTGCCACTAAATTTTGGATGAACGCCAAAACCCATGCAGTAAGCGAAGTTTTCTTTTTCTTCAGGGAATCTTGGGCTTTTGTACTGCGCATAAGGACCGAATATAGAATATGCAATTATTTCTCCGTTCTCCTCTCCAATTATTACAGTCGTGTTGCTTTTTGTGCCAAACAGCTCCCCAAGCAGTTTGGGAATGACAGATTCTTTCGGCTTCCCGCTGTAAAAAGCAGCAATGTAGCCTGCCTTTTCCATAACAGAGTAAATTCCTTCAATATCTTTGGCAGTTGCTTTTCTTAGTTTCATGTTAAAATGCCGTTAAAATTAACAAGATTATAAAGGTGCCGGTAAGGGACTTCCAAAAAAGTATGATATTTGGAGATTTGAGCCAGTGGTGATGATGTATTGTAAACCAAGCTAAATATAAACTGTCATTAGCGGACCATTTAAATCAAAAATTAAGTTAAGGATTCTGTCGCAAAGCCTGATTACCTTTAATTCTCCTGAGCAGCTGTCCAGCTCTTTTTGCAAAAGCTCCTTGTTCCTGCCAAATTGAGGCATCTTCTCCAATTTGAAATCGTAGAAAAGTTCATAGAATTGTTTCTGGAATTCCAATAGTTTTCTCAAAAATAATTTTATTTTGTTATCAACTTTGATTTTATTTGCCGAAATGTGCACGCATAAATCCCTGTATCTGTCTGCAACCTTCTCAAGTTGCTCAATTATAGTATAAAGTGGAGCAATTCTTTTACAATCAATTTCAGACCCAAGATTTATCCCTCTTCTGCAATAATCTGCAAATTTATCTGACTCTATTTTGAGCAGGGTTATATTTTTCATCCATTCGAAATCATCCTTGCCAATGGCTTCGTTAAACTCAGAAGCCATATTGTTAAGTACAAAAAAGAACCTTTTAAGGACACTGCCGAACTCTTCAAAATTTGTCTGTGAAATGCTTTTTATGATAACTGAATTTTTTGCCTGGTCAACTATTTCAAATCCTGAAAACTGCTCTCTTACAAGCTCTGTAATTTCTTTAAGCTCATCATAATAGCTAAAATTGATTCTGACTTCATCGTAGCCAGCCTTATAGGCTGCCCCAATCATCTTTCTGGTCATTGGGCGAGCATTTGAAATGTCAATTTCTATTTTTTTCTGTTCATGATGTTTTTTTACAGATATTATTAGCTGTCTGTCTTTTTCCTCAACTTCAATCTCTTCGCCTTTCTTTAGGTTCTTCTCCTTAACCCATTTTCTTGGCAGGGAAACTGTAAGCGATGACAACCCATGTTGTATAAGTTTTCTTTTCATAAGATTAGTATACTCAAAAAGTATATAAATCTTTCTAAAATGTATTCAAAATACATTTTGTATGCACAAATTATTTATTAGTTGCCTGCCTATTAAAGATTATGACAGACTTATATATATCCGGACAAGAAAAAGCAGAATGCGCAAAGAAATATCCTTTTCTTGGATTTTTGATGGGTGAAGAAATTACAAGAATACAGGTTATAGACTGTGAAAAACTGCCTGATTTGAAAGATGGGTACGAGCATATGTGCTCTGACTGGTATTTCTATCACAATTATGATTTTGAAGACGATGACCACTATTATAAGCTTAATGATGTCTTATTTGAAATTGATAAAGATGATGACAAGCCAATCACAGTAAGAGATCATGATCTGACCTTATACAAGAGACTCAAAACTCCTGAAGAAAAGAACAGAGTAAAATATTTTGGACCGGAAAAGAAAAGGCTTGTTGTTGTTTCGGGCCCTTCAGGGGTTGGGAAGGGTCCAATAATTGATTGGGTTAAAAAATTATATTTTTCAAAAAATAATGAAGAACTCAGATTTTGCCAGGTAAATGTAAGAAAAGAGAAAACTGAGAGACACAGAGGAGATGAAAAGGAGCTGGGATTTGATGGCATTGGCAAAAACATTTATGAATTTGAATGCAGGGGAACAAAACAAATTATCGACCTGGATGAGCTTGATAACGCAGTTGTCAGCCATGATACAACCTTAATCGAAACATATTACAATGCATTTGATTTTTTAAAAGAACATTATGAAAGAAATGCCAAATTTGTTTCTGTATTCATCTCTCCTTTAACAAGAAGTGAATTAATGTACTTAGAATATGTGAATGTGCCATTAAGCGAGTATCTTCCAGATGTTATGTTTGATTCTCTGAAAAAAAGGGCTCAGAATGATGGAAAAGAACTTACAGACATTGTTATTAAGGAGTTAACAGAAAGGTCGCAAGACTCGTTCAATGAAATGCTTTTCGCTCACAATTATGATTTTATAATCCCAAATCATTTCTACGAATCTGATATGAGATGGAAACTTTCTCTTCTTATTGGAGAGCAAATGATAACTGTGGATGATTTATATGACATAATCAAACGTGGAAAAGAATCCAGAGTAGAAAAGGCAGAAGATTATTTTAGGGGTCTTGTTCCTTTGCTACAAACACCAGCAAAACAACATCAATTTTCAAAAACTAATATTAAGTAAGTATGCCGTGGGGAGCTTCATAAAAAGTATGATGTTTGGAGATTTGAGCGGGGAGTTATAACAGCAGATTAAACAAATATCCTGTAAATACTATCCCTAAAGCCACTATTGCGACATAGATTGCAAGAAGCTTGGTCTTCATGACTTTCTTCAGGATAATCATTTCCGGCAGAGACAATGCTGTTACTGACATCATAAATGCCAATGAAGTCCCCAGTGGCAGCCCTTTCTCTAATAGGGATTTAATGACAGGCAGTATTCCAGCAGCATTTGAATAAAGAGGAACGCCAATCAAAACAGCTATCGGAACTGCAAACCAATTTGCCTTGCCTGCAATTTTTGATAAAACATTTTCAGGAGCATAGCCGTGAATTGCTGCTCCGATGGCGACTCCAAGCAGGATATAGGGATAAATATTTCTGATTAAGTTAAAGGTAAACTCTTTCGCATACGCAAGCTTCTGATTGAATGATTTGATGTTTACGCCCCTGACGCCATACTTCGTTTTCCAGACACTGCTTTTTATCAGATGCTCAAGTTTCATCTTCCCAAGAATGAATCCAGCAACAACAGAAATGACCAAGCCTGAAACTATGTAAATTGCTGCAATTTTGAACCCGAACAACGCAAAAAGCAGAATGACTGCAACTTCATTTATCATTGGAGCAGATATCAAATACGAAAATGTTACCCCTAAAGGAACTCCTGCTTCCAGCAATCCAATAAACAAAGGAATTGCAGAACAGGTGCAGAAAGGGGTTATTATCCCCAATAACCCTGCTGACAGGTTGCTTAAGACCGGAATTTTTCTAGTTAATATCTTCCTTATTTTTTGAGGAGGAAAATACGCCCTCAGCAATGAAACTGCAAAAATGATGACAGCCAAAAGAATAAGTATTTTTATGCAATCATAGATAAAGAAATTCAATGCTCCGCTGAGTGCGCTCTCTTTTTTGATGTTTAAAACATTAAAAACAAGCCAGTCTGAAAAAAGCTGAATTGGTTTAAAGATATCCATTGATGTAGTGCTCTAAAACAGGTATTTAAAAATATGTCGGTGGTGTGGGCTTCATAAAAAGCATGATGTTAGGAGATTTGAGCGGTTTCTATGTCAAATCTCCTGTGTTTTATAATTTGGCGGTTTTGCCACTTTCCATAACTGCTCAAAAAAAGATTTGAAGGTGATTGCAGTAACTTCATCGTTAATTAAGATTACTTTTATCTGGGGCTCATATTTGAATATGCAAACAGTATGGTTCCCAAAAACGACAATCGCATTGGGGGTTGATGATTCCAAAAACCTGATTTTTGAGAATTTTGATTCTTTTTTATATTCATAAAAATATCCTTTTTCTGAAAAGATAACTCTTTCATGATTTTTTGGCAGTGTCGCATCAGCCCATTCTCTCCAGATTTTATTGAACTTTTCTCCCTTTGAAGAACGGACTCCCATTGCAAGGACTTCCTCTTTTTCCTTCAATGTCCTTGTCGCTTCCCACACAGCTGTTTTGAATCCGTTAAGCCCAGTGTATATTGCCACCCTGGACTGCTCCAGCTTGAATTGCCTGATTTTTTCAATTTCAGGAATAAGGGATTCTGCTATCTGCTCCTCTGCTTCAAGCTCATCTTTCTTTTTTTTAATATAATCCTTTAATCTGTCCGGAGGTGCAGCTGCAAAATGCTTCACGCCGTCAATTATTGTTTCGCTGACCAAGCCCTTTCTTTTCAATGCTTCCAGAATTTCATATATCTTCCCAGTATTCAGCCCAGATTCCTTTAGCAGTTGGCCTGTTTTTGAAGAGCCTATTCTGCTTAGAGTAAGGTAAGCTGTAGCTTCATTGTGGGTTAAACCCAGCTTTTCAAGAAGGGCTATATTCATTTTACTCTACACTTAGGGGGAGGTAATATTTAAATACTTCGGTTATCTTGTTATTACTATGAGGTTGTAACAACCTCAGAAAAAGAAACAAAAGTCGTTACCTCGGACTTAAAAGGGGTGGAGAAAAAAATGAAAAGAGGAGAGAAAATAGGAGAGATTGTTAAAACTGTTGGTATAACATCATTACTAGGTGCACATGTTGCAAATGCAGCCATTTGTGCTTATGAGGGTTATAATAATTTACCAATAAGTGAAGCAAACCATGCTGCATTACTTTTAGCTACTGCTGGACTTAATTCATGTCTTATTGATACGTATCTCAGCGAGGAGAATCGCAATAGGAAGTGTAGTTATGAGCGTCTCAACCTTCAGGATTTCATTCCCTACAACTTAGGGAATGGATTTATTTTTGGATTTTGGGGGTTAATGGCATATGGGGCTGGACAATTAACAAGGAATTTTTTATAAAATGAAAATGCTAGGTGATTAAAATGAACGGAAGCAATAAAAAAATTTTGGTAATAGAAGATAATATTGCAGAAGCAATTAATGCTCAAACTGAATTAGCTCGTGCTGGATTTAGGGATTTTAGAGCAGTTACAACTTTATCAGAAGGACTAGAATCAATGCCCCAGTACACCGCAGTTTTATCTGATTTGTTTTTCC
>CAIMOB010000006.1 GCA_903842985.1 uncultured archaeon
AAGCTTCCAAAGGCAGTTGAAGAGGAAGCTGCAAGAGTTTACACTTTGGCAGTCCAGAGAGGGCTTGTGAGAGGCAGGTCAATGGAGTCGGTTGTTGCTGGCTCATTGTATGCAGCCTGCAGAAGCCACGATGTTCCAAGGACACTTGACGAGCTTTCTGAAGCATCTGGAATTGAAAAGAAAGAAATCGGAAGGACCTACAGGTTCATCACAAGGGAGCTTGGAATAAAGATAATGCCAAGCAATCCAGCAGACTACATTGCAAGATTCGCGTCTTCGCTGAGATTGAGCGCAGAGACACAGTCAAAGGCAATAGAGATTCTTGAGATGGCCCAGAAGTCTGAACTGACATCTGGAAGGGGCCCGACAGGAATAGCAGCTGCTGCGCTTTACGTCGCTGCATTGATGCACGGCGAGAAAAGAACGCAGAGGGAAGTTGCTGATGTCGCAGGCGTCACAGAAGTCACAATAAGGAACAGATACAAGGAACTGCTTGAAGAGCTGGATCTTGAGAAAGAGCTGAAGAAGAAGCTGAAGAAAGAGAAGTAATTTTCTTTTTTATTTATATTTTTGTAAAAGGTGTTCTTATAAAATGGCAGACTGGACTGGATTAATAAAAGAATATGGCTGGCTTGGAGCAGCTCCGCTTGTGGTAGATTATCTTCTGCATTTGAAGAACGAAATAGAAATGAAAAGAAATTGTGAAAAGTCCAAAGTGCTGGATAGTCTGCATAACAAGATTCAGCTTGCGTTTTTTAACGAAGCTGATGTAATAGACTACGTTGTTTCTCTGGAGCAGAGAATGCGCGAAGGTGTCAGCAAACCAGAAAGCATTGAGAACACGCCGATTGAGCCGAGATATTTTTAAAATAAATTAGTCTAATTTTATCGTTTAGAACACGCGCGGCTACGCGCTTAACCATTATGACACTTGTAAACTAGTTTTTTCCCGCCCTAACGCCTTTTTTTCTAAAAAAGGGGTTTGTGTTGTAGCGATCGCTACAACGCGCATTTATATACTCTGGTTGTCTAACATTATCAGCTGGTTCTGTGGCTTGAGGTGATAAAATGATAAAGATCAATACAGATATGCCTCTTGTTTCAGAGGACAGGAAAAGAGAAATACTCGACGACGGAAAGTCAGGAGACTTTAAGTACAAGGACCTGGCAAGGCGCGTTGAAAAGTATGAAAAGACATTAAGCGATTATTCGCTTAAAAAAGAGCATCCGCTTGTCAGGATGGCTTACAGGCTGACTGATCAGGTTCAGCTGACATCAGAGTACAGCAGGCTTATGAAGAAAAAAGACAAGCTTGAGTCAAACGTGCTCAGCCTCGAGGAGACGGTATCTGCGCTCCAGTCAGAGATAAATTCAATGGACACGCAGATAAAGACAACAAAGCAGATGTATGATGACAGCAAATGCGTGGTGATAGGAAATGAATCGATACTGAAAGAGGCAAACACCAGGCTTGACGAGCTTAAAATAAAATATAATGGTATACAGGAAAAGCTAGAGCAGGACCCTGAGAACCTGGCGCTTTTGAGAGACACGAACATGCAGGAAGCAGAAATATCAGGCATAATGAATGATTTTGAGAGCATCGAAAACGAAACAATGCAATTTTCAGTCAAGATGAGGCAGTTTGAAACAACAATGAACCACTACCTCACAAACAAGGAAAGGTTGATGCTCCAGCTTGAGGCAACAAGGGAAAGCTGCTACGCATCAAAGCTGGAGATAAACAACATGAATCTCGTAATTGAGGAAAATACAAATCCAATCAAGAACGCAAAGCTCCTTGTGACAGCCTACGGCGACGTGAAGGAGTCAAATGAGATTTCAAGCTTTGTTTACAAGGAAGGCATAGCACTAGTAGAAAAGATAGGCCAGCTCGACGGGTTTGAGCAGACGCATTCAGACTACGAACAGCTTAGGGCGACAAGAAAAAAGAGATGGGACAAGCAGATTCAAAAGGCGAAGAAGAGGATAACAGACGATTCAAAGAAAAGGTTTGATGTCGGAGGAAAAAAAGATGAGCAAGTTAATGGAACGCCTGCTCAATCAGTTTTACGCAGACTGCTCCTGCCACGCGCTGCCGCTGGTGTCAGAAACGACAGAGTTGCAGGCACTAAACCTTGAGGAGTGCGCAAGGCAGGCAGAGGAGCTAGCATTCAGCGACAGCAATGACATAAGGAAGTTTAGATGGCTTGAGAAGATAGTGAATGATTACAGCCATTTGCTTGAGAAGAAAGATGATGAGATGTACAATTCAAGGTTTTTTGCGCCTTACCAGAAGCAGATGAAGAACCTTGCAAGATTAAATGAAATTGTCGCATTGAAAAAAGAACAGCTGAAAAATAGGGTTGCAATCGAAGCAAAACAATCAGGGTTTGATTTTATTGGCTATCTAAACGACATAGAAGCAAGCGACACAAACCAAAAAAGGATTATCGGGATTTTTAAGGGAGCGGGGCAGCTGAAATGGCAGGAAAGGTTTGAGGCTGTCTGGGATGAGATTGGTAAAATAAAAGACACAAGATTCCTGCATCAGCTGAAAGAAGGGATTAAATGCTGTGTTTCAGAAGGATATCTTGCAGAGAGATTCAAAAACTCTTATCTGCAGAACATTGCAGAGAATCTGGTTTATGAAATTGAGAGAAGGTTAAAATTAAATAATTGTTAAGTCAGCTCTTTAAAAACTCTTCTAAAGGTTTAAATATTTTTCTGACTATTTAAATTCAAAATGGTGGACGAACTTGAAAGCCTTGTAAAAGAATGCAGACCCTTAAATGACAAGTATACTTTGCTGGTTTTGGATGCGGGAGTAAACAAGGAGGCGCACCTAAAGCTTCCGCTTAAGGTTCGGCTGCTGATGGGGGACAAAATAAAACTCCTCCGCGGAATTGTTAACTATAACATGAGGCCGAACATAATAGACCATTGCAATTATACTGATGGAACAGTTTACAGGTTTGATAAACTAATCCTGACTTTTAACGGAAAAGAAATGGGTGTGCTTGCGGCGATTCTGGACTTTTTAAAGTACAACAAAAATTACGTTTACGAAAATGCACTAAATGAAGGAGTTGCAAGAATAGCTGAAAAATGGCCTTTGGCATTCAAGGGCTGACAGCGTCCACAGCATTCGAATAAGTCTTCCTGTTGCCGTACTGCACAATAACGGGCTTCAGCCTGAGTTCGCCGACAACGCCAAGCTTAGTCTTAATCCTGTATGATATAATCCTCACTTCGCCTGGCTCAAGCTTTGGGATTACCCAGGTAATCACAGTGCCATCTGCATAAGGATAAAGTTTTGTTGGCTGCAGGGTGTCAGACTCTTTTCTTTCGAAGACAGAGATTTTGGGGATTTTGTCAACTATCTTTATGTTCTTTACTGTTCCGCTGCTTCTGTTCTTCAGCTTTATTATTGCCCTGACTGAGTTTATCCCGCCTTCATTAATCAGTATTTCGGACGCTTCTTTCGCGACAATCAGCGGCGACCTGAAGACAAAGTAAAGTATTGCCAGCGCAATTATTAATATAATCAAGTAAAGTATTGGCTTGTAATCAATCCTTACATTTATTATATAAGACGCATTTGGCTCAATTGTTACCTCGCGCGTCAAATAATATGCATCATCCTTTGATATGCTTGTTGTGTCAGGGTTTGTTGACGTGAATAATCTTTCAAAATACCCTGTTTCAACCAGCACGTTATCTGTATATTTTGAATTGCCGTCATTTGTGAATGTGTATGTCACAAGCCTGCCTAAAAACTTCTTTTCTGTTGTTTTGCTTGCCTTGAAAATGCCATATGGGTAAATCTCATACTCTTTGCTAATTTCTTTTATAACTTGGTCTTTATAGACAAGCTGAACTTTGACTGTGTCTTTCTGCGGCGCGATGCTTTTGTTCAGCGAAATTGAGAAATCTGTGCTTTTGCTCTGTGCAGATGCAAGGTCCACAACAGCAACCTCATCAAAAAATGAGCTATTCAGCCGGATTGTAAGGTCATCAAATTTTTTCCTATTGTTGTTTTTCAGCTGAACTTTTATAGATGTTGTTTTTCTCAGGTCCAGCTTTTCAGGCATAAGAAGCGAAACTTCAATGTTTGTTGGGTAATCTATCAGGTCCTCCCTTACATTGACAGAAGCAATCTCGCTTATCTGTTTTTTAGTTTCCTGCGATTGAAGAACTATTTCAACATCATACGGCCCAAATCCTATGTATTCTCTTGGCTTCAGCAGGAGCGTTGTTGTACTTGTGCCTTTTGGCGGGACAGAAAGGCCGACAGTGTAATCCTTTAATGGCACTGTTTCCAATGACCACCACATGTCATTTGATGAAATCAGGAAAACATCTTCTTTTGGCAGGTCATTGCTAACTGTTAGCAGGAATTTTGCAGAGTCATAGGGAGAAATCTGGTTGTTTACTGGAGATATTGTCAGGTTTGCTGCGCAGGCTGTTGAAATTGAAACCAGCAGAACTGCAATAAACAGGAAAAATCTTTTCATCCCAAAGCACCTCAATGGTGGCTATACCATACTAATTACTAATATATAAAGGTTTGTATAGGATATATAAATATTCAGCCTGAAATCCTGCTCACGTGCCCCTCTTTCTCTATTCTTATTATATTCTGGACAAACGATTCCAGCTTTGCCTCGTGGGACACAATTATCACCTGCCTTGCGTTAAGCTGTTCAAGAACATCCCTCACCTTATCTAACTGCTCTGTTGAAAAGCCGTCTGTAGGCTCGTCAAGGATTATTATGTCTCTTGTCTTGATTGTGGACATCATGTTGTTAATCACCCTATTTAATGCAAGCCTGTAAGCCAGGGCGCAGGATGTTTTTTCGCCTCCAGACATGCCAAACAACTCTGTTTGGTAGCCGTTCTGTTCAACCACTGGCGCGAATTCCTCATCCAGCTTTATCGAAATTGAGTCATCCTCCAAAAGAAGCGAACACCACTGCTGGAAAAGCTCATTGAACTCGGCTCTGACAGAGTTCATCATATGCTTCTCCATTTCAAACATAAGGTTTACAAAGAATTCCTCAAGCCAGTACTGCTTTTCTGACAGGTCAACAATTGAATCCTTTACTTCATTCTTTATTTTTATTTCTTTATTAAGTTCAGTTAAATTTTTATCAAGCAATTCATTTTCCTTGTCAAGCTCTGCCTTTTTTATTTCCGTGCTCTTTGATTTTTCAAGAATGCCTTCCAGCTCCTTTTTTGATTGAATGAACTTGTTCTCTGTGTCCCTGAGGCTTTCAATATCTTTTTCTATCTTTGTCTTACCCAGCTTCAGCCCTTCCATCAGCTGTTTTATTTCAGTTTCCTCTTTTGTAAGCGCATCTGCCCTGCTCATTTTTTCCTGGCAGAGCGCTGAAACCATCTCTTTTTCCTTTACCATGGTTTTCTGCTCCTGAATCGCCTTCAGCAGCAGCTTCTTTTCCTCAAGATTTTTCTTTTCAGCTTCGATGTTTTTTGCGCCGATTTCTCTTTCAATTGTGATTATTTCAAGAAGAAGTTTTGAGAGCAGCTCCTGTTTTTCTCCAATCTCATCGCTGGCAGACCTCAGGCTTTCTATTTCAGTGCGCAGCCTCTCTGCGATTTTCCCCTTTTCTTCAAAATTCCTAAGCATTTTTTTAAGCTCATCAAGCTTTTTTGCAGAATCATATTTTTTCTGGTTTACCTCTTCAATCTGCTTTTCATAGGACTCAATTTTTTTGTTCTCCTCGGCATTGATTTTGTGCTTGTGGCTTTCATCCACAGACTGGGCGCAGGTCGGGCATTTATCCATGCCTTTTATCTTGTCCTTTGTTTCAGACGAATGCCTCTTTAGCGCCTCGTATTCGCTCAGCATTTTTGCAAGCCTGATGACCTCTTTCTCGGCGCTGTCAAGCCTTTCCTCAGCATCTTTTCTCGCTTCCATGTCCTGCTTGAGCAGGTTAAGCATGGATTCTTTCCCTGCGATTGATTTTGTCTTTTCAAGCCCGGCTTTTATCTCGTTTTTCAGCTCTTCAGACCTTTTTTTGCTCTGGGTGTGATTTTCTGCGAGCTCTGACATCCTTTTTGACGCTGTCAGGAACTCAGTTTCAAGAGCTTTCAGCTCTTTTTCAGCATCTTCCTCCCTGCATTCGAATTTTTTTATCTTTATGCCTGCAATTCTTTCATTCAGCTCCTTTATCTGCTTCTGAAGCCCGCTGATTTCCTTCACATTTGCATCTTTCCTCTTTGCCACAGCATCTATCTTTGTCTCTGTAACATCAAGCTCCCTTTTCAGGTTGTTAAGAATTATTATTTTGTCCTCAAACTCCTTCAGAACAGCTTTTTTTCCTTCAATCTCGCTCTTGAATTCATTATATTTCGGCATTATCCCGTCGATTTTCTTCTTCAGCTCTTTTATCTCTGATTCAAGCTTCTCTTTCTGCTTTAGCTTGTCTTCAATGTCAAAGATTTTCCCGCTTAGCTCTTTCTTCTGCTCCTTGAGGTTCTTGACGAGAATTCCGGCATTTTCAGCTATTCTTTTGTACTTGTCAATCCCGAAAACGCGCCTCAGCGTGTCCAGTCTCGCGCTCTTGTCCTCAAAAAGAATTTGTTTCATCTCCTCCTGTGGCGTGTAAACTGTGTATCTATAAATCAATGATTTTGATTTTGTGACTAATTCATCAGGGTAGCCAAGCTGTTCAAGGATTTTTGTTTTCAGCTCTGTTGGCATCATATCATATTTCATGTCATTGATTATTATGTAGCCCGCATCCTGCTTTACAGAATCCTTCAGCGCCTTCAATGCGCGCTTTATTATAATATTTTTTCCATCAATCTCAAAGTTCAATTCAACACTGCCTGAGTTTTTCCCTCTTCTCAGAAGGGAAGTTCCCGATAGGTCTGTCTTGAGAATTCCGAAAAGCGCGAACTCTACTGCCTGGAGTATTGTGGATTTGCCTGAGCCTATGTCCCCAGATAGGAGAAGCGAGCCCTCTGGAAACTTGATTTCCTGGCTAAGATAGCTTCTTATGTTGCTCAGCTTGATTGATTTGAGAATCATGCAATCTCAGAAGGAACAGAGATTTATATACCTTATTAATGGGAATATGGAAATTAAAACTCGCCTTTCTTCTTTTTGTAAAGCACAAGGCTAACTGCCCCGATAGTCGCTCCTATCAAATTAAACAAAAGGTCGAGCGCATTATTTACATAATCGCCCACTGTTGTGTTTTTTATGAATGTTACAGCGCCGAATTCAATGTTTTCCCAGATTGAGCCAAGGCCAAGCGCCACAAGAATAAGCAGCACTGTAAGGTTAACTGATTTCATTTTTATTGAATCATGCATATGGCTGCTTAGAAGATTGTATGAAAGAAAAACAAGTACAAATGAGTCAAATGCGTGCACGAAATTGTCATAGCCCAGTATGCCGAATTTGTGGTCCCAGAGAACCTGCCCGTTAATGTGAACATCGCTTCCCATAAAGTACAGGAGGATCATAATTAGAAGGCCCAGGATTATCATGTTTGGAAGCTTTATCTCACGGTAATAGAAATAGATGAAGAGCACTAACGACAATATTATCAAATTGTAGGCAAAAAATTCAAAATTTCTCTGGTGATAATTTACAAAGCTGAGAATAATCAGAACAAAAATAACAAAAATCAGAAACCATCTTCGGTTTGACTTTTCCTCTTTTGCATTAACCATATAAAAATAAAAAAATAAAGATGTTTAAAAAGGTTGCGCTTAGCTGCAGCTTCCGCTGGCTGCCTGCGCTGTTGTGGAAAGCTGAGTGTTTCCACATTCGCTTGGCGCAGTCTCAAATGCAGCGCACATTGCCTGCTTTACTGCATCAGGCGTCCTTACATTTGCCTGCTCGCCATCGATGAAAACCGTCGGCGAGCCCTGGACATTCAGCTTTTTGCCAAGCGCTTTCTCAGATGCAAGAAGCGAAATTCCTTCATTCTGCTGACAGTCTTTTACCATCTGGGTGTCAATTCCAACATCCTTGGCAACTCCTTCCCAGCACGAATCTGCGTTTGTTGAATCGCACTTCTTGTTTATAGCCAGGATAAATTCGAAATACTTGTCAAGCCCGAGCTTCTTGTAGACGCAAAGCTCCCTTTCATCCTGGGTTATCTCCTGAACGCCGTGCATTGAGCAGTAGGCGCCGTTCTCAAGGCATCCGTTTCCATAATTTTCATAAATTACATAATGAGGTATGAAATCTGCCTTGCCTTTCAAAAGCTGATAGACTGGCTCGATTGCTTCCTCTGCGATGTTTCCGTATGGGCAGAAGGCCATCACAAAGAAGTCAATCTGCGGCTTGTTGTCGCCTAAGACAACACCGATTGAACTTAAAAATTCCTTTTGCTTTTCTGGGTCAATGAAATGGGAAGCGCCTGTTACATCATCCAAAAGCTTGTAATCACTTTCGACATTCTGGAAAGATGCAACCATTTGTGGGTTTTTCCATGAATCTGTCTTGGTTATTTTTGAGTCAAATATGTATGCCGGAACATAAACGAGGTTAAATTCTTTTATCAGTGCTTTTCCTTCGCTTGAAGAAATATCAACATTAGTTATTTTGACGCCAGGAAACAACTGCTGTGAGGCTCCGACAATCTGCGTTGTGTCGCAGGTCTTGCAGTTCTTGTCATTCAGGACAGTCAGCCCGACTTCAACATTTGTTGCTGTTGCACCTACTGATGGCTTTTTGACTTCCAGACATACAAGAACAGCGATTATTATCACTGCAATTGCAGCAGCAATGTAAAGTGTTTTTCTCTTTATTTTTATTGTTTTACTTGACATAGTTTAAACCCCCTTAAAGTCATTTTTAAAATAACTAGTATTTAAATATTGTGGATTTATGGTTTATTACAAAAAGCCAGAATGCTTTTTGTAATGAATACCACAGGCCTTCGTCTGTGGTTTTTTATTGCTCAGGAAGCTATTTCCAGGACCTTTATCCTGAAGTTCAGTGTTTTTCCCGCCATCGGATGGTTCAGGTCCACAACAACATCGTCTTTCTTCACTTCTTTTATTACCGCACCTATTTTCATCCCTTCAGATGTCTGAAGACCAACAACCTTTCCCGGCTTTAGCTCCATCTCTTTTGGAAAAATTGATCTTGGAATGTCTTTTTTCAGCTCTTCCTTATATTCGCCATAGGCTTCTTCTGGCTTTATTTTTATTTTCTTTTCCTTACCCTTCTCCATACCTATTATTGCATTTTCAAATCCAGGTATTACCTGGCCTGAGCCAATTTCAAATTCCAATGGCTGGCCGTGCTTTTCAGAGCTGTCGAAAACAGTGCCGTCATCCAATGTCCCTTCATATTCAATCTTCACTTTATCTCCTTTTTTTACTGGCATAGAATCACCTATTTCATTTTTTTGTTATGTTTATCTTTGCGCTGCATTTCTGGCAGCTGAAGACAATCGCGTCAGCAGAAGATGTTTTTCCTGTTTCCTCGTCTAAAACCTTCACCTTTTTCTTGTGATATGGAACTTCTATGAATCCTGAGTTTCCGCACTGCGGGCAGGTGTATTCGATGGCTGCAGTCAGGGTGCCTTCATATTCTTCCTTTTCAACTGTGTAATTGCATTCAGGGCAGACATACTCTTTCGACCTTATCTTTACCTTTCCGCCTTCCCTTGGCTTGCCCATCAAGGCTTTCTTGCATTTTGGGCAGGGCAATCTGTAAACCCAGGCAAACGCCTTTCCATTGCCAATATTTCTCTTTGTGAAATAGACTAATTTGCCAATCTCCTCATCTGTCTCTGGCTTTTTTGATGGCATTTTTCGCTTTATTGTGTTTTGTTTTATAAATTTTTGCCTTTGCTTCATCACTAATTATTTTCTCCGAACACCTTAACAATCTTTTATAAACTTCATGAATGTAAAGCGGGGCATCAGTAATATGATTAGTAGCAATCCTTTGTCCTAGGTAAGCCATTCTTTCAACGGGAGATGTTATTTCTGTATAAACATCATTACCATTCCAAAGAGCTATACGTATTGCTCTTCCTTCTTGCTCCCATCTTTCATAAGCATTAATAAATTTGTCAGTATCAATAAGATGCAGGTCTTGGCCCTGATGAATATATTCATGAATTGTTGATGAAATAAAATCTGCTGGGGAAAATTTACTGTTTGTTAAATAACTTTCTTTAACAATTATTTTTTTATCCTTGCCCATTCCTTGCAATATTCCGCGCAAACCGCCTGATGAAGAAATCGCTGCCCATTTATTATTGGTTTGGATGGTTGCGACAGGCACGCCTTTTGCGCTGTAAATAGGTATATCTTTCATTTTTTGATAGGCTTCATCAGTGAAATATTTTTTAAGAACATCATGAAATGTGCCATAGCGATTTTTAGCGTCAAGAGACACATAATTGTTTGTTACGTTCTTCAAGCCATAGGCGCAGTTCTCTAAAGCAAGCGCTGCAGCTGCTCCTAACCCAATTTTCAAAAAATCCCTTCTGCTGTATTCCATATATGATTGAAGAAATGTCTAGTATATAAATCTTTCTTTACTCATAAGTTATAACAATTCACTTAATCTCTTCACTTCAATAGAAACCGCATTTGCCTTCACCCTTATTTCTCTTGGGCATAGAGTATTCTCCAGCTTGTTCTCTTCGCAGTATTTCAGTATCTTGTTTTTTTCATCTTCGTTCCTGAAGCGGACAATGACAACAATGTTCCTGCTGTCCTTGTGGAGGATGTCGAAGCCATTCAAATCCTGCTTTATTTTCTCGCATCTGTCAAATAAGAATTTAAATCGCTTTGGAAGGTTGTTTAACTTTTCCAATAGTTTTTCCTCATCCAGCTTCGCTTCCTCTAATTTTATTTCTTCATTCAATGCAAGAACCCCTCCTTCTCCCAAGTCAATAGCCTTCCATTCACCCAAAGACGCGACAATTATGTCTCCTCTGCATAAGTCTGTCCCGATTGTCCCAGACGCATCATTGATGAACAGGCAGTTGTATTTCTTGCACAGAGCAATAATGTCATCAACCGGCTGCTCAGCATGGTAGCCTGCAAATGAATTCAGCAGAAGAACTGTGTTTTTGTTCTGCGAAAGCGCAAAGCCGAGCAAGTCAAGCTCAACAACCCCGAAATCAGTCTCCATCTCAATCATGCTGAAGCCAAGCCTTTTGCCGAACTTCTTGTAGCTCATCCATCCGCCCTGGTCAGCAAGAACCAATGTGTCCTTCCCTTTTGATTTCGCGAATTTGAGAGCTTCCTTTATAGCTTCATCTCCTTTGCTCAGGAAGTAGATGAATTTCTTTTTTGCCAATTGCTTGATTTTTTCCTTGGATGACATAGTAAAGTATATAAATTAAATAATAAATAATATATAAATGCTTGCCAAAAGAGGGCAGATAACAACGTTTCTGATAGTTGGAGTAGTGCTATTGTTTGTGACAGGGTTGGTTATTTATGTGAGGAATGTTACTGTAAAAGAAACAATAAAGCCAACCCCTGCCGGAGCAATTGAAACAGCGCCCTTGAAAAACTATGTTGAATCATGCCTGAAGTCAGTTGGCGAGGATGCGATAATCCAGGTTGGCAGAACAGGCGGATTCATGGAGCCGGTTCCATTGCCTTCGATGACATACAACAACACTGATATCTATTATTGGTATTATATCAATCAGACCATCTCTCCTTCAAAAGATGTTATTGAAAATGAGATTTCAAATTATCTGAGATTGTACCTTGAAGACTGCCTTGCAGACTTCACGAACTTCAAGGCGCAGGGCTACAACATAACAACAGGCAGCATACTGCCGAATGTGACAATCGCTTCAGACAAAGTATCTTTGAGATTAAATTACCCTGTGATGATGAAAAGAGGAACAGCAACAGCAGTTGTTCCTGATTATGAGACAAGCGTCAGTGTAAGGCTTGGCAAGATAATTGATGTGGTTGAAATCCTGATGAGCAGCCAGAATGAAACTCCTGAAATGCTCTGTCTGAGCTGTCTTACATTGCAGGCAGTGCTCAATAACTTCAAATTCGAGAACAAGTACTTCGACGACATGGAATTGATAAAGATAGTGGACAATCTTGTGACTGTGAAGAACCAGCCATATGAGTTTAGCTATGCTGTCAAGCTCGGACCATTAAAATGAAAACAGAAATAATTGCAATTATTGTAATGCTTCTTTTAGTTTTTACTGTATCTGCAGTTAATGATACAACACAATTCAAAGATGGAAAATGCCCAGATACAGCAAACTGCGTAGTCCCTCTTAGTTATAATGGACCGATTAATGTCAAAGGAGGGGCTATTTCTTATGGAGGTCAGACATTCTCTGCATCTTCAGGAAGCACAATTACTGTTGGAGACGGGAAGATAACTGCTTTCTCAGGAAGTGTTTCGCCTCCGACGCCGTTAAAGATTGGAGATGCAGAGGTGCAGGGAGATAATATAAATTATGATAAAGATAAAGGGCTGTCCATTGGTTCAGGCCCGCTTAATAGAGTTAACGGAGTTGCCATAGAAAATGCAAATTCAATAAAAGTATCAAAATCCCAAGGAGGGACAAAAACTGTAATAACCGGAACAGCTACCGCTGATGGGAAAGTGGAATGCGGAGAACGTGGAAAATTTGCACTTCTTTCTTCGGGAACACATTTTTCCTATGACACAAGCACAAAATCACTTACAATCGACGGCACTAATAGCCGTGCAGTAATTCCAAGAGGCACACTGAATGCAAATATTGCCGCCACAAATGGAGCGACAATTGAAGTGGTTGAAGGATTTAATCTCCAAAATGGGTTTGTTACAGTAAAGAACGGCAAAACTTATGTACATACAGATGTATCTTGTAATACTAATCCGCCGTGCGATTTGGGTAACTTGAATGGAATTCATTTTTCACTTAGTGGCTCGAATAAAGACGTTTCTGTATGCAAAGTACAAAGCCAATGTGATACAACAGGACCTTATGTGGTAATGACAGAAAACACATTTGAGGGGCATAATCTGCAAAATCTAGTGAGGTTTGACAAGAACAATAAATATGTCACTGTCCTAGCACCAGATGGCAGAGAAAAGTTCTTCGCCGTGGACGGGCCAGACTTTGTTAGAATAACCAAAGGAAATATACCTACTGTTGAAATCCGCGGTGGACACACTATTAGTTATGCTAGTTTAATTAACGGCGATTTATTGATAGATTATAATGCTAGAGGGTTGTTGCTTACACGAGAAAATAGTTTTAGTTCACCAGGCCCGTCAAGCTTACAAGCATTTAGGAATGGGGCTCGAGGATTTTCTGAGGATTCAGTGCCAATAGATGTAATTGGCGTTGATAAAAATGGAGCGCCTGTTTACCAAGAAGGGTACGGATTTAAAATCTCCATAGACAGTGCAAATGGCATAACATCCTATCCCTGCAGAACGTCAGCTTCAGCTGCGACTGGCAGGGCAACAAACTGGATAACTGGGATGGATGCTGCATGCATGTCATCGCCGGCAGGAACATGCTCTGAAGCAGATCTTCCATATGCTGCTGAAATAAAATCGGATACTGTTAATGTTTGCGGGAAAGATGCAAGTGGAAATGATGTAGCCTGCGAAGATCTGATTAAAGCAGCAGGACTTCTTTACAGCAAAGAAGACAACGGATATAAAGTTTACAAAGAAACAAAATATGATAACATACAAAGCAATGAGGGACCATATACTTCTTTTAGTAAAGATGATATGGAGTATGTAAAATACGTTACTGAGCAAACCGAACTAGGACCCATGGTGAAACAAGAAAACATAGCTGCATTTGAATCATATTTGAAAGCCCACTATAACTCGGGAATAAAAGTAACAGGAACGAATGAAATTGTTATTGAAGGAATATACGTCGAAAAAGGCAATCCAGCGAGTTTAGGGACAGTCACCTATAATCTTAGGGAAGGAACGTCTGAATATAAAATAAATGATTATAGCAGCTACCTTAAAGCGGAATTTAAAAACAAAGATTCAAAAGTAACAGATGTTAAATATAGAGACGGATCTTATGTAGTTGATTTTAATAGTGATGTAGCGAAAACAGGAACGTACGACCCAAGTACAGGCATAGTCACTAGAGATGTAAGATTTCTAAAAAAAGAGACCAGTGATGAAATTAAACATGATATAGCAGCTGCAACTTATGTTCCGAAAACGCCCACACTTATAAATAATAATCTTGCTCCAAGAGTCGCTGCAGGAAATGTAGATCTCAAAACGCGTAACTCGTTATTTAAGAATATAGCTGAAGCTAAAAAGAAAACTGAAAATCGTCTAAATATAGGCGAAGAACCATCAACTCCAAAGAAATAAAATTCACAACTCCTTGTAAATCTCTTCTGCGGTTTTCTTCAGCTCTTCAAGAGGAATGTCAGGTATCTTTTCCTTGGGCACGCCGTGGACTTCAAACAAGTCGAATATCCGCTCTGCGGCTTTCCCGTAATAAGAATCTTTTATCTGAATAAAATAATCCAAATCCATTATGACATTGTAAGACGGCGCCCTGACAAATGAGCCGACATAGGCCTTTACTTCGCCCGGCACATTCATATTTTTATCTTCATTTCTTAAATGCTCAATCTCATGCTGGACGTAGCTCTCCACCAGGTTATTGTAGATGTTCTGTCTCGTCTCCTCGTCATTCTTGCCCTTCATTGATTCGTAAAACCTTGCATTAACCTTTGCGGGGAAAAAATCCACATCCTTTGATTTGTAAAGCTCAAAAACTCCGTTAGTGAGCGACTTCATTTTCTTGTCGTCTATGAATATCCTTCCATACAGATTAAATGCATTGGGATTGTCAAGAGATGTGCCGGCAGATGTCAATGGCTCATACATTATGACATCATACTTATTTCCATTGTCAACTGCTTTTCTTATCGGCTTTGTTAGCTTTCCAAGAAGATTTTGGCGGTAAAAGTATCCCCACTTATCTATTAATTCGTTTTCAAGCTCCTCATGCGTTTCAGGAATTTCAACGCATCTGCTTAACTCTTCAACAAGTTTTATTTTTTCTTCGCGGTTGTCTTCAACTACGAATCTTTTCATTGAGTTTTCAATTATATTATTGCAGTAATTGCCAATAACATTTCCAACAGGGTCGTTTGGCTTTGCTGGGGACGATGCTAATGCCGGAGCATTTGCTACAAAAGGCAAAAGAAATCCTGCAGTTAACAGCCAGTTCTTGAGCTTCATTTTCCCTCCAGATACTCCCTCAAAGCGCATTCCACGAAATGGCTCCTGTTCCTAAACTTTGGCGCTCTTGATTTCTCTATTATCTTTAGAACAATATCCTCTTCCAGTGTTATGCTAAGGTTGTGCTTCATTTTAACGAACCTTGTGAGTTAAAATGTCCGCAAATCATGATTTGCGTCATTTTAGCCAATACGTTGTATTAGGTTATATTACAAGTATTTAAACCTTTCGTTACCTATAAGTAACAACATATTATTTCTATATTGAAAATAAAGCTTTAAATAATGCAGATAAAACCCCAAAAGATATGACCTACTACGACCAAATCGCACCTGGCTACGATGAATTGCACAGGGAGGAACAGCTGAAAAAGCTCAATTTCATTGCCAAATACATCAAACTAGAATGCAATGGATTAGATGTTGGCTGCGGAACAGGCGTATCAACCAGCTTCTTTAACTGCAAAGTCGGCGTTGACCCTTCTGAAGAGCTTCTTAAAATCGCCAAAAAGAATTATTCGGAAATCAAATTCGTAAAAGCAAATGCAGAGAAACTGCCTTTCAAGGACAATGAATTTGATTTTGTTGTTTCAATAACAGCAATCCAGAACTTTGATGACATTGAAAAAGGATTGAAAGAAATAAAAAGAGTTGGAAAGAAGTTTGTTCTGAGCTTCCTGAAGAAGTCAGGCAAAAGAGAAATAATAGAAAAATTGATTGAAACAATCTTTGATGTTAAGAAGAGAATTGAGGAAGAGAAAGATATCGTCTATTTATGCTGATAAGCTAAGACCCCCTTGAATATCATATAGACGATAAAATTCAGCGATTCCCCTGGCTTCATTGGGCTGTTTTCAATTATTCTCTTGATGTTGTTTTTTCCATTTGCCATCATCAATGTCGCTTTTTCCTTGTCGTTCAGCAAAAACCGGTTCAGGACTGCAACATTCATTATCTTTGGAGTCTGGTCAAGGTAATGCGCTGCATTGGTGACTTCAATCTCCCAGTATTTCGGCCTGTCCCTCTTTTCTTCATATTTTTTATGCAGGTCTTCTTCAAGCCCTTTTTCTATTTCATTTATGCTGAAAATTCCTGGAACAGGCACCTCCTCAATAATCATCTCCAGGTCAGCCTCGTCTTCGAGGTTTAAATCCAGCTGCCTGCCTTCACCTCCCTGCTCAGACTGTTTTATTATCCTGACATTGGCTAGCATCTCCGCTTTTTTGAGTTCGATTTTTATGAATGAATATAGCTTTTCAAACATTCCAATGGAAAGTGCACTGGCTTCATTAACCATCAGGCCGACTGAATAATTTTTGCCGTTGTCAGAAATCACAAAGGCATTAAAGTCAATTTTATACTCCTTGAGTGTCTTGACGCACTCATAGATTTCGCCAAGCTTCTGGTCAAACTCAATTGTTTCGTCTGGGGAGCAGAACCATTCATTTTTTCCTTCACTGATCTTTATTTCGCGCTCCTGCTGCAGTATTTCCAGAAAATAATTCAGAACGCCCGGTGTCGCGTCTGGCAGCTCTTTTCTCATAACATCAACAAGCCAGTGATCATCTACTTTGCATCTCCTTTCAAACAGGGAAAGCTCTAAATTAAGCGTTTCAATATCTATCTCATTTGATAATTCTTCCCCTGCCATGCCAGTTTCCAATATAAACTTATTAAAAAGCTTTCCAAAACCTTTATAAATCAAAACAAATACTAATCTGCATATGAGAGGTGTTGCGATGAATTTCCTTAGGACGTTTACATCTAGCCTTAATTTTCTTTCTTACGAACGGCTTGCTGAATCCAGTGTCAAGGAGACATTTAAGTACCTTGCAAAGCTCGTGCTTATTTTTTTCATAATTTTCTGCCTGCTGCTGATACCAAAGCTTGTCACGCTTTCAAAGACAATTGACAGCGACCTCAACAAATTTTCAGTTATCCAGCTCAAGACAAACATAACTCAGAAAGAGCCAATTGTTTTGTATGGAAAGGACAGCAGGATGATGGTTACATTAGACACAGCAAGCAACGCAACAACTGTTGCAAAAGGGAAATATCTAATAACTTCTAGCAATATCATAAAGAAAAGCTGGCTCGGAACAGAAATTACAAGCATTAAGGGATATTCTGATGTTTTGAAACATAAGGAGTTTTACAAAAAGATTGTTTACGTGCTGATTGGGCTTGCGATTCCAGGCATTGTTTTCTTCGGCTACATCGGATATCTAATCAAGTACATTGTTCTGTCATTGATTGTCTCATTTTTGATATTGATTGCTGTAAGATTATTTAGATACGAAGTTAGCTACAAGCAGATATTTAATTCAACTGTTTACGGGATGACAATAGCAATAATGCTTGAGGCTGTGCTTAAGCCATTTATTTATATCCCATACATTGGCGTTAACGGAGTCGCATTAATCGCAGGCATTGTCTGGGCGTCGCTTGGCGTATCAAGAATCGGATTTTTTGAAAGAAGAAAAAGCAGCGGCGGCCAAAAGACAAGAAGAAGGGGCTACATCGAATTAGAATAAAATGACGCAAATCACGATTTGCGGACATTTTTAACTCACAAGGTTCATTAAAAATGGTCAGTTTCATGGAGGTTGCCGGCGCAAGACCTGTTGCGCTCATCACAACAAGAGCGGACGTTGATGTCCTGGGGAAGAAAACATCGAAAGACAATGTTTTCACATGCTCCTGGAACATGCCTTTGTCATTTAACCCGGCATTGTATGCAATAGCTGTTGGGAAACAGCGGTTTTCCTACAGGCTCATAAAAAGCTCGCAGTTGTTCGTAGTGAACTTCATTCCGGCGACGCTGAAAAAGGAAGCTGTCTACTGCGGAACGCAGTCAGGCGAGTTCATTGACAAGTTCAAGGAAGCGAAGCTTAAGACAGAAGAGGCTGAAAATATTGAGTGCCTCCGGCTGAAAGACGCCGTTGCTTTCCTCGAATGTGAGGTTGTCAATGAAATAGAGGCAGGCGACCATGTGCTGTTTGTCGGCAGGGTCGTGAATTCAAAGATTAATGCTGATAAAAAGAGGCTATATCATATAACAGGAGATAAATTTGAGGTGATTTAAATGGAAATACAGGACATCGAACAAATAAAAAGAATTAATGCTTTGACAAAGGAATTATTAGAGCATGGAATAGCTTCAAACATGGAAGAAGCAGCAGAGCAGGCAAGGAAAATGGTTGAAAGGGGACAGAGCATTGAAGTAAAGCGCGACTCTGAAATTGTTGTAAGGCCCGCTTCACCGCAGTCGCTCTCAAGCCCAGGGCACAACTTGCTTGGCCTTGATGATTTAAAGCAGAGGATTGACACCATTGAACAGCAGATGGAATCTATGCTTGGCAAGATTAACGAGATTATTTCTGAATTAAACAGGGTGCAGAAGGGAAAGACAGAGACACCAGCGCCGAGACAGGAACATTCTCCAATAACAATGGAAGAGCCGAAGAATGACCAGCAGGCGCATCTGAAGGATGAGAAGGTTGAGCCTCACCATAGGACGGGAAAGTATGTTCCAAGTGATGTTTCAATCGAGAAGATGTTTTACTTCGGCGGCGGAAGAAGGTAATTTTGGGGTAAAAATGGCACCTAAAAAACCTGAATATGAAACGCTAAACTCAAAACTTCTGAAGGAAGATTATGAAATCGTAAATGTTATCAAAGATATGTGTATGCCTGAAGGGCTCACAGAATTGCTGATGGACTATGTAAAAGGAAAATACTCGAACATGGCGGTAGTTCCATCTGAAATTGCGTTTAGGGGAAGTGAATGGCAGCTTATGATTCCTTCTCACATAGTTTATGTTAGGTACAGCCCAAAAGGAAAAAGAATGAGTGAAAAGAAACACGACCCACAGCACATAAATTTTCATGAACTTCAACCTGAATTCAAAAACATTTATTCAAGGGAAGAGAAATTCATCCACATTACACGCCTATAATTTATTTACCACCTCTTAGTTTAAATAAACCTTTAAATCATATACTGGAATAAATACCTCTATGCCTCTCGAATACATCAATCTTAAGTACAAGCCTCAGGCAGATGATTTGATTGCAGAATATTACTTAGAGCCTGACGGAATTTCTATTGAGCAGGCATGTGAGCACCTGGCTGCAGAATCTTCTATCGGGACATGGACAGACATCTCAACAATGAGCCCGAAAATAGCCCGCAGATTAAAGCCAAATGTCTATTCAATCAACCACAAGACAGGAGAAGTCAAGATTGCCTACACAGCTGACTTGTTTGAGCCAGGCAACATGGCACAGATATGGTCTGCGATTGCAGGAAATATCTTTGGGATGAAGGCAATCAAGAATCTAAGACTGCAGGACATCCGTTTCCCAAAAAGCATTGTAAAGTCATTCAGGGGACCAAGGCACGGAATTGAAGGCATAAAGAACCTGACAAAAGTCTACAACAGGCCGCTGGTCGGCACAATTGTCAAGCCAAAAGTCGGATTGAATGAGGAAGAGCATGCAAAAGTTGCCTACGAAGCCTGGGTCGGCGGATTGGATGTTGTGAAAGACGACGAAAATCTCACATCCATGCCTTTCAATAATTTCCAGAAAAGAATTGTGAAGACTTTGGCATTAAGGGACATGGCAGAGAGAGTAACAGGCGAGAAAAAGATTTACATGCCAAATATAACAGCTGAGACAGGAGAGATGCTCAAAAGGGCTGACTTTGTAAAGGCCCGTGGCGGAGAATACATAATGGTTGACATTCTCACCTGCGGATGGTCAGGTCTGCAGACAGTAAGAGAGCATGGCGAGAAATCAGGAATGATAATTCATGCTCACAGGGCAATGCACGCTGCATTGACAAGGAATCCCAATCACGGCATTTCAATGATGGCGATTGCAAAAAGCGCAAGATTAATCGGCGTTGACCAGCTGCACATTGGAACAGCAGCTGTGGGAAAGATGCATGGCGGAAGGTCAGAGGAGCTTGCATTGGAAGAAGAGATGGAGTACATGAGGATGAATGATGATTTCCACCATAATATCCTCAGGCAGGACTGGTTTGGCATAAAACCTGTGCTTGCAGTCGCTTCCGGAGGCCTCAGCCCCCTTTCAACACCGAAACTTTTAAAAATAATGGGCAAAAACATAGTAGCACAATATGGCGGCGGATGCCACGGCCACCCTGACGGCACACGAGCCGGAGCAATGGCCATAAGGCAGAGCCTGGATGCTGCGCTCAAGGGCATTTCTCTTAAGGCGTATGCAGAGACACACAAGGAACTACAAAGAGCATTGAATAAGTGGAGTTGACGTCTTAAATGTTTGAATTGTTTGGAATGTATAAAGTCAAAAGGTTTTTTGGCAGGAATAATGTAAAGCATGAGATAATTGGAAAGCTGAATGAGGTTTATTCTGAGTTTTACGATCTTGAGCAGAAAAAGCAGCCAAGGATTGTGAGAATTAAGCTTGGCGACAAGGAAAAGCATTTTCTTGAGATTTTTTCAAAGCTAAAAATGCAGTCACCCGCAAAAATGAATAAAGATGCTGTGATGAAGTATCACAGCGAATGCAACTATCTGCATGAAATATACCAAAGACTGAATGAGGATACGAAAAAGAAATTCATGGACAGGATGTTGTGCGCAAATGCAAGCTCGCTTGTCAGGATTTTCGGCATGATAAAGAAGTCAGGCAAGAGCTTTGACGACGACGAGATAAAGAGTTTAATCACAGCAGACTTGAACAAGGTAGAGGGAAATGAAGCAATGGAATTCCTGAAAATGAATCTTGAATTTATAGAAGGGAAAAGAAAGGGATTGCCGAAATTAAATATTTAATCTTTAACGTCATTAGAGATGTCTTTTGGCAGTTTTTTTAACCATTCCGCAACTTCGTCAGGCGGTTTTCCGTATACAGTCATATATAAAAAATAAAACGGGGGACTTCCATCACTTAAATTATGCGCAGTTAAGATTGCACATGTTTTAATAAAATAAACTTCTTCAAGACAATATGAAGATGGATAATCATCTTTTGCTAATATTTCTTCGCCTCCAAATTTCTTAACATTTTTTAAAATATCTGAAAGTTCTTTGCGTTTTTCAGCTTTAAATTCATACATTACTTTTGTCATTTAATCCTCTCTTTCAATTTTTTAATATGATCTAAAATTTCTTCATAAGTTAAAAAACCTCTATAACCAATATAATCTCTTCTAAGGTGCCTTTTTGATGATATATTATAAGTTGATCCTCCCATTACATGTGGTTGACTTAATTCTAGAACCAAATCATTGATTTCACGATTTTTTCTTATAATCATTTCTGCTTTTTCAAATATTTTTAATGTTTTTTCATCATTACATATTACCGGTCCAGAATATAATATATGTTCAGGACAATCTTTTTTATATCTAGAGGATACTAGAACAATATCTTCCAAGTCTTTTCTTGTATAAATATCAATTAATTTAGGATTTCCACCTTTATATCCATTATTATACGCTTCCTGTAATTTTATAGCAAAATCGCCTTTATGAATATGATATATATATTTTATTTCACCCAAACCATGCCGCCATTCACTAATGCAAGCGCATTCATTTGGCTTAATTTTAGCAACGAGTCCAAATGGCCCAAATTCCACCACAGGATCTTTTAATGCTTTTTTAAGTACACTCAAAGATTTTGCAGTCATTTTAGCTGTTTTAAAGTTCATTTTATTTTCCCCCCCATGCGTTTTTTAAGTATATTCAGGGATTTCATAATCTTTTTTTGAAGGAACTTTTCCTTCATTATCAAGTTTAATATGATGTTCTGCAACCAATGCTCCAATATCTCCAAATATTATTCCTGCTTCTTCAATGCCTTCCTTATGGTGCCTAAATTTTCTATGTTTATGGCGTTCTGAAGGTTCATATAAACTTGCAAATTCATCCAGCCAGCGGTGTATTCTTTCATATCTTTTGCCAAATGCTGTTTCGCTTGCCCTGCAATGCTGTTCAAAATTCATAACTTTATTTTTTTAAAATTTTGTAATATTGAA
>CAIMOB010000007.1 GCA_903842985.1 uncultured archaeon
CGGCTTTGGAATGAATGGATCTACACTAGTATATAATTCAACTATTGGAACTCAGCATAGTTTTCAAGTAGGTGGTGTGCAAAAAGCATACATAAATACTTATGGATTAGCAGTTAATGGTGATATTTATAAATATTCATCATCTGCCCCAGCAAATTTGAATTGTATAGGCTATCGCCAAGAAGTATTTATAAGTGGCGCATCAGCGCTCACACTGCCTGAACTAATCACAAAAACACTTCCCATCAAGAATGCAAACGCAAAAATCTCGAGAATCATCGTGAATATCTGAGAGAGGGCTATCGCTTTAAGTGCATTTGTTTTTTGATTTCCACTTCTTTTTCTATTTTCCCTTTTTTCTTTATTCAAGTTAACACCCTTTCCTTTTTGCTATTGATTATTATTTTTTATCGTCGTCTTTAAATACCATGTAATAACCATACTTGCTATTTTTGTATAGCCTTCCATTGGGTTCTTCTTTTACAAAAGTATCATCTTTGTCCAGTCTCGTTTCAAGCCAAGATTTGGATTCGATAGAATAACTCCCGGCAAACTTATTTTGAGCAAGTACATCTAAAAAGTCCTCTGAAGCAATCTTGGCAGCTTCCTCATCAGAATTTGGCATGTTCTTAAATAACATAAGCCTGATCGGTTTGTTTTTATAAGCCACTGTTGAATCCCTTTCAGTTCTCTGAGCAGCGGCCACAACTTGTTTCTTTTCTCTTGCAAGCACGGTTATCTCGGCTTTACCTGCAAATCGCCCCTCACTATACCACAATGCAGTATAATTTCCAGCCGGAAGCTTGCCTGGCTCATAGTCAAATCGTTGTAATGGTGATTCGCGGCTGTTTGAATCCTTATATCCTGCTATTGCTTCTCCCTTATCATTAAGCAATGTAAACTGATATGGCTTTTTTCCAATATCTCCGGTAAGACAAATTTTCTGGTCATCATAAAAAACTCGGCCTTCTCCAAAATATTCATCTCTTTGAGCATATCCATCGCCATTTACATCTTTCCAGTAATTGCAGGCAAAAAATCCAGGGCTGTTTTCCCAGGTTTTTTTATTATCTGCGTTATTATTCTGAGCCTGTTGATTCTGCTGCTCCTGTAGGTTTTTTATAGCATTCATCGTCTCATGATGCTCTTCGCCAGCAGCAATTGAACTGAATGAAGAATTCATCAAGCCCATTCCCAAGGCAAGCTTACGATTTCCGCTATATGCTGCGCTCATCGCGCCCATACCTGTCGACATTTCAGCAGTCCTCGATAAATCGCTTGGATATCCAGTGGCGCACCCCGTCATAAGAGCTAGTGCTCCTACGCCTAAAATTCTCGCCAACCCGCCTGTTTTTTTATCAGTTTTTCTTTCCATTTTCCTTGTTTTATCTATGTTTTCCAGCTATTTAAATCTTGTGTTTTTGTTGTAACTAACAAGTGACAACTAACTTATTTACCGCCTGCCCATAAATTTTTGAAATAATCCATTATCACTCTTCCCTGTATAGGCGCTACTGCTTTACCTGCAATAGTATTAACAACTCCGGTGCTTGCTTGAGTAACTTGCGCAATATTAGCTGCCGTATTGGTGCTTGCCGAGCTTGATGCACTCGATGCAGTTGTTGTTCCATTAGCTCCGGGTGTCGCTTCAATTATCTCTGGTCCTCCGCTTCCTGCAACTCTTTGCTGGCCATGATAAGCGGCATATCCTTGGTCTGTTGAAACTCCAACATAATTGGATTTTTCTCCACAGTCTCCAAGATTTGCGCAGAATTCATTCATCGCGCTTGCCCAATTTTTTGCAGATTCATCGCTTATTTTTGTGCTTGCTATGTCTTGGGCAGTCACATATTGGCAGTTTCCGACGCTTTGGTCGCAGGTCCATTCTGTTTTTTGCTGCCCGAATATCTTTAGAGGGTATGTCACTCTCGTGAACTGCACAGAAAGCTTTGCATTTCCTAAAGCACACTGAGCTACAGCACCTGTTCCGCCAGTGCTTGAGGGGCTGACATAGCCTGTTCCAAAAGCAGGAGTAGTGCCGGTGAAAGCAGGAGTTGTTGATGAGAAATTTCCACTAGTCCCTGTTGTTCCGGTAGTCAATCCAGAGCTTGTTGTCGTCGATGTGCTTCCCCAGAAAGTCAAGCCAGGAGGATAGTTAGGCAGGCATAATCCATCAGGCGTCAATTGTCCTTTTGATGTATCATTGTTCGATTTTTCTATCTGCGCTGTATTTGATGAATAATAATATCCTTCTCTCCATAAACAGTCACGTACATCTGCATTCTCGCAGGCTGCCTGGTCTTTCTGGCCTATGCAGTCTTGCCAGCGATTAACTCGGCATGCGGCCTCTGAAAAACCATTAAATGTGTCTTGAATGCATATTTCATTCCTGAAATCTGCGCATGATTCAGGAATCACTTCGCCGAAAATGCATACTTCCTTGTAATACCTCGAGCCAACAGTGTCTTGTCCATTTCCTGTCGGATTGTCATCATTGCACCATGATTCTCCGTGTCGTTTTCCTGCATCTTTGCAGCTCAGGTCAATGCATATATTATCTCCATATGTCGGAAGGCCAGTACTGCTTGATGCTTTTCTTCCGATGCTTCCTAGGAAATAATCGCAGTTTCCGCACGTAGCAGATCCTGCATTTGAGCTTCCATAGCCGCAACTCTCTGATTTCTTGTAGACTTTTTCCCAATACTGGTTATCTGCAAACCTGCTCGCATCGTATATATTTGCGATATTCCCGCAGGTATCCGTATAATAGACCTCATCTTTTCCTTCGATTAATGTTGTTTTTTGCGATCTTCCGCATATGCTTCCAAGCTCAGGAGCAGTGCATAAGGTATCCTTGTAAAAGCCGACAGGCGCCATTGTTATATTCCCTGTTGAGTTTAATTCTGTAATGTTTACATTTTCAGAAGACTGCGATGCCGTTGAACAACTTGCTCTTGTTTCGAAAACGCAGTTCTTTACTCCGGAAGATTCAGTGACGCAGGCTCCCTTGTCTGCCTGTTGCGCTGTTGCGATGCAGGTGGCTTCGTCAGTTATTGTCGTCCTGAAATCTGTATTCAGCTGATAGAATCCTGAAAGCATCTTGCAGCGCGTGAGTGTTATGAATGCTCCCTGGTCTCCAAGTATGCAGCATCCAAGGTTGCACTGTGGAATTTGGCACTGCTGGCTGGCAGCCCATATTCCGTTGCTGTCCTGGCATACTCTCTGGGGAGTTGATTCCATGCAAGTTCCTTCGACTTCATTGAAACAGCAGCCCGGCTTGCAGTAGCTCGTTGATTCACATGAAGTCGGCGCATTCTTGAATGCGGGGTCGCACTGGCTTTGTTGGGTGTTCTGGCACCATTTGCCGTCGGTAGTTTTCTCGCAGCAGTAGCTGGCTTCGGCTGCAAGCGCCATTGAGAGAGAACTCAATAATATGAACGCAGTAGCTATGGCTGCAAGCATGATGATGAATATTATTTTTCTTTCTCTTGCCAATCGCTTTTTTTTATCTTTGGTTTTTAGCATTATGCTGCTGCTCCTGCTTGCGCAGTGAAAGTAGGCGGAAGAGCCCAGCCAGCAGGCCATGCAAGGCTTCTTGTGGCAAATTGTAGCACTTCGCCCGTGTTTCTTTCTGTCAAAATATAAACTTTTGTGCCGTCGTCAAATCTTTTCTTTTCTACTTTCACAAAGGGATAATAAGTCATGTAAATTTCAGGAGCAGAATCTCCATATCTTGCCTCGTAATTCTGTATTGATGAAGCAACTAGCAACAAGTCATATGATTTTGAGGGGAATTGGAGCTTGAAATCTTTGCTGTCGAAGCCAAGGCTTTCCTCGCCCTTTGAAAGAGCCATGCTCAAATCTATTGAAAAACTTATCCTGTCTGGCTGGATATTCACCGACGATTTTCTTGAGCCAGAACTAGTCACCGAGTAACCACGAGATTTCAGGCTGTTTTCCATCTGGCTGAAACAGGCTGAAATGTTTTCCTGCATGTTTTTATTTATCTCCGCTTCGACACTTTCTTTAAGGAAAGGATTCTGCATCACACAAGTTTTATACCATTCGCCAGTATAGCATACATATGCAATTGTATAATTATTGTACATAAAATATAATTGTGGTTTTAAACTTCCACCCCTGAGCATGGATTCATTCAAAAGCCCTGTAATAACTCTGTCAACGCAATCTCTTGGAATTAAATCTCCTGGCGGAGTCGGCACAAAAAGCTGCTTCAGTCTTGGGTAAAGCACTATCAGCAGAACAGCAACTATTGCTATAGCGATTATCACAAATATTGTAAGCTGTGACTTCTTACTATTCCTTAGCATATTTTTCCTTATGTTCATAAATTGCTCCCTCTTTTCCCTTTTTGTTTTATAATTTTGAATCAGCCAGAAAATCCCTAAATTTTCTGGATTTTTCCCATTTATTTCATGTTTTTTGGGTTA
>CAIMOB010000008.1 GCA_903842985.1 uncultured archaeon
AAAGATAGGCAATCAGCACCTTCATCCCAAGCGGAATAACCCTTCTTGGCTTGTGAATCTCGTAGACTTTCAGCTTTTTTTGGTAGTTGTGCGAGATATGGCTGACTATATGTTTCTTAGAAATACTATGCTTCCCCCTCTTTTTAGCCATTGTTGCACCAAATATATTATACATTATTTATAAATATTATGTTTATCTCACAGCAGCGCCGTCTTCTATGCTTGCCTTGTCATCTTCTGCGCCTGTTTTAAGGACAAGCTTGTCCAGCAGGACTCTTTTCCCTTTTATTGTTATCTTCAGCTTTGAAAATTCATCTATTGTAACTTCGTTTGCAGGATTTCCTTCCTTGAAAATTGCCCTGTCATTCAGGTTTGACTTCGGCGCCTCAAGCAAAACAACCTTTCCGTTCTTCTCAGCTGCAAGAAGCATTCCCTGGCTTTCAATCCCTTTTAATTTCGCAGGCTTCAAATTCGCGACAACAATCACGTTTTTACCGACGATATCATCTTTGTTCATATAGCCTTTAAGCCCTGCAACCAGCTGCCTCTCCCTGTCAAGCCTCACTTTCAAAACATAAAGCTTGTCAGCATTAGGATGGTCAGCGGCAGAAATAACCTTTCCGACGCGGAAATCAAACTTTGAAACCTCTGATTTTCCCCTAAATCTTTCTTCATAAATCTTGACATCTTTATCTTCCAGTTTTTTGAACAGATGCTCTGACTCTTTTATCTTGTGCCCTTTCTTGACTGATTTTTTGCCCAGGTCCTTCCAGTCATTGATTTTGACGTTAAGCATCTTCTGCACATTTTCTGAAATGCCGGGCATGAATGGCCAGGATAAAATTGATAAATCCTTCACGAGATTTACCAGGTTTGCAAGAACCTTCTTTGTTTTTGCATCATCCGGGTTTTTCCAGGGTTCGTTCTCCTGCAGGTACTGGTTTCCTTTCTTTGCAAGAAGCATTATCTCCTTCAGCGCGCTTCTCAGCTCTATCTCTTCCAGCAATTTTGTTATCTTTTCTATTTCCTCAGAGTAATCAAATTTGTCATCTGGTGTTTCAGGAACAGCTGAATCATAATATTTGTTAACAAAGAATAAAGCCCTATGAATCAAATTCCCGAAGTTTGCCAGCAATTCATTGTTCAGCTTTTCCTGGAAATCCTTCCAGGTGAATTCTGTGTCTGATTTTTCAGGCCTGCTGACAAGAAGGTAGTATCTCCATACTCCCGGCTCCATTCCGAGCAACATCGCATCGTCGCCAAACACTCCTGTCCCTTTTGATTTTGAGAACTTTCCTGTTCCATAATTTAGGTACTCATTTACAGAAAGCTTCTTGACTAATGTGTAGGGGTCGTTTGTCCCGATAAGGAAGCTTGGGAAAAGTATTGTGTGGAACGGAATATTGTCCTTTCCCATGAACTGAACCAATTCGGTTTTCTCATCATTCCACCAGCTTTTCCAGTCTTTCCTGCCTTCAGCTGTTATTGAAATGTAGGCGATTGGCGCGTCAAACCAAGAATAGAAAACCTTGCTCTCAAAGCCCTTTTTAGGCACAGGAATGCCCCACTTCAAATCCCTTGTGATGCATCTCGGCTTCAGCCCATCCTTGAGCCATGATTCTGTCATGTTTATTGCATTCGTTGTCCATGTTTTTTTAACAGTGTTTACCCACTTCCTTAATTTCGGCTCTATTTTTGGAAGGTCAATAAACAAATGCTTTGTTTCCCTGACAATCGGCTTTGTTCCGCAAATTTTGCATTTTGGATTTTTTAAGTCAGTTGCATTCAGCAATTTTCCGCAGTTCTCGCACTGGTCCCCTCTTGCGCCCTCGTAGCCGCAGTGGGGGCAGGTTCCCTCGACGAACCTGTCAGCAAGGAATCTTCCGCACTTGCCGCAGTAGAGCTGTTCAAGGCCCTGCTCTAAAATATAACCATTTTTGTCAAGCTTCAGAAAAATGTCCTGGGTTATCCTATGATTTTCATCTGAAGAGGATCTTCCGAAGCAGTCAAAGCTGCATTCAAACCACTCGTAAACCTTCTTGTGCATTTTGAAATATTTGTCAGAAACTTCCCTTGGCGTAACACCCTCCTCAATTGCCTTTATCTCTGTTGTTGTCCCGTGCTCATCTGTCCCGCAGACAAAAACAACATTTTCTTTTTTTAATTTAAGAAATCTTGAGTAGGCATCTGCGCTAAGAATGCAAATCATTGTGCCCAGATGAGGAAGATTATTCACATAGGGCAGTGCGCTTGTAACTAATATTTTTTTTGTCATTCTAAAACGCTATTGACGAAGCCCCCAGGATGCCGTAGTCCTCTGTGTTTGCCTTAACTATCTGCACCTTGTTCTCGAGAATCCTCACCCTCTTGTTTGCCTCTTTCTCAGCTGCCTCGACAAAACCCTTTATGCTTGTGACGCTTCCGCCGACTGAAATTATCTCAGGGTTAAGAAGCAGTGCCATGTTCGCAAGCCCGATTCCCAATGCACATGCAGCATCTGCCACAATCTTCTTCACCTTGCTGTTTGTCTTTGCAAGCCGCGCAATCTCCTCCATTGTAATTGTCTTCTTGTTCAGGAGCTTCTTTACTTTTCTCTCGATGACTGCGCCTGAAGAATAAGCCTCAAGGCAGCCGATGTTTCCGCAGCTGCATTTCTCCCTGCTGTCAATTGTCATGTGCCCGATTTCGCCGGAAGCTGTCCTGCAGAGCTTTCCGCCGAGCACTATTCCCGAGCTGATGCCTGAGTTTACCAGTACGCCGACGACATTCTGCATCTTTTTTGCAAGCCCTATTTTGTATTCTGCAATTGCGAAGCAGTTGGCGTCATTGTCTATCAATACAGGAATCTTAAGCTTGTCCTCCAAAATCCTCTTCAGCGGAACCTCTTTCCAGCCGGGAAGATTTGGCGGTGCAATGGCAATTCCTCTTCTCACGTCGACAGCGCCAGCAATGCCTATTCCGACTCCGAGAATCTTGTCTTTTTTCAGCTTGTTCACTGCGAACACAATGCTTTCTATTATCTTCGCCTTTGTCGCCTTTGTGTCTATCGGTATTGTCAGCTTCTTCATGACCTTTCCATTCAGATCGACGAGCCCTGCGTTTATCTCAGAGCCCCCCATGTCAATTCCTATAAGATATTCTCTTTCCATTTTCTATGCGCCTCCTTTGAACATTTTTGGTTTTTTCAGGAAAATATATTTTTCCGGATTTTTTATGCAGTCAGTGTAAATCGGGCTTTTGAGCTTCTTTGATTTCAGCTTAACCTTTCTCAGCTTCGGAAGATTTTTGTAGTTTGGGTTAGGCAGGAATCTTATTTTTTTGCCTGCGATGCCGTAGTAGGCAGCGCCGTGCTTTTTGATGTAGTCGCCGTATTTCGAGGAGAATCTTCCGTAGACAACATTCGCCATGACCAATGTTTCCCTGCTCGCGTTTATTGTGACGTGGCCGTAGTTCGGCGGGACAACAGCAATCTGCCCTTTTTTCGCAACAGCAAGTATGACATCTTTTATTTTGCTGCCTTCCTTTTTCTGAAGAATGTAATGCGCTGTGCCGTGCAGAACCTGGTAAACTTCAGGGAAACTTAAATGGGAATGTCTTGGCTTTGAATGATAATGCCCTGCTGTCTTTATGTCCTCTTTTCCGATTTTGTGGAATGGGATAACTGTGATGTCATAGCGGTAGCCGAATTTCCTGAAAACAGGGTTTGACGCAACATTCCTGTACATATAATAGAATTTCTTGAGCTTTGTTTTGCCTTCCAAAACAGGCTTCATCTGGCTCAATGTTCTTGTATCTGCCTTTGGGATATTAATCTCTTTTGAGACAATATTGTCATTCTTAGGATTAAAAAATATAGGCAAACCTGATACTTTTCCAAGATTAATCATCTAAAACCCCAATATCTGGTTGGAAGGGGGTTATATATAGTTTTCGCAGTGTGTTTTGTCACTTTTGTATAGATAAATTTTTATAGAAGTGGATTTTTCAGGCATATATGGAATATATAACTGGCAGAATAAGGGGAGAAATGCGGAGCATTAAACACAGTTTCTTTGATAATATTAAAGATAATAAGGTATTATACGGCCTGCTGTTTCTGGCATTTGTCCCGCCAGCAATTGGCATGTACGAGTATTCAAGAGACAAGGGGCGAGAAATAAAAAAGGCAATGATTACAGCAGGCACAAATGAAATGGATAAGCTTGCCGGAATTGTCTGTAGCGAACTTGGGAAGCACTCGAATCTTGCAGACCTTGCCAGAGTTTGCAGTAAAGACTTGACAAAGCCCCAGATTGAGGCATATAACAGGATTGTGAATGCGAATTTCGTTCCTGACAACAAAAACCTTTATAAATAACCCCTAAATCCTTCTTACTCAAGAGAAATGTAGGACACGCTCCTGAATCTCAGACAATTGGTTTGAGATTTCTCTATACTATGGGACTTTACAAATATCTGAAACAGAACTGGGGAAAGGACAAGGCTTTGCAGAGGCAGAGATTGATCGACTGGAGAACAGAGCCAGTTACTGTTAAATTAGATCATCCTTCTAGACTGGACAGAGCCCATGCCTTGGGGTACAAGGCAAAGCAGGGGATTTTTGTCGTCAGGCAGAGAATCGAAAGAGGCGGAAGAATGAGGCCGGCTTTCAAGAAAGGAAGGAAGCCGAAGAAAAGGAGAAGAAGACTTGTTCTTGACATGAATTACCAGTCAGTTGCAGAGCAGAGGGCTGTGAAGAAATTCCCGAACTGCGAGGTTTTGAATTCCTATTTTGTAGGCCAGGACGGAATAAATTACTGGTTCGAGATAATCATGATTGACAGGACACATCCTGCTGTGATTGCTGACAAGCAGTTGAAGTGGATTTCCGAACAGAAAGGCAGGGTGTTCAGGGGCAAGACAAGCGCAGAGAGAAAGTCAAGGGGCTTGAGGAGATAGAACTTTAATTATTCTTTTGTCTGTTTCATCTTTTGTGACAGACCAGTAGAATTTCTTGAAGTTTTTCACTGCTTCGCTTTCCTTGTTCAATGCGTAAAGCTTTGCCTTGCCGACGTTTCTTGTGTGCGTTACTATATTGTTTTTTACGAGATTCTTCCAGAACAGCTTTATTGTTGAGTAGCCGATGCCTGCGTTTCTTGCGATGTCAGACATTGAATAGTCAAAGTCCTCCGAGACCATAAAAAAGTCCATGACCCTCAGCACAGGAGAGTCCCCGAATACTTCCAAAAAAAGCGATTTCATACATAGTATCATTTTTCTCACCTTTATAAATTTTTCTATTTTTGGCTTTTGTTGGCTATAAATAGTAATTTTCTATTTCTGCCTTTTTCTTGATGTTCAGATGCAGAGCAAGCCCGTGCTTTGTCCTTCCGTACACAACAAGTATTTCTTTCCTGACTAGGTCCTTTACTATTTCATTGACTTGCCCTCTCAAATGTTTTGGCAGCCACGATTTTAGCCTGTTAATTAGCAGATGCTTGTTTCCCCAAGCGCAATTGGAGTAAAGTCTTCTGACAATATGCCTGGCAATCTGCTCGTCGTTCATCTACAGAATCAGTTTTTTCAACTATTTAAGCGCGCGTTGTAGCGATTGCTACAACACCAAGATTTTAGTATATGTAGAAGGTTTAAAGAAAAGAGTGCTTTTGAGATTTAATTAGGTAGCCAAGCAGATCCTTGTGATTATTAAAAATCTTATCCGCCTTTGCCAGTTCTTTCTTTGTATGGTATGTCATAACTGCATAAATTCTACATCCGGCCTTTTTTCCTGCCTTTACCCCTGCAATAGAATCTTCTATAATCACCGCTTCTTTAGGCGATAATCCTAACTTCTTTAAAGTAATCTGGTAGCATTCAG
>CAIMOB010000009.1 GCA_903842985.1 uncultured archaeon
AAATCGTTCTAGACTATCGTTGTAAACCAAATGGCTCGAAACATCAAAGTTAGAAACATCTGCTATGCAGCCGGGTGTTGGGCGTGTGCATTTGGTGATGCCATCGTTAATATCATAAGGTCTTAAAAGAACTGCTTTTGGATTGGTTACATCAACAACTTTGAAATAGACGCCGAGACAAGTCATGGAATCGCCTGAGTCGCTTGCACCTACTATCCTGAAGTTTGTAACTGGAACATCTCTTAGGTGGTGTGAGGTATTGAGTAATATGTAGTGATTCGACTTTTCATCTTGGTCACCAAATCTAAAGAAAGAAATACTTACTTTATTTTCAGGTACAGGTATAATCTCTATTTTGTTTAAGTCGTGAAAATCATTATAATCATAACCCGTATGTGCGCTAAAATTCCTGTTTAACTTCAATTGCGGGTCCAAATTGTTGTCTGTTTCAGAAGTAAAACCTGTTTTAAGCGCAAGATTATCCAGATAAATTATTTCTCCAAGGTCTGGTTTATCGTCATCCTGCCATATGAATAAATCGCTGTCATCAATATATGGCTGAGTAAACTGCTTGGATTTCCTCTCTTTAACAACCCAATAATAACTTGCTGTTTTTATTATTTCATAATTCGGACTTGTGATTACCCAGTTTGTCCTTGCATCATCTACGCTTTGCGGGTGGTCTTTATCATCAACTTTATCGAGCTCTGCTTTTAATGCAATGCCATAAACAAAGATATCATCACTGGCACCAACATAATTGTTGCCGCCACCAACATACGCTGTGCTCATATTATAAATTCCTATGCAATATGGAGCATTTTCTTGGCAGTCGCCGCATTCAGGAAAGCGTGTAAAAGCAGATGCAACTCCTGCAGAAGCCATCAAAGAAACAACTACCAATAATGCTGTAAGTAATCCTTTTCTCATCTTCACCATCTTTTTTATATATTTTCTCTTTACTTTTTATAAAGTTTGCTATATTAAACCCTCTCAATTCCTTCTTTCAGCACAATCCCTTTTCTCTTCTTTATGTTCAATAATACCCTCTCTTCAACTGCATTCAGCGCCTTCTTCGGGTTCTTCATTCCCAATAACCTAAAAAGTGATTCAATGTCAGATGGGTTTCGAAGCTCCTGCGGGTAGCGCGCGAATGAAGCAATTGCCATCTGCGTTTTGTATTTCTGGCAAAGCTTGATGTTCTGCATCATCCTGCCCATGATTATTTCTTTCCTGCCTCCAAGCAGGCTTGAAAAGTTGAAGCAAATTATTTTCCTTTTGTCGAAAGCCTCTTTCGCAAGCACGTGGTTCAGTCCTGAATGCCTCTGCAGGATGTCTCTTTTATCGCTTTTCTCTAAATCAAAGACAGCGTCGCACTGCTTCCCGATAGAGCTTCCTTCAAATAAAATCAAGTCAGCTTTTCCTGTTTTATTCAACAAAGCAGAATAACATTTGGCCGGAGCATCTGTTGGCTTTGAATAAGCAAAGCAAAGCCCTGAATAGCCAAGCTTCAGAGCCGTCTCAAGAAGCTCTTTCTCATTTCCATTTGGAACAACTATGTCTATCATTAGAACAGCTAAATATGAAGATTATATAAATATTTCTTTAGAATATTGAAAATAATAATATTTAAATACAAGTACGTGTACACATACACTTATGGGAACAAAAACAATAACAATAATGGACGATGCCTACGAACTGCTGAAGAGAAACAAAACCAAAGGAGAGAGCTTCTCTGATGTGATTAGGAAGTCTGTGGAAAAGAAAAGCTGGTATGATTTTGCAGGCGCTTGGAAAGGCGTTCCAAAGGAAGATGTTGAAGATATGAAGAAGATGCTTAAAAAATACAAAGAGGAAGCGACAAAAAGCCTATTTGAAAAATTAAAATGATCTGCCTTGACACAACATTCATAATAGACTTCTTGAACGAGGAGAAAGAAGCATTGAAAAAAGCAGAAGAAATAAAGGATAAAATAGTTATCACGACCACAATCAATGAATTTGAAACGATGCTGGGATGTTACCTGAAAGATTTGCCACAAGAAAAGGTGAATAAAACCGTTTCTTTTTTTAATTGCATCAAAATTTTGAATTTTGACACGAATTCAGCACTAAAAAGCGCAGAAATTGTTTACTCTCTTAAAAAATCTAATGAGATTGTTGATAAAAATGATTGCTTAACTGCAGGAATAGCGCTTTCAAATGGCTGCCAAACAATGATTACAAGGAATGTGAAGCATTTCGAAAAAATAAAAGAGCTAAAAGTTGAAACCTATTAAAAAATCAGGAAAAATAAGCGACTGCGCAGGTCTTTGGTCTGATCTTAGTAAAGAAGATGTTGAAAAGATAGAAGAAAGCCTGAAAGAAACAAGAAAAGTTGACAATAGCAGAATAATGGAATTCGCAGGTATCTGGAAGGATATGCCTAAGAAAGACATCAAAGAAATGAAAAAAATAGTCGGAGAGTTGAGGAAGCCGAGCAAAAGGGCTAAGAAATTACTTAATTCTTAATCTTGCCAATCAGTTCACAGCTCTTGCACAGCTCATTTGCAGAAGGCTCTCCGCATGATTTGCAGATTCTGAGCTTCCCTGAATATTTCTTCCTCAGCATCGGAAGAATATCAATAAAAGAAGCGACAACCGAATGCTTTGTTCCTGCATATTTCCCGTCAAAATCATTCAGCATGTTTCGCATCGCCCTTCTGTAGGCGTCAACAGAGCAGGGGCATTTCTCATAAATAACAGGAAAATCCATGAGCTTTGAAAAAGCAGAAACTTCCTGCTCTGTCATGAAATAAAGCGGTTTTATCCTTGGGACAAATCCCGCCAAATCTGGGCTTTTTGGGCCAAGCCTAGCAAGAACCTTGACATTATTTTTGAAAATATTCATCAAAATGCTCTGCGCCTCATCATCGAGATTGTGCCCTGTTGCTAATTTTGTTGCCTTCAGCTCTTTTGCCTTTTTGTTAAGGAGGTATCTTCTCAGAATCCCGCAGATTGTGCAGGAATTGTAATCAAAACCCCTTGACTTAAGAACAGATTTCATATAACAGAGCGAATATCCAAATTCCTTTCTAAAAGATGTCTCATAAAGTTTTATTTTCTCCTTTTTGCAGAACTTCCGGACATTCAGCAGGTTCTTTTTTGCATAATCTCCGATTGAAGTGTCAATTGTGATTGCATAAACATTCAGCTTTATCTCCTTTGCAATCTTGTTAATCAGATAAAGCACAGTTGTCGAGTCCTTTCCGCCCGACGCTGCAACAAGGATATTCTCTCCCTTTACAAAAAATTCATTCAGCCTGATTGTTTTCCTCACTTTTTTCTCGAAATACTCGAGAAAATGCTTCCTGCACAGCTTTCTTTTGTTCTCGTAAATAGTTATGACTGGATTTTCCCTGCAGTTCCTGCATTTTATTTCCTTTTGCATAGCTTGATTGTCTCCTTTATCTCGTCTTCGTCATAATAAATCAACGGCCGAAGTATTAAAAGTTTTGTATCATAATCATTGACATTGTCAATTGTGTCATTCACCACAATTGCCTTTGCCATTTTCTCTGTTTCTTCAAGATTTTTTATTTTCACAAGCGCAAGCTCATGCGGGCTGAACATCTGCAGCCCTGACAAGTCAAAATCAGAATAAGAAACCGGGATTATCGCGCAGCCTCGTTTCATTGCAAGCCAGCAGGCTGCAATTGATTTCTCGTCCTCAAGAAGGCAGACTGCCTTTCCCTCTACGCCAACAGGCATCCCCCCAAATCCTTTTACCTTTTCAAAAAATACATATGCCTTGTCCATTATCTCAACCTGGATGTTCAGGTCAAAGTTCTTCAAATCAACCTTCTTTCCAAGCTCAACAACGCAGGCGCCGAGCTCGCCTGCAAAATCCTGAGATGTTTTACCGAAATTCTTGTTCAGTCTCTGCACAGTCACCCTGAATGTTTCAAATTTTTTGCCTTTAATCAGCTCAAGTATTTTTTCCTTCACTTTTTCAATCTCTGTTTCGTGCGCAATGCTAAAATTTGCAATGCCAAAGACATTTTTCAGGAAATCTGAGATATCTTCAGCGCATTCTACAATTATTCTCCCCTGGTATCTCCGCACATCTGCTTCAATCCCCTTTCTCTGCAGGGGAAATTTGATGTTGCCGACTAATGTGTTCTCGAACATCCCTCTGTTCTTTCCCTTCAGCCCTATCTCGGCGAATCTTACTATGTAAATCATCCATATCAAAAGCGCAAGAAAATTTATAAAGCTATTGAAATTAAAAAATTAATATGCATCTGAGAGATGCGAAAGAATCTTCTCCCTCAAAACATCTTCTGGCTCAATCCCGACAATCCTGCCGACTTCCATCCCATTCTTGTAGACAATTATGCACGGCACTCCCTTTAGATTATTGTGTTCAGCAAGCTTTTTTTCCTTGTCTATGTCAACTTTTCCGAATTTCACCCTGATGCTCAGCTCCCTTGCAACCTTCTCAAAAACAGGCTCCATTCTCGCGCAGAACCTGCACCAGCTTGCATGGAAATACAGCACAAATGCCCTGCTGGTTTTTAGCTCAGACTCATAATTTTGATGCGTGACTTCAATCACTTTTCTCACCCTTTTCAAGCAGCCTCATATTCTCATCAATGAATCTTGGCCTTATATTTTCCTTTATTGACTGCAAAATGCTCTCCTTCTTTAAAGGGATTGCACCTTTGCCAAGCGCATATCCCAGGAGGAATATGTTTGTGCCTGTTATTGCTCCTGTCTCTGCCCTGACAATCTTGTCAGCGTCAATAACATATGCCTTTTTTGCAACCTTTTCTATTTTTGCGACTATCTCCTTAAGTTTGGATTCTGAACGGAACACCTTTGAATTCAAGATAACAATTGTTTCCTTGTTTGCATAGTAGCAGGCGCGCAGCGCCTCCACTGCCTCGAATGCAATTATCAAATCCGCCTCGCCCCTTGAAACAAGCGGCGAAAATATTTTTTTGCCGAATCTCACATGGCAGTCGAGCGAACCGCCCCTCTGCGCAAGCCCGTGAAGCTCTGTCTCCCTTACATCGTTCCCTTCTTTCAGGCTAGCGCCCACAATTATCTCTGTGGCTGTCAGGATTCCCTGCCCGCCGTAGCCGGCAACTATCAGGTTAAAGTTATCTTTCATTTTGAAATCTCAATGCAGCTTGGCACAATCTGCTTGCAGACAGTGCAGCCCCAGCAAATGTCCTTGTCAATGAACCATTTTCCGTCTTCCTTCTGTATTGCAGGGCAGCCGAAATTCTTCAGCTCCTCCAGCTTTGAGTCCTGCTTTACAATCTCAAACTTCGGAAGCATTATTCCTTTGCGAGCTGCGTTCCTCACGACAACAAGCCTGCATTCGCCATTTGCAACAAGCACTGAAACGCCTTTTACAGCATACGCTTCCTTTATGTCATTGCAGAGCTGGTCAAAACTGTAGACATTTGATGACTTTACAAAATCCGCCTTCAGCGCCTTTGCAATCTCCGCTATGTCAACTGACTTTGCCTCCTCCTGCATTGCATTTATCCCTGTATTCGGGTTTGGCTGGTGCCCTGTCATTGCAGTCCACCTGTTGTCAACGATAATCACCAGCGCATCTGCCTTGTTGTAGACAAGATTCAGCAGTGCAGGCATTCCTGCGTGGAAAAATGCTGAATCGCCTATGAAAATGACTGGCTTTTCGCCTGTTGTCTTTGAAATTCCGTGGCCTATCCCCACTGAAGCGCCCATGCTGACAACAAAATCCTGCATTTCAAGCGGAGAGAAGATGCCAAGCATGGAGCAGCCGATGTCGCCTGAAAAAATTTTCCTGCCAAGCACTTTTTTGACTGCATAAAGTGTCGAGCGGTGCGGACAGCCCGGACAAAGGAATGAAAGCCTTTTTTCAACCTCAATCTGAGGCGGTTTTGGAAGCGTTATGCCCAAAATCTTTGCAATCCCCTCAAGGACCTGCTCAGGCTTGATTTCGCCTGTCTCTGAAAATACATCCTTGCCGTGGATTTTGATTGAATCAATTTTTCTTATCTCCTCCTCGATGAATGGGTCAAGCTCTTCGATAACTATTGCCTGGCAAACGTTTTTCAGGAAAGATTTTACCAATTTTTCGGGGAAAGGGTAGCACAATCCAATTTTCAGAATTGGAAGCTTCAGGTTTAGCTTTTCAAGCACCTCCTTCACATACTCGTAAGTCACGCCTGATGTGATGATGCCAGTCATGCCTTCTGATTTTTCAATAAAATTAAGTTTTGAGCTTTCGCTCAGCTTGCCAATCTCAGAAATTTTCTCGAGAATATTTTTGTGAAGCTCAACTGTCCTTGCAGCACCAAGCTTAAATTCAAATTTCTTGAATTTCCCCTTGGCTGGCTTGATTATTAGGCCAAAATCAACCAATGACCTTGAATAGCAGACCCTTGTGGACATTCTCAGTATGACTGGAATCTTGTACTGCCAGGCGATTTTGAACGCCTCCTTTGTCATCTCCTTTGCTTCCTGGCTGTTGCTCGGTTCAAGAATAGGAATCTTGCCCAGCTTTGAAAACCATCTTGAGTCCTGCTCTGTCTGGATGGAGCTGAAACAGCCTGGGTCGTCTGTTACGACAACAACAAGCGGGCAGGAAAGGTATGCAAGCGGAAGAAGTGAATCAAGCGCAACATTTAATCCATAGTGCTTTACGCTTACTATTGATTTTACTCCAGAAAAAGCAGCTCCTGCTGCCGCCTCAAGCGCGATTTTCTCGTTTACAGACCACTCAAAATAAATTCCTGTCTCTTTTGCAACTTCGGCAAACACCTCTCCAATTTCTGTTGCAGGTGTTCCTGGATAAGAAAAAGCGCATCCGATGCCTGACTCGAGCGCGCCTCTTACAACTCCGTCGTTTCCGCTAAGAAAGCCTCTTTTTTTGTTTAGTATTTCCATTCTTACCTGACTGATTTCTTTTTATATTTATATAAATCTTTTCTTTTAAGATAGATAAGCATGCCGATTCCAACCATCGCCATAGGGATGCAGAGCCACTGGCCTGTTGTCAGCCCAAGGAACATGCCATCAGGCTCCTTGACAAACTCTATGAAAAACCTTATCACGCCGTACATTGAAATAAATGACCAGAAAATAAATCCAGGAGGAATTTTCCTGTCTTTCAAAATCCACAGGACACCGAAGATGAAAAAATTCTTAAATGACTCATAAAACTGCGACGGATGTCTGTAGCCTTCAACACCTGGGAACTTGACTGCCCATGGAACATCAGTTATCCTGCCGTAAACCTCTCCGTTAAGAAAATTTCCAATCCTGCCAAGACCGAGACCGATTGCAGCCGGGATAACAACGAGGTCTGCAATGTCATAAAACTTAATCTTCTTTCTTCTGCAGAAAATCCAGGCTGCAATTAAAATTCCGGCCAGCCCGCCGTGAAATGACAGACCGCCGTGCCATACTGCGGGCATCTCAAGCGGGTTTGCAAGATAATACTTAAGCCCGTAGAAAACAATGTAGAAAATCCTTGCTCCAACAACCAACCCAATCAAGATGTAAAAAAGCAGGTCAGCAACATCCTCCTTTGTAATCTTCAGCTTTCTCTTCTTTGCAAGATAAGAAACCATGAAATAAGTTATTATGAATCCAATGATGTAAATAAGTCCATAGTACCTTATCTCAAAAGGTCCCAAAGTAAACAATGTTGGATCTATTTTGCTTTCAAACATCTTTTTTTGTAGTCTTTGATTGCTTCCTTTAGCGCATCAACTGCCAGAACAGAGCAGTGTATCTTATTTTCAGGCAGACCGCCAAGCTGCTTCACAACCTTCTCCTTTGTAAGCTTCTCTGCCTCTGAGAGCTTTTTGCCTTTTGCCATTTCAGTTGTTATGGAAGCGGATGAAATTGCTGCTGCGCAGCCGAGTGTCTTAAACTTTATCCCAGAAATCCTGTTGTCTTTCACTTTTATGAAAACTTCTGTTGTGTCGCCGCAGACAGGGTTCCTTATTTTCCCGACTCCGTCTGCATTCTTTATCTCTCCGACATTCTTTGGGTTCTTGAACAGCTGCATTACTTTTTTCGAGTACATCAAAGCCTCCTGATAAGCTTCTCAATGGGGCTTATCCTCCTTAATTTCTGCAATATTTTTGGAAGAAGCGAAAGCACCCTGTCAATCTCCTCTTCTGTTGTGTATTTGCTTATGCTGAACCTTAAAGAGCCATGCGCCTCCTCTGGCTTCAGCCCTAATGCAAGCAGAACATGGCTTGGCTCGAGTGAAGCGGATGAGCAGGCAGAGCCTGTTGAAACGCAGATTCCGCTCGAATCAAGATAGGAGCCAATTGCCTCGCCTTCAACTCCTGCAAATGAAAAGTTTGCATTGTTGCACAGCCTGTTTTTCATCGGGCCGTTGAGCCTGGTGTTTGGAATTTTCAGAACCCCTTCGATAAGCCTGTCCCTCAGCTTCTCCATCTTTTTGGTGTTTGCAAAATTTGCAATCTTCACTGACTCTGCAAACCCGACAATTCCCGGAATGTTCTCTGTCCCGCCTCTCCTGTATTTTTCCTGTCCGCCGCCGTGCGCAACAGGAGTTATCTTTATTCCGCTCCTGATGTAAAGCGCGCCCACGCCCTTTGGCCCATGAATTTTGTGCGCGTTTAATGTTACAAGGTCAAGATGCTGGTTAGCGACATTAATCGGGACTTTTGTGTAGCTCTGGCATGCATCTGTGTGGAAAAGAACCTTGTGCTTCCTGCAGATTTTTCCAAGCTCCTCAAGATTCTGTATTGTGCCTATCTCATTGTTTCCGTGAATAACAGAGAAAAGAACAGTCTGCTTTGTTATTGCCTTCTCCAGTTCCTTTGGATTTACAAATCCTTCCCTGTCAACATTAAGGTAAGTTATTTTATATCCCTTGGTTTCGAGCCACTTGCTCGCATTCATGATGCATGCGTGCTCGATTTTTGTTGTTATTATGTGATTTCCTTTTTCTTTGTTCGCGAACAAAACGCCTTTCAGCGCAAGGTTGTTGCTTTCTGTCCCGCCAGATGTGAATACAATCTCGTCGTCCTTTGCATTAATCGACTTTGCGATAACCCTTCTTGCATCATCAAGCGCCATTTTAGCTTCCTGCCCGAGCCCATGGGCAGAAGATGCGTTCCCGAATTTCTCCTTCAGATAAGGAAGCATTGCTTCTATCACCTTCGGGTCTGGCTTTGTTGTCGCGGCATTGTCAAGATAAATCATTTTAAGCACACCTCGCATTCCTTTGAATGGCCTCTTGCCTTGTGAATCTGGCATATCACTTTTTTCTGCCTTGCAATCTCGCAAATTCTTCTCAGTTCAGTCATCAGCTGGCTGTTGTCAGCAATTATTTTTTCAGCTGATTTTCCAATCTCCTGCTTTATCTCAGAATCAAATTCAATCTCCATTGCCCTTTTTTCCTTTAGATACTGCGAAACAGCTGATTCTGCCAAGCTCAGGATTCTTGCTATCTCATTTTGCTTCATGCCTTTTGCTGACATTGCCTTTGCAAGCTCTTTCCTTATTGCAGGCAGTACATACCAAATTTCTATTTCCTGAGGCATTAACATGAAAAGTTCACAATCGTGAACTTATATTTATAGTTTTCTCTTTAAAAACAACAAAATTTATATACCACGTCTCTATTACCAAGTGGCAATTTGGGTGGTTTTGACAAAAATGAGTAAAAACACAATAAGATACGCTCTAGTCTTTGTAATGCTTCTTATATTCACAGCCTCTGCATTTGCATTGAATGAGGATTTTGATGCGCGTTCGCAAAAAAGCACTGTTTTCGCGTGTTCAGGCGCAATAAGCACAGACGCGCTGATTGTTCAGAACACAGGGGATGTGGCAAGCGCCTATTCAATTGAAGCTTCTGGTGAAATGGCGCAGTATGCAACTTTTGCTGAAAATAAATTCAGCCTGGAGCCCGGCGAAACTAGGGTTGTGGATTATTTCATAAATCCGCCGCAGGGCGAAGGAAGCTACAGCCTGAAAACAGAGCTAAAAACAATTTTCGGTCTTTCAAAAATAATCACGCAGGATGTTAAGATAGAGAAATGTCTGGACATTAATCTTTATGTGAAGGACAGCAAAAAGGAAAGCTGCCCATGCGACCCCGTCAGGTATGAATTTGTACTGAGCAACAACGGGCCTGTGGTGGAATCCTATAATTTCCAGCTCTCGCAGTACTCAGAATATGCAAGCTTCTCTGAAAATCCGGCGATTCTCGGGCCTGGCGAAAGTGCTGACATTTTCCTTTTCTTGAATCTTCCTTGCAGCATTTACGGAGAAAAGACAATTGAGCTTGTTGCAAATGCTGAAAAATCAGGATATATGGGAATTGTTCCATTGAACCTGAACATCGACCAGGGCTGTTATGATTATTCGATAAGCGCAAATGGCGTTTCAATGTGCAATTTTGAATCGCTCAGCTCCACAATAGCAATAAACAATGCTGCAGAGGTGTCAAATACATATGACCTTAAGTTAATCGGTGCGGGATTCGCGAAACTTGAGAATGACGCTTACCTTGTCCGCCAGAAAAGTTCTGGAACACTTCCTCTGCTGATAAATACACAGAATGTCCCTTCAGGAAATTACAATTTCACACTTAAATCTGTAAGCGAAAGGGGTGATTTAGAAAAAACATCAGACATAGCAATCGGCGTGCAGAATTGCTACAGCCTTGAAATGTCTATTGAAAAGGTCTATGACGAGCTGGTTAACTGCGAAAAAATTAGCTATAATATTAATGTTAAAAATCCTGGAACAAAATCAAACAGCTATCAGCTTGCGCTTGACGGTTCTGGGATGTTCAGCCTTTCCAAAAATTGGATTACAATCGCTCCAAATTCAAATGAAAATGTCCTGCTGAATGTTGATGTGCCCTGCAATGAAACAGTGAAGAAATATGCAAAAATAACTGCAACGCTTCTAAACAAGTCAGTTTCAAAGGCAATAAGGCTTGAATACAACATCAATTCAATTGCAGACAGCTACATGGTTGAGTTTGGGGTTCCTGAAAAAACAATAGATTACCAGACAAAAAGCATTCCTATTGTAATCAAGAATACGGGCATAAGAAAAGGAACATACCTGTTGACTGTTAATGGTCCGGCGTGGGTAAATCTGGATGAAAATAAGATCACGCTTAATCCTGGAGAAGGAAAAGAGCTGCAGCTTCTTACAAGCCATTCTGACGAAGTTAAGGAAGGAAAGTACAAGATTGACTTGATTGGCCAACTTGAAGGCTCTGATGTCGCATACAAAAACACATTCAATTTGAAATTAATAAGAATACCACTTACCACAAAGATATACAACAAGACAAAGGATTTCCTAAGCCTTTACTGGCTGTTTATTGTTCTTGGCATAATTGTTTTGATAGCGCTGATAGCTGCTATAGTTGCGCTTAGAAAATTTGCAAAAGTGATGAAGGAAAGAAGGACTAGAAAGGCTGAACTTGTAGGTGAGGAAACACTAAGGCTGAGAGAAGATGCAAGGAAGCCGAAGTTTTGGAAGGCGCTTCTTTGGATTTTCCTTATCTTATTGCTCCTGGGCCTGATAATTTTGGCGTATTCAGCATGGCCTGCGATTTCAGGAGTACTTGGAGAGAAGAATGCAACAGGAGAAAAAATTACAATAACGCCGAAAGCGAAGATGCTTATTGACACAAGCAAACTCAGCGTCATCGGCAAGATATTGATAATTGACAAAAGCGAAACAATCCAGGTGACTGTAAAGAACAATGAAAACAGGAGCGTGGCTTACACGATAAGTGCAAATGTGCCGTGGATAGAATTGAGCACGGAGAGGATAGAGCTTGAACCTGAAGAAGACAAGCTGTTCTTCATGACAATTGCGCCTCCTGAATCAGGGATACACCGCGTCATTATAACTTTGGAGAATGAAGGCAAAACATACAAAGAGGAGCTTGGCCTTACTGTAATAAACAGGGATTACTTTGTAAAATACTGGGGCTGGCTTGTTGGCGGGCTTGTACTGCTTATTGTTCTGCTCATTTCGTTCAGGAAAAGAAACAGATTAAAGGTAAAGGAAGAGAAGATTGAGTTCAGGAAGACAAGGGAAAGTAAGATGCTCAAAAGAATAGGCCTTGCAGTTCTAATAATTCTTTTGCTTGCAAACATCGGTTACCTTGTTTATAACAATCTTAAAACGACACCAAATGTTGAGTTTGGCGACGCCAAGAATGAGACATTTAAGCTAGACATAAACAAAAACGAAAAAATAGTGCTGCCTGTGACATTCAAGAACAAATTTGATGACGAAGTTTTATACAGGATAAATACGAGCGAAAGCTGGATGGAGTCCAGCTCAAAGAAATTCAGGCTTGCAACAAACGAATCAAGATTTGTTACAATAGTCATGGCGCCTGGTGATGATGTTGACAATGGACTTTATGATGTCCTGGTGAGCGCAGAGGTTGAAAATCAGAACATTAAGTACACAAAAACAATTTCGCTCTATGTCAAAAACAAGTCTATGCTTGAGACATTCCTCTACTGGGTTCTTGTGATACTGGTATTGATACTTGTAGCTGTTGCACTTTCTAGGTTCAAGAAGAGCCATATAAATAGGGCAATGATTGTAGAAGAGTTAAGAGAGGAAGTTTCAGAGAGAAGAAAACCCAGGAAAAAGAGAAAGCCGCTTTCTTTAGAATAAGGCTGCGTAAATCTCATATGCTGCGCCTAGTAAAAATACCAGCATGAGCAGCAAACCCAGGACAAAGTTCTTTTTAATTGTGTATTCTGGAATTCTTTCTGATTTTTTCTTTGCCTTCCAAAACATAAGCACGATAAGGATGGCGGCCAGGCCAGGACCCAGTGCACCTGCAATGCCCATGACACCCACAAAGCTTCTAATCCCTGCAAGAAATAAGACAAATGGCAATACACAGGACAATACAAAAGCCAGCTGCCTTTTTAACTTGTAATCGTATTCATACATCTCCTGAAGCGCAAGTCCAAGTGTCAGAAAAGGTGTTGCGAGAGTCAGCACAGCAAAGAGGTTTGCAAATATCAGGATTTTCTTGCTTATCAAGCTTAGGCCAGCTGTCGCGAGCTCTGTTGTGCCTGCTCCAGTGGTGCCTACGACAACGAGCGCAAAAATAATATAGATAGGTATTGGTATTGTGTACGCATAGATTATTGATTTTTTGAAAAGACTTTCATTTTTTGCTAGAACCTCTCTTGCTTCTACAATCGCAGGTATCCCTGAAAATGCAAAAAGAATTACACCAAACGGATAAAGCAGGTTAAAGACGTTGCTTGAAATGGGCATAAGATTTTCTATTTTGACGGAAGGAATTATAAGCGCGCACAGCGAAACCAGGATTGCAATTTTTATGAAGGAAAGAATCAATTCTGATTTGCTCACAGATTTTACGCCAATATAGACAAATGCTGAAGCCACTATGAAAAATATTACTGTATAAAACAAAGGCTGTCCGCCGAAAATTGAGGATAATGCCTCACCTTCTCCAATCAAATAGGCAATCAGCGCGCCATAAAGCCCGAAGATCATTGAAAACGCCATCAGGCGCTTGCCCCACTTCCCAAGATATTTTTCAGCGTAGCCAGTAAGCTGGTGCTTGCCGTGCGTCCTCAAGAGGACTTCGCCAAGATAAAGGCTGAGAATCATCATAAAAAGCGCAATGAGAATTATGTGGACCAGCCCGACGAAAAATCCGGATTTTGCAATTACATACGGAATGCCAAGAATCCCTGCGCCGACGATTGTGCCCATTATCGTGGCTGTTGCATACCACTGCTTGTTCATGTTTGCCTCTTTTATAAAAATAAAGTGGGGACGCTGGGATTCGAACCCAGATTAAGTGGTATCTTCATGCATATTCTTCATCGCAAATGCTCAGCGCTCCATGATACTGGAGCCACTTGTCATGCCAGGTTAGACTACGTCCCCTGTTAGAATAAAGTTGAGATTGGGGTTATTTAAATGTTATTGTGCTTCCAATCTTAAGCCTCAGGTTCTTTCCCTCAATCAGGTATCTGTAGCTTTTCTTCGGGAAATAAATCCTGAATGGCTTAAGTCTTTCTGTTTCAATTACTCTCCTGTTTTTATCCAGAAAAACCAGATCAATTGTCGAGAAAACAAAGAATGAATGAATTGAATATCTCACGTCGCTGTCAAAAACAAACAATGTTGTCTTTATCCTTGAAAACATCAGTCCGAGAAATTTTGAAAACTCGCTTCTGCATATTTTTTCTATTCTCATCTGCCAGAACTTCCGAATCCCCTTTCTTTTCTTTCTGTTTCATCAAGCTCGTCGACGTGCTCGAAATCAACCTGCTCAACCTTCTGGATTAGCATCTGCGCAACTTTCATGCCTTTTTCAACTGCAAAATCCTCTTTTCCTAAATTAGCCAAGATAACTGTGACCTCTCCCCTATAGCCAGAATCAACTACTCCCCCCATGGATTTTACCCATTTTTTTGATGCGATGCCGCTCTTGTCCCAGACAAGCCCCACATACCCTAGAGGGATTGCCACCTTTACGCCTGTCCTTATTGTCTTGACCTCTCCTGGCACAATCTTGCAAGAATCAGCTGAATAAAGGTCCATTCCAGCGTCTCCTGAGTAAGCATAGCTTGGAGCTTTGCCATCCAAAACCTTAACTTTTACTTTCACAGTCTAAAACCCCCGTAAAATCAATTTATAGCCCATATTCCACAGGAAAGCATAGGGTTATACTAACTTTAATAAATCTATTTAAAAATAAAAGTATTTATAAATGTTTTTGCTTTTTAAATATTTATAAATTAAGATATACTTGGGGGTTAAAAATGGCTAAGAAAGACATAAAAGTGGTCAATATAGTCGTTTCTTCGGATTTAAAGCATGATATACCGCTAGAAAAGATGGCAGCAACGCTAAGTAACACTGAATACAACCCAGAGCAGTTCCCTGGGCTTGTTTTGAGGATAAAAGAGCCAAAAACTTCTGCTTTGATATTCAGCTCTGGAAAAATTGTCTGTACAGGCGCCCAGAACATGGAGCAGGTAAAGGAAGCTATACAGAAAATAATTAAAAGCCTTGAAAAGATAAACATCAAGATAACTGTTGACCCTCAGATAATTATACAGAACATGGTCGCTTCTGGAACAGTCGGCATGGACTTAAACCTGAACAAGCTTGCAATAAAGCTTGAAAACACAGAGTACGAGCCAGAGCAGTTCCCTGGGCTTGTTTACAAGCTTAATGAAGCAAAGGCAACATTCCTGCTGTTCAGCAATGGAAAGGTTGTCTGTACTGGAACAAAATCAGAAAGTGCTGTACATGCTGCACTCGAAAAGCTTATAGAGAATTTGAAGAAAGTGATGTAAGTTCTGTTGTAGCAATCGCTACAACATAAGCTTTTATACTTAAAGGGGGCATTAGACTACATGGAAGCAGCTGAACAAATCAAGAAATTTCAGGAATTTTTGGAGAATTATTACAAGACCGAGCTTCTTGAAGCTGCGAGAACAGGAAAAAAATTCTTAATCATAGATTTTTTAGACCTTGCCAAATTTGATCCTGGACTTTCAGAACTCCTTCTTGAAAACCCTGAAGATGTCATAAAAGCCGCTGAAATAGCAATTGAGCAGTTTGATATTGATGCCAAAGACTTCAAGGTAAGGTTCAAGAATCTTTTAGACTCGCAGAAGATGAATATAAGAGATATAAGGAGCGAGCATATTGGAAAATTTCTTTTTGTGGTTGGGCTTGTAAGGCAGAAATCAGATGTAAGGCCGCAGGTGACAAGCGCAAAGTTTGAATGCCCGAGCTGCGGAAATGTGCTTACTGTTCTTCAGCTCGACACAAAATTCAAGGAGCCGACAAGATGCGGCTGCGGAAGAAAGGGAAAATTCAGGCTGCTGAGCAAGGAGCTTGTCGATGCGCAGGGAATTGTCCTTGAAGAGGTTCCTGAAGAGCTTGAGGGCGGCGAACAGCCGAAAAGAATTAATGTCCTTCTTAAAAATGACCTGGTAAGCCCGATGTCTGACAAAAAGACAAATCCCGGAACAAAAATTTGTGTTGTCGGTGTGCTTAAGGAGATACCAATTGCTGGACGCGATGGCGGGCAGCTGACAAGATTCGAGCTGATGATTGAGTCAAACTTTGTTGATTCGCTTGAGGAGGAGTTCGGCGAGATAAAGATTTCTGAAGAAGAATTGAAGCAGATAATAGAGCTTTCCGAGGACCCAAGAGGATATGAAAAAATAATTGAAAGCATCGCCCCTTCAATCTACGGGCATGAAAGAATAAAGGAGGCATTGTTTCTGCAGTTGATGGGCGGTGTCAGAAAAATAAGGTCAGACGGCGTTCCATCAAGAGGTGACATTCACATACTTTTAATCGGAGATCCTGGAAGCGGAAAATCCCAGCTTCTTAGAAGAATGTGTGTTGTTGCGCCAAAGGGAAGGTATGTTTCTGGAAAGGGCGCGACAGGCGCTGGACTAACTGCTGCGGTTGTAAAGGATGAGTTCCTGCACGGCTGGGCGCTTGAGGCAGGTGCATTGGTTCTTGCAAATAGAGGCATCTGCTTTATTGACGAGCTGGACAAGATGAACAAAGAAGACAGAAGCGCGATGCACGAGGCGCTTGAACAGCAGCAGGTGAGCATATCAAAAGCAAATATTCAGGCGACCTTGAGATGCGAGACAACTGTGCTCGCAGCAGCTAACCCAAAATTTGGAAGATTTGACCCTTACGAAGCAATACCCAATCAAATAGACCTGCCGACAACCCTTCTCAATAGGTTTGATTTGATTTTCCCGATAAAAGATCTCCCCAATGTTGCAAAAGACAAAGAATTAACCTCATTTATTCTGGATTTGCATCAAGACAAGATTGGTGATGGCGAAGTGTCTACCAAGCTTCTAAGAAAGTACATTGCGTATGCTAAGCAGCACATCAGCCCAAAGCTGACAGATGGCGCGATTGCGGAAATAAAAGATTATTTCCTTAAGATGAGGGGTTCTGGTTCAAATGAAGGAGGAATGAAATCTGTTCCGATATCCGCGAGACAGCTTGAGGCGCTGATAAGGCTGGCAGAAGCGTCTGCAAGAGCGAGGCTGGCTGACAAAGTCAGCAAAAAAGATGCAAAAAGAGCGATTTCAATTGTTCACTATTGCCTGGAGCAGATTGGAATAGACCCTGAAACAGGAAAGATAGACATAGACAGGATAACGACTGGAATATCCACGACAGAGAGGGGGAAAATCCACACAATCAAAGATATAATCGTGGAGCTGGAAGACAAGCTTGGAAAGACAATCCCAATAGAAGAAGTTGTCAAGGAGTGTGTTGCGCACGGATTGAGTGAAACTGAGGTTGAAGAAATAATAGACAAACTAAGAAGGTCTGGTGATATTTATGAACCAAAACGTGGCTGGATCTCAAGATTATAGTCAGGAAAGGCAGGTTGCCCACAAAATTAAGGTTAAGGCTATTCTAGATGAAAAATTTGTAAAGCAGGAAGGGATGCTGCCAAGTTACATTACCCACAGGGGAAAGAAGATTTCAAGGGTTAATATTGTTGGGACTGTGGTGGCAAAAGATGTCAATGAACTTTTCGAAAGTATTGTTATTGACGACGGAAGCGGATCAATTTCTGTCAGGAGCTTTGAGAAGAATGGGAACTTCCAGAATTTTGCCTTGGGGGATATTGTACTAATAATTGGGAAGATAAGGGAATACGGCAATGAAAGATACATTGTCAATGAAATCATTAAAAAAATAAATGACAGGAAATTTGTGGATTTGAGGAAGCTTGAGATTAATCTTTCTGAGCTCAAATGCGCTCCTGAAGAAATAAAAGAGAGCGAAGATGCTGCTGAAGAGGAGATTGAAACCCCGCTGAAGAAAGTTTTTGAAATTATTAAAAAACTTGATTCTGGCGACGGAGCAGACTTTTACGGGGTTGTGAAGGATTCGGGTGTTGAAAATTGCGAGGGCGTTATAGAATCGCTTCTGAAAATGGGGCATGTCTTTGAGCTTAAGCCCGGGAAACTAAAGGTTCTAGAATAGATTTGGGGTTACGTAAACTTCAAGAACAGCTGCGACAAAAAGCAGGATTATTGAAATTAAAATAAGATTTGACGAGTCAAGAAGGATTTTTTCAAACTTCTTTGTCCTGAAATCATGCCTTATCAGAGCAACGGAGATTATTCCGCCTGCAAGCGCAGCTATAAAATATGCGACTACCTCAGGAATTCCGTGAAAAAGGTATTTCAAAAGGCCGGTTGAAAAAAGCCCAAGGTAAGCCATAAAGTCTCCCGAAGTTATGTGGGCGAGATTATTTCTTATGAATGCTCCTATTGCTGTTGCAATTACAGAAGCGTTCCATGTAAGGATGAATAACGCACCTGCGCCGTAAAAAAGTGAGAAAAGGATGCAGAACGTAAGCACCTTTATGTTATTTAGGAATATTTTTTCAAAAATTAAGAACTTAAATGTTGCGCCGGAATTTATTGCTGAGATTGTGCTTATTTGAACGCCAAAAACTGTGCTTAGAAGCTGTTGCGGCAGGAATATGTACCATAATGCATGGGAAACTGTGATCCCGCAAAACAAGAATATGAAGAATGAAACTGCCTTTGAATGCTCCCTGAGCAGGGTTGTTTCTTTCTCAAGCTCGGTGTCCTTTTTCTCCTCAAACTTCATGGTCATATAGAACAGGGGAACAATTGCAATAACTGTCAGGAACACGGAAACAAGGGCTGCGTGCTCCTTAAATATCCAAAGGCTCAAAAGAATTGCGAGGGAAGAGTAAACAAGCCCCATTAAAAAGAGCTTCCATGGCCTCTTTTCGGCGCTTATTGGTGACATTAGTGACTCAAGAACCATAAAACAGAGATTTCTATGTTTATTTTTAAATCTTTTGTTAAGATTTAAATATTCTTTGTTTTTTCTTATTGTATATGGAACTTGAATATGAAAAATTGCTTGAAAAGGCAAGGAAGAATCTGCCAAAATCTAGGCTGGAGGCAGAAAGGTTTGAAATACCTAAGGTTATAGGCCATCTACAGGGAAACAGAACAGTAATAAGCAATTTTCTGGAAATAGCAGGCTCATTTGGGAGGGAGCCGGGGCATCTCCTGAAGTTTGTTTTGAAGGAGCTGGCTGCGCCTGGCGAGCTGAAAAAAAGCGGTTCGCTGATAATCGGGACTAAGATTGCAGCTTCTAGAATAAATGAAAAAATAAAGAAATATGCTGAAGAGTATGTAATCTGCAAGGAATGTGGGAAATCTGACACGAAAATTGAGGAAGAAAACGGCATTCATTATGTAATGTGCACTGCCTGCGGCTCAAGAAGGCCCATAAAGTATAAGATATGAGATACAAACATTTTATAATGTCTGGAAAGGTCCAGGGTATTTTCTTCAGGGATTTTGTAAGGAAAAAGGCGTCTGCGCTTGGTGTGGTCGGCTACGTAAGAAATCTCAAAAACGGCGATGTTGAGGTTGTTGCTGCGGGCAATGAAAAAAAATTAAAAGAACTGGAAAAAGAGTGTAGAAAAGGGCCGTTTATGTCTAATGTTACTGGATTGAAAGTTGAAGAAATCGATATTGGTGATGTACTTGAAGATTTTATTGTAAGATTTTAGCCAAACCAGGAGCCAAGGCCTGCCTGCTTTTCTTTTTCTTTTCCAAACATCCCCTCAACCATTCTTTTTGTCAGCTCAAGTGACTGCTTCAGCCATTGCGGGACATTATATTTTTTGGCGAGGCTTATTGACGGCTCAAGGTACTTAACTATGCTCCCCTCAGAAATTGTAAATATCATATTGCCGCCGCACTTTGTGCATTTGCCTGTTAACGGCGGCCTCCTGAATATCTCATTGCACTTGCTGCACCTGAATTTCTGCATGGAGAATTTTCTTAAGTTTCCCTTTGTGTCCTTCAAAAAATGTTTTTCTATGACAAGTCTTGCAACATCAGACTCGTCGACAGCCCTTATTCTCTCTGCAAGGTCCATCTGACCCTTAAGCTTTTCCTCCATTGTCGGAAGTGTCTTATATGCAGAGCATTTTACACCGATGTTTATGTCTGAAACATCATGCGTGAAGCCCATCTGCTCGTACTGTTTCTCTGTCCCCAGCCTCTGCCCTATCTGGTCTATTTTTATGTCCCATGGCTGCTTGTATTCAAGCGTTGCCTCATAGAATTCAAGCGGGTAGCGCCAGGCAACATCAACCTTATGGACCATGTCATCAACTTCTGCCGGATTCAGCATCGTTGTCAGGACAAGCGGGGAGTCCATTGTCCTGGAGCCTCTTTTGTCGGGAAGATACTGCCTTGAGAAATTAAGCAGCGCATCCATCAAAAGTATGACGCAGTTTTCATCGCCGTCGCAGTCCCTCCTGTGGGCGGCGTGCCAGAGCGGATGCGCGTAGCAGCCCTGTGTGTCTGAAAATCCAATCACCCTGCCGATTATGCCTGCAGAGATGTGCGGCGCAAGACCTATCACAATGTGGCCTACCAGGTCTTCTTTCGTTTTTAAATTGTAAAACGGCTCCAGACCGTAAAGCCTGACCAAAAGCTCATCAACAAAATTAGCTATCCTGAACAGGACTTCTGAGGCTTTTTCATCTGGTGAATCTGATGAGCAGGGTAAAATTACATCCTGTGGTTTAATTTCAAGAATCTGGTTTTCGTCTTCAAGCGCTCTGCCGTTTATGTCTTTTTCATAGCCAAGTTCCTTGAGTTTTTGTATTGAAGTTTCTATCTCTTTTGGCTTGAAATGTGTTATTGGAATTTCCGTCATGTCATATCTTGTTGTCCCGTCCTTGTTGACAAACACATTATGTTTTGCTCTCAGTATTCCTTTTGCCAAGTGCTCTGGTATGTGATCTTTGTTGCCCATCCCCCTGACACCCTTTATTAAATCTGGATAGTGGTTCAGGTCAATTTTTTTAAGTATGCTGTGAAAATAGTGTTTTATGTTGATGGATTGTTTTGTGTATGAGTAATTCTCGTGGCTGCATTTTTCAACTATGCCGCAGAGCTTGCAGTATCTGAGCCTTTTTGTCCTCTTGCCGCAGGTTTCACACACAGAAAAAACAGTCTGTGTGCCGCAGCTTTCGCATTTATAGATTGGAAAATCTGATTTTACACAGCCTTTCTCAAGCGCGGACTGGAAACATCTCAGCCTGCCGCCTTCTGTACCGCATGGAAACAATGAATGCGGCGATCCTGTAAGCTTTCTCATCTTCGCCTTTTCCGGCCTTCCCATCCTTGCGCCGATAAAAGTGCCTGATTTGTCCCTCAACTTTACAGCAGAAACAAGGTTAAGTATTTCTAGAATTGGCTTTTCCTTGTTTGCTTCAACAATCTGCGCCAATTTTCCGGCATCTTCCTCATTTTCAATCCCCAATGAAGCCATGAATGTTGCTGCGTGGTCCTTTTCAATTACAACAAAATCTGTAGAGACTATGTGCGGAATTCCTATCAGCTCGAGAATCCTTTTTTCTTTTTTAAGCGGCAGGACAATTTTTTCAACGGAGTCGGACTTCTGAACCTTTGCTTCATTGAGCCATTTAACCAGGCTTTCTAATTCTTTTGCAGAAATGGACTTCCAATGGTATGTATATTCGGGATGCAGAGGTATTTTTAGAAATGTTGAAATCTTGATTGCCATGTCCGGAGAAATTCTTGTGGTGTGCGGATTTTTAAGCAGCTGCCCAACCAAATCTGCGTCGCATTCCAGCAGCTCTGAAAGTTTTTCAATGTCCAGATTCCCAAATATGTTGACTGCTGCCTTTTCGAGCTCAGCTATCCACCACTCTTCGCAATAGCCTGCGGGAACCAGCTTGTGCGCCCTGTCATAAAAATCGCCGTATGAAAACAGGATGTCGCCGAGGAAAAGAATCTCCTTTATTTTGTCTGCAACATTGTGCGCCTCTTTTTCATTTGAAAGTTTTATGACTCTGCCATCATAAAGCTTGACAATCGGCCCTTCTATTGTGTCGCACATTGTTACTGCTGTTGCCTTGCCTGGCCTCTCTACTTTCAGCTGTGTTCCTGTTGCTATGTATCTGTTGAGTATCATTGATGTTGCTGGATGTATGCATGCAGAAGAGTATCCGCTGTTTCTTGCCCTGCCATATCTTAATCTAAATCCGCCTGATGCCAGCGGATGCGACAAAACAGGCCTGCCTGCAACAAGGTCTGAGATATATGTGTAATCTGGCTTTATTTTGTCTTCGGATGCTGTATCTTTTCCTTGTGCCTTGCTTGCTTTCTGTATTTCAAGGAATTCTTTCAGAAAACCCCAATCCAGATTTAATTTTGCGCCCCATTTGTTCAGCTCCTTCCATACCTTTGGCGCTTTCAGCGCAAGCATTGAAAGGACAAGGCAGAAGCCTCCCCTTATCTTGTTTGTTTCGATGCGAGGTAGGTCTTTGTAGTTTGAAACATTTATCTTTTCGGTTGGGTCCCCATCAATCTCAACTGGAATTTTTGATACCAAGAATTTTATCTCTTTCTCGCTCGCGCGGTATTGCAGGTTCGCGATGCGGTCGTGATAGTCTTCAAGTTCTGTGTATGCCCTATTTGTTTCAATCTCATCTGCATCATATGCTGAATAGCCAAGATTTTTCCTTACATAATCTGAAATTATTATCGATACTGCGGCTGCTGTGCCGCCGGCGCCCCTTACTGGGCTTGCATATATTATTGCAATGTATTCTTTTCCATCTTTTCTTTTTTTTACTTTTATGTCAACAATGCCCTCAAGCGGGGCTGAAACAATTCCCACAGTGTGGTAAGCGAAGCCTGTCCTTATGCCTATCACCATCGCCTCATGTTTGTCCTTGAATTTGCAAAATTTTTCCTGTGCGACCTCAAGCGCGATTTTCAGCGCAACCTCCCAGGAAAGCCTCCCATATTCTTTTTCTAGTTCATTTATCCTTTCAATCATTCCTTTTCCAACAAGCTGGGGTGCAACTGCGGATATCAGGCCTTCGACCCTCTCTGCCATGTTTCTTGCGATTGGGATGTCTACCTTTTCCTCTGGGTCGTAGCCCTTTTCTCTGGCTTTTCTGGCAATATCATATGCCGTTTCAACCTTTTCATCTATTTCATCAAAATAATTTTTGATTTCGTTGCTTGCTTCCATTTTAAAACTTGATAATCTTCGCCTCCCTTGTCTGCAGATTGACAATTATTGCCCTTGCGGGCTCTGGCTCAAGGCCCACTTTTTCCTGATAATCTGTCTTGCCTATCCAAGACGAGCAGTTGAGCAGCGTTATGTTTCTGTAGTTTGCAACAGTTGTGCGGTGTATGTGCCCTGTCACAAAAAAATCTGGCACCCTGTCTATCACCAGTGGGTCCTGATCCGGGTCCGGAACATAGAGTGTGGAAGCGTGTGTCGGTGCAAGATGCCTTCTTTGTAGCATGTACTTCATAATCAGATCCGCCCTTTTCTGCGCGCCGCTCGCTCTTATGCTTTCAACTTCAAATGCATAAAAATTAAAGCTGTAGCCGTGGTACAAAAGAATGTCAAATCCGGGAAAATCATGCGTCTTGTCTATGTTTACCAACGCAGGGTTACTGACAGATATCACATTCGGCAGCTTATAGACTGCCCCTGCAAAATCCTCGTAAAGCGGCGGCTGTGGCTCTGCAATTCTCATTGCGTCGTGATTTCCGGGGCAAATAATAATCTTGATGTGTGGCGGTATTTTTTTAAGGACGTCTGCAAGAAAAGTGTATTGCTCATATATGTCCTGTATTTCAAGGTCCTTGTGGTGGTTTGGATAGATTCCAACGCCATCAACAAGGTCGCCGACTATAAACATATATTTTATTTTCTTTGATATCTTTCTCTGGTCTTCGTTTCCGAGCTCTCCGTTAATCCACTTGATAAACTTGTCAAAGTTTTCATGAAGGAATGCCTTTGAGCCGAAATGATGGTCACCGATGAAGAGCGCGTAGCCTTCTTCAGGAGATTTTTTCAATTCCTTGCTTGTGGGAACATCTGGCAGAAGTATGTTGTTTGCAAATATTATTTTATCGCCAGTTACGCCAACTATCCCTATCACTTCATCGAGCATCACATCTTTGGCAAGATTGTAAAGGTCCTGCTTGTTTTTGCTTACAATCGCCCGGATTGTCCCTGTCGGGTCTTCGAGCGTCAGCATTATGTTCATGTTTTTTGTTACACTCTTGTCAAGCACGATTCCTATAAGCGAGATTTCCTCTTTTACAGTTTTTGAAATGATCCTCTTTATTGAAACTGCGTTCTGAAGCTCCTGCCTGTTTTGAAGGATAGATTTCAATGCGTTGTATCTGTGGTTAAAATATGACACAAAATTTTGAACCTCCCTTTTTTTGCTTGGCTTGTCATAAGAGAAAAGCACTTGAACTGAGCTTTTTATTGAGTCATCCTCCAAAACTTGGTTGATGAATCTTTTATACCCCTTGTCCTGGCCGCTTTTCTCAAGGATTGCCTTTGATTTGTCAAATTCAACCCAATTTACATCTTTGAGGTTTTTGTCAAAATAGCCAGTTATATCATCAGAAAGCATCATGAGGTCTTTTTCCGCCTTTTCTGATATGTACTGATAAAGGCGGTCTACAAAATCTGAATTTTCAAGCTTCTCAAGAATTTTTGAATCTAGCAAAATCCCCTTTTTCAAAAATAAATTTATTATTTTTTTCTTTTTCTCTTCAGCTTCCATTTTAAACATTAAGGTCTTTTTCCAAAATCTCAACTATCTTTGATTTGGTTGTTGGATTTAGTGCTATCGAAATCTGCCTCATGCGGCCGTATCTTCCTTTAGAAATAATTTTTGCGTTTATTATGCCAAGCATGTCAAGCTCTGATATTATGTCTGACGTCCTTCTCTGGGTCAGCGGCCTTAGCGCCGATTTGCTGCATATATTTTTGTAGAAATTATAGATGTCTCCTGTAAAAACCTGGCTTTCCTTTGAGCAGAAAAGTATTGAATAAAGAACTGCCTGGAACTGCTTTGGCTGGTTAAGGACTATGTCAACCATGTGGTCTTTTTCAATTTTTTCGTCTGCATCGTCAAGGTGGGCTATTTTCAATTTCTCCGAACCGCTTCTTTCGGCAAGCTCCCCGGCAACTCTCAAAAGCTCAAGCGCCCTTCTTGCATCGCCATGCTCCCTTGCAGTGTAAGCTGCGCATTTCTCTATGACTCCGTCTTCGATAACGTTGTCCTGGAATGCACATCTTGACCTTGAAAGCAGGATGTCCTGAAGTTGGAGTGCGTTGTATGGCGGAAACACCATCTCCTCTTCTGACAGTGAGGATTTTATTCGCGGGTCAAGGTATTCTGTAAATTTGTAATCATTTGATATCCCAATAATAGATATTTGTGAGTTTGTGAGCTCAGAGTTTATTCTTGTGAGATTGTAGAGAATCTCGTCGCCTATTTTTTTAACAAGCTGGTCTATCTCATCAAGCACAAGGATAAATAGCTGGTTTCTTTCATCAATTATATTGAAGAAAATCTTGTAAATCTCGTCTGTCGGCAGGCCGGTTGTCGGCACTGTCTTTCCCAAATCCCTGATCAGCTGGGCAATAAGCCTATACTCTGTGTCTGCTATTTTTTTAAGTTTGCAATTAATATAAAGCTGTTGGATTGGAATTGATTTTTCTTCGCTGAGCGCCTTTATTTTTTTAAGTACGTGTTTGACAGAAAGTGTTTTGCCTGTACCTGTTTTTCCATAAACAAATAGGTTTGAAGGTTTTTGAAGTTTAAGGGCGGGCGCCAATATCTTTGCAATTTGGTTTATCTGGTCCTCCCTGTGTGGTATATTTTCAGGGGTGTAATTTGACTGCAATATTTTTTTGTCCTTGAATATTGTGTTTGTCTTTAAGAAATCCTCAAATATTTCATTTACGTTGCTCATCTTCGCCACCCCTCATCTTTTCTCTTAAAACTCCATGAGAAATGAAGGTATATAAATATTTTATGTTTTATTAAAAATTAGATTATAAAGTATATAAAATATATTAAAACAAATTGATTGCTTTTGT
>CAIMOB010000010.1 GCA_903842985.1 uncultured archaeon
ATGCTCTGGGCAGTTTTTCCTTTAATTTTTTCTTCTTCAGGAGTTATGTTTGATAGTTATCAATTAGCCCTCTTAAACACAAGCCATATTCAATCCATAAATGGAAACCAAGTCTACTATCTGAATTATACAATACTTTTGGGGGGGGTAAATGAAACAGGTCTAACTAAAATAACTACTTCAGAAAATACTTATGTGCTCACAAAAGAATTAATTTTAAAACAAGGCTATGCGGAAGCGATGGACCAAGGATATACGGTTGCTTATGAAAATTCTCCTGCAATAAATCAAGGACTAGGGGGTATAATAATAAAAATGAGAAAAAAAGCAAGAGAGTTAAGCCCGCTGAGCCAAGCGGAGCTGAAGAGCAAGCTAAGTGAGCTTGAGAAGGAGCTTGTCAAGCTCAGAGCGCAAGTTGCTACAGGTACTGCTCTTAAAAGCCCCGGACAGGTAAGGGAAACAAGAAGGGGCATAGCAAGAATCAATACGTTTTTAAAAATGAAATCGGAGGCAAAAAAAACAAATGAGTGAGATTTGCACAATGTGCGGTCTTCCAAAAGACCTCTGTGTTTGCGAGACAATCGCAAAAGAGAGCCAGAAGATACTGATAAAGACAGTGAAGAAGAAATTCGGGAAGATTTACACAATCATTGAGGGAATCGATGCAAAAGAAATCGATCTCAAAGAGCTGGTGAAACAGCTCAAGAATTCCCTTGCGTGCGGAGGCACGGTCAAGGAAGGCAAAATAGAGCTTCAGGGAGACCATTCCCCAAGGGCGGGAAGCGGGCCTGACGCAAAAAAAGTGCTGATAAAAGCTGGATTCGCTCCAAACAGCATTGAATCAAAAAGGTAGCATGAAGATAACAAAAGGAGAGCTCATAGGAAAAGATATAAAGATTACCGGAGCGAAAAACAATGACAACATCGGCATCGAAGGAAAGATTGTCGATGAGACAAGGAACACAATTGTTGTGCTCAGCAGTGGAAAGGAAAAGCGTCTGCTGAAAAACAACATAACAATCCTTTTCAAAAACGAGAGGCTGAAGGTCGAAGGAAGACTTTTGGCAGGAAGGCCTGAAGAGAGGATAAAGAAATGACAAAAAACATCGGTTTCGGGATAGAAGCGCCAAAAAATGAGTGCAAGGACAAGAAATGCCCATTCCACGGCGAACTTAAGGTTAGAGGCAGGAGTTTTGAAGGTACTGTGATATCCGCAAAATTCACGGCGAGCCCAACAATAGAATGGAAGCGAATGAATTTTGTGCAGAAATATGAGAGATATGAAAAGGCAAGAACAAGGGTAAAGGCGCACAATCCGAAATGCATAGATGCTGCCGTAGGTGACAAGGTGCTCATAATGGAGTGCAGGCCGATAAGCAAGACAAAGAATTTCGTTATCGTGAAAAAATGTTAGCACTAAAATCAAAAATACCAAAAGCATTGCCGCACGGCGCGTATCTTGTAGCGTGCGACAATTCAGGAGCAAAGATGCTCAAGCTAATCTCAGTTATAGGCTGCAAAACAGTCAAGGGAAGAATCCCTGCCGGCGGAATCGGCGACCTGATACTTGCCGCTGTCAAGAAAGGAAAAGTAGGAATGAGAAAGCAGGTTGTGTTTGCGGTCATTGTCAGGCAGAAGAAGGAGTTCAGAAGGCCTGATGGCATGCGTGTGAGCTTCGAAGACAATGCAGCAGTTGTGCTAAAGGATAAGAAAGGCTCGCCAAAAGGCACACTGTACAAGGGCCCAATTGCAAAGGAGATAGTAAAAAGATGGCCGATGGTTGCAAAGGTAGCAAGCGTGATAGTATGAAAACCAAAAAAAGAAGCAAGCAGAGAAAAAGAATTTTTGAAGCTAAGCTGCATGAAAGAAATAAGCTTATGTCTTCAAGGCTTTCAGAAGAGCTTACAAAGAAGTATAAAATGAGGAACATCCCCACAAGAAAAGGGGACAAGGTCAAGATCGTAAGAGGAAAATACAAGGGCACAACCGGAAAGATAAACAAGGTTGATACAAAAAGGCTCAGGGTATTTATCGACGGGGCTGACAGGCCAAAAACAGAAGGAAGCAAGTCATTTTACCCGATACGCCCTTCAAAATTAATAATACTTGAGCTTAATTTGGATGACAAGAAGAGGCTGAAGCAGCTAAAGAGGAAGGAAGGATAAAAATGGTCAAAAATCATTTGAAAGCAATAGCAACGCCAAAAACGTGGAAGATAAAGAGAAAAAAATACGAATGGGTAACAAAACCAAAGGGCAGCCACAAGCTGGAGTATTGCATGTCAATAAATACAATACTTGTGGACTTTTTGAAATATGCAAAAACAAACAGGGAAGTAAAAAGAATTTTGAGCAAAAAGGGCGTTTTTGTTGACGGCGTTAAAGTAAAGAGGCCCGAACAGTCAGCAGGACTGATGGACATAATCACAATACCTGAGATAAAGGAAAGCTACAGAGTTATGCTTGACAACAGGGGAAAGCTTGACTTGTTGAAGGTCGATGAAAAGACAAAGCTATGCAAGATAATAAACAAGACAAAAGTCAGCAAAAAAATCCAGCTCAACCTTTTTGGAGGAAAAAATATCCTGGCTGACAAGGATGAATTCAATGTCGGAGATACTGTTGTTTTGGAGCTCCCTGGCAACAAAATAAAATCAAGCATCAAATTCGAGGAGGGAAGCTCATGCTACCTTTTTGGAGGGAATCACATAGGAGAAACAGGCGTTATCAAGAAAATTGAGGGCAACAAGGTGGTTGTTAAAACGAAAGACGAAGAGTTTGAAACGCTTAAAAAATTCATCTACATTATCGGAAAGGAAAAACCACTCATAAAATTTGAAAAATGAACATGCGAGAAATAAAAATAGAAAAAGTAACATTGAACATCGGTGCAGGAAAAAACACTGACAAACTTGAGAAAGGTGTAAGGCTGCTCAAGATAATCACCGGAGGAAATCCTGTTAAGACTATCACGCAGAAAAGGATCCCAACATGGGGATTGAGGCCCGGCCTTCCTGTTGGCTGCAAGATAACGCTTAGGAAGGGCAAGGCAACAGAGGTATTGAAGAGGATGCTCGAGGCAAATGATAAGGAGATGGAAGAGAGCCAGTTCGATGACAACGGCAACGTCGCATTCGGGGTCCATGAATACATAAACATACCTGGTGTGAATTACAATCCTGAAATTGAGATAATGGGTCTGCAGTGCTGCGTCACACTTGAAAGGGCGGGCTACAGGGTGAAGAAAAGAAAAAAGGCAAGGAGGAAGCTGCCAAAAAAGCAGAAAATCGGGAAGGAAGACGCTATTGACTTCATGAAAAAAGAATTTGGCATAAAACTCAAGGAAAAATGACAACAAGCAGCTATACAAAAATTTTCAGACAGATAAAGGGCAAGCCCGAGAAAATGAAGAAGTTCATAAAGCACTGCGCTCCTAAAAAGAGAAGCTGCGGCCTGGCAAAAAAAAGATGCGAAAGATGCGGAAGGTTTGGCGGCCATGTAAGCAAATACGGCCTGAACTTCTGCAGGCACTGCTTCAGGGAGATAGCGTATGAGATTGGATTCAAAAAATACAACTAGGTGAAAAATGTTAAACGATAATCTTGCAAATGTTTTGTCGCACGTGCTTAATTGCGAGAAAATAGGAAAAACAGAGTGCAAAGTAAAATCATCTTCGCTGGCAAAAAAAGTGCTTTCAATCATGCAGGAAGCCGCATACATCGGCAGTTTCGATGAAACGCTCACAACAAGAGGGGGCGTTTTGAGCATAAACCTGATAGGCGCGATAAACAAGTGCGGAGTGATAAAGCCAAGGCACGCTGTAGGATACAAGGACTTTGTAAAGTTCGAGAAAAGGTACCTTCCTGCAAAGGATTTCGGCATAATAATTGTCTCGACTCCAAAAGGGGTTATGATCCACAGCCAGGCAAGGGAAAAGAAAACAGGGGGAAAATTGCTCGCATTTTGCTATTAATATGGAAATCAAAAAGATAATTGAAATTCCTGAAGGCGTTGAGGTTTCATTAGGCGAGTTTGTAACAATCAAAGGCCCAAATGCGGAGCTTAAAAGAAAATTGAAAGACCCGGGGGTTAAGATAGAAAAAAAGGACAACACCATTGTTGTAAGGGCTGAAAAAGTGAACAAAAAAGCAAAAAGGATTGTCGGAACAACTGCTGCGCACATCAGAAATATGATAACTGGTTCAAAGGCAAATTTTGTTTATGAACTAAAGATATGCTCGGGGCATTTTCCAATGAACGTAACTCTCGCAAACAACGAGCTTACAATCAGAAATTTCCTTGGGGAAAAATACCCAAGAATCAAGAAAATAAAGGGCAATGTGAAGATAAAGCTTGAAAAAGACAAGATGACTGTCGAGGGAGCAGATATAGAAGCAGCAGGACAGGCTGCAACAATGATAGAAAAACTGACTTCAATAACGAACAGAGACAGACGAAGGTTCCAGGACGGAATTTTCATAACATCAAAGCCAAAATGAAGGAACTACTTGAATTAAGAAGAAAGATGAAGGCAAGGAAGCCAAATTTTGTCAGAGAGGATTCCCACAAGAAGAAAAAATTGAGAAAGAGCGGCTGGAGAAGGCCAAAAGGTCTTCATTCAAAGATTAGGCACCAGTTCAAGGGTCACATAAGAGCGGCTTGCATGGGATTCAGAAGCCCGAATGCAGTAAGGGGATTAAGCAGGACAGGGTTGATACAGGTTGTAGTGAGGAATGTCAGCGAGCTGAAAAAGATAAATCCAAAGACAGAGGGTGTAATAATAGGCAATATCGGTCTGAGGAAAAGGGTTGAGATTGTGAAAGAAGCCCAGATTTTAAAGATAATGATACTTAATTTAAAGGACTCAAACAAATTTTTAGATGATGTGAAGAAAAAGTTTGAGGAAAAGAAAAAGAAGAAAGAAGAAGAGAAGAAAAAAGAGGAGAAAAAGGAAGCTAAAGTTGAGGAAAAGAAAAAAGAGGAGAAAAAGGAAGCTAAAGAAGAAGTTACGGAAGAAGACAAAAAGAAGGAAGAAAAAGAGGAGAAGGACAAGGTCCTAACCAAAAGAAAATGAGAATCCAAAAGAGACTTGCAGCACAGATTTTTAAATGCTCTGAGAAAAAGATTGTTTTCGACCAGAGCAAGCTCAGTGAGATAAAGGAAGCCATAACAAAGGCAGACATAAGGGGGCTTGTCAAAGACGGCTTCATAACTAAAAAGCGTGAAACAGGCATTTCAAAGTTCAGGTCAAGGAAGCTTGCAAGGCAGAAAAGAAAAGGGAAGAGAAAGGGATATGGCAGCAGGAAAGGCAGGGCAACGGCAAGAACGCCGAGAAAACCTGAATGGATGAACAAGGTAAGGCTGCAGAGAAAGCTGCTTAAAAACCTAAAAAGCAAGTTGACAAAGCAGGATTTCAGAATGCTTTATGCAAAGGTCAAGGGAGGTTTTTTCAGAA
>CAIMOB010000011.1 GCA_903842985.1 uncultured archaeon
AGTTAGAAAATTTAAAATACGTTTTAGATGTTCCACTTAATAATTATAAAGAGTTCTTTCAAACCTTTAAACATTCATTCGGAAGTGAACAGAGATTGATTCCTTTTTTTAGACTTCCTTTTGTAAAATATGATGAAGCTACGTTGGATTTAGAAGAGCCAGGGCAGTTGCGTGGCATAATGCATAATGATTTTAACAGGTCCTTTCCGCATATTCACTACAAGGGCAATTGTGCTGTTGTCAATGTTGTAAGACCCGGACTGGTTGGAAAACTCATAAACTAGGATTCGATTTCTGCTTGCACTTCAAGTATATCCTTTTCTTCTTCTCTTCAATATCCACTTCATTCAAGTCATTGATGACCAAGTCATTTCCGCCAAGAAGGAATTTGATTGAGCAGTTGTAAATCTTCACATTCTTTATGTCTGGGTATTCTAGAACCTTTTCAGGCGCTTTGCCGGATTTGTGAGGGTCATTTATGTTGAACAGAGCTATCAAAGCGCCGTAGGTATCATTCTTCTTGTCTTTTTTCCTGCTTATTATGACGCTTTTGTATTTGTAAACTGTCATTATAACCCCTGTTTTGTGTGAATATCCGCCAGTTTAAAAAGGTTACGTATATATTACGATTAACCCCATTTGTAAAACTTCGCCTGCTTTCCAAGCTCTTCTTCGATTCTAAGAAGCTGGTTGTACTTTGCTGTTCTCTCGCCCCTGCACGGCGCTCCTGACTTAATCTGGCCGTTGCCCAATCCAACAACCAAGTCAGCAATGAAAGTGTCCTCTGCCTCGCCAGACCTGTGCGAAACCATCACATTCCAGTCACTCTTTATCGCAAGCTGTGCAGCTTCAAGCGCTTCTGAAATAGTTCCAATCTGGTTGACTTTTAAAAGCAGGGCATTGCAGGCATGCAAGACAATCGCTTTCTGTATTCTTTCTGGATTTGTGACAGTCAAATCATCTCCCACAATCTGGATTTTCTTCAGTGTTTTTGTTGCAAGCGCAAAATTATTGAAATCATCCTGTGCAAACGGGTCTTCGATTGAGATTATCGGATACATGTCAATCAATTCTTCATATTTCTCCAGCAGCTGCTCACCTGTCAGTTCAGCTCCCTCAAGATAGTACTTTCCGTCCCTGAAGAATTCTGACGAAGCGCAGTCCATCCCTAATTTAACTTTCTTCTTGTAGCCCGACTCTTCAATTGCTTCTGTTATCAGGTTAAGCGGCTCCTCAATGTGCTCGACAGGAGGCGCAAACCCTCCTTCGTCGCCGACATTTGAAGCTGTCTTTCCGTATTTCTCCTCTATGACTTTTTTAAGTGTGTGGTAAATCTCAGTACCGATCTGCAGTGCCTCGCTGAAACTTTTTGCCCCGACAGGATTGAGCATGAATTCCTGCACATCCAGCTTGTTTCCTGCATGCTTTCCGCCGTTGATTATGTTGAAGCACGGCACAGGAAGAATCAGTTTGCTGTTTGTTATGCCTGAAATGTAACTGTAAAGCGGAATTCCCTGTTCTGCTGCAGACGCCCTTGCATAAGCCATCGATACTGCAAGAATTGCATTAGCTCCTAAATTTGACTTATTTTTTGTGCCATCCAATTCAATCATCAGGCGGTCAACATCCATCTGCTCGCCAAGTTCAGCGCCAACTAATTTCTTGGAAATCTTGTCAATGTTCTTTACAGCCTTCAAAACGCCTTTTCCAAGGTATCTTTTTCCTCCGTCCCTTAATTCAAGCGCTTCATGAATCCCTGTAGATGCGCCAGATGGAACAATCGCCCTGAACAATCCCTTAGAAGTCAGAATTTCAGCTTCAACAGTCGGATTTCCCCGCGAATCAAGCACCTCTCTGCCCCTAAGGTTTAATATCTGCATACGACGGTAAAAGAATTCAGGGTTTAAAAATGTTCTTATTTGGTACGAATCAGAGGCCTGTTTGAATTTAACGCATGTTCCAGGCTGTCTGCCAAATAAATACCACAACTGAGCTCATCAAAATGCCTTCTGAAATGGTAGCTGTATTTGTTGCAGACGCCGATAAAAGACACGCCTGCTGCCCTGGCAAACTCCGCATCATTTGTCGTATCCCCAACATAAAGTCTTGGAGCATGCCTTCTAAGCATTTCCGTCTTATTGTACTGTGTTCCGACAACGCTATCAAAAAAACTTTCTAATCCAAGAGTTCTTAGGCTGTTTATCAAGAAATCCTCCTGCTCTCCGCTTATCAGAATAATATTTTCAGCACTGTTCTGTTTCAGCGACTGCAGTGTTTCTTTAACTCCTGGAATTATGTGCGTGGAAATGTCATGTCTGTAAAACTTCCTGTACAAACCTTCAAGCTCTTCAGCCCTGACATTAACTCCCAATCTTTTGTAATACTCCACATAATCCATGGTGAATAACTGCCTGTGCTCTTTAACTGTTTTTTTCTTCAACCCCAGATGCTTCAGAATATCATTTACAGTTGTGAATACTCTCTCCCTGTCGTCGACGAGTGTTCCGCTGTAGTCAAGCCCAATCATTCTTTTCCCTCATTTCATTAAATAATTTGATGTAATCCTTGCTTTTGAAGTCAGAGTAAGTGTAATCAAACGGCTCAAATGAATTGTTCCTGAACCTCAGCGCAATGTCGCCATAGATTCCGCATTTTATGTAAACCTTGTGGCTTGAATCCTTTGCAGAAGCCAGGACAACTTTCATCTGTGTAAGATAGCCGGGATCAAGATTTATTTTTCTGCTGCCTTTCTCTGCAAATTTTTTCTCTATTTTGTTTGTCTTCAATTTGACTTCAGCAATCTCATCCGGCGCTATCATTTTGTCAAAGAAGACGAACTTTCTTTTCAGCCCAGAACCCATTTCCTCTTCATAAAATTTAGTGAAATTCCAGTCAAAAATGCCGCTTTCGAAATCAATCCTGCCGAAAACAGGCAATTCTTTCTTGATTTCTTCAAACAATGCAGTATTGCTGGAAAGCATTCCAATAAACAATTTTGCCTTTTTTACTTCCTTGGGCTCTGCCATGCATTTAAAAGTGTATCGAAAGGTTTAAATCTTTTTTGTTTAATCAGGTGGCAGAGAGACAAATGACAGAGATACAACCTACAGAGCTTGAAGGGCTAATTGTCCCAATAATCACTCCGATGCACCAAAATGGAAGCAAGTGCTCTATTGATTACAATAAACTGCACGAAATTTTAGTTGATCTTGTAAATGCGAATGTTGATGTAATATGCCCTGGCGGAACAACTGGGCAGAGCGAACTTCTGACATACAATGAACAAATTGACTTGATTGAATTTGCCTGGAAATGCGTCAACGAACTTGAGAAAAAAGCAGGTTTCGTCAAGGATTTAATCGCAGGCATTAATCCAACATCGACAGACAACGCAGTCAGGCTGTGCCAGGATATAGAAAAAAGAATAAAAGAGCCCATGACATTCATGAGCGTTGTTGGGTGCAATAATGTTTCTCAGAGAGGCATAATGGATTATTTCGGGACGCTTACCTATGGAATAAAGGGAAATGTGATGCTTTATAATAATACATCAAGAACAAATTCAAATATAGAAGCTGAAACAGCCATTGCGCTTTCAAAAAATCCAAAGATAATAGGAATAAAGGATTCTTCAGCAGACATGGGAAAGCTAAAAAAAATAATAAGAAATACAGATCCGAATGAATTTAGGGTGATTGCCGGCAACGACTACAAGATAGTAGACATAATAAAGGCAGGCGGCTACGGCGCTGTTGCCTCGACTGCCAATGTAGCGCCTGCGCTTATGGA
>CAIMOB010000012.1 GCA_903842985.1 uncultured archaeon
GCTTCTTCAGGAGTGATTTCTTCTCCTTTTTTCTCTGCTTCATCTACGCTGTCGCCGACTTCTATTCCCGGCTCTCTTTCAAACTCCTTGAGATTCTTGTCCGTAGCTTTTGTCTCCCATAAATAACCGATTCCAATTGGATGAAGCTTCTGTTCTGAAATAATTTTCAGGATAGTGCTGCCTTTAGAAAGAACAGTGGTTATTGCACCATCTTCTACAGAACCATCTACCCTAAGATTAATAGCCATTAATCATATATTAATCGCTTATTCTTTATTAAATTTTCTATAAAACAGCTTTAAAACGCCGTAAAACACGTTTTGTAAAATATTTTCCATATTGAAATCATAAACCTTATAAATTCTGTATATCTCTTATTGAATAATGGCTGCTGAAATCGGAAACTATGACTTCAAAAAAGTGGAAGAGGATGTTCTGAAGTTTTGGGAAGATAAAAAACTGTATGATAAAGCAGCAAAGAAGAACAAAGGCAAAAAGAAATTCTACTTTTTGGACGGTCCGCCTTACACATCAGGCAGGATTCACATCGGAACTGCCTGGAACAACTGCATGAAGGACATTGCTTTAAGGTACAAAAGAATGGCTGGCTTCGATGTCTGGGACAGGGCAGGCTATGACATGCATGGGCTTCCAACTGAAAATGCTGTCCAGAAAAAGCTTGGCTTGAAGGTCAAGGATGACATTTTAAAATTCGGAGTTGAAAAATTCGTAAAAGAATGCATTGACTTCTCAAGCACAAATGCGCTGCAGATGGACAAGGATTTATGGCGGCTTGGAGTCTGGATGGATTACAAGAACGCCTACTGGCCCATCAAAAATTATTTCATAGAAGGGGAATGGCTCCTAATCAAAAAGGCATTCGAGAAAAATAGATTATACAAGGGGCTGAAAGTCATGACATGGTGCGCAAGCTGCGAAACAGCGATTGCAAAGCACGAACTTGAGTATAAAACTGTCTCTGACAATTCAATATTCCTTAAATTCAAGGTTAAAGACAGGCCGAACGAATTCCTGATTATCTGGACAACGACGCCGTGGACAATCCCATTCAATCTCGCAGTGATGGCAAATCCTGAGCTTGACTATGTCCGGGCGAAGGTTGAAAATGAAACATGGATTCTGGCAAAAGGGCTTGCAGCGATGATAACTGCAGTCGCGAACAAGCAGTACAAGATTATTGAGGAGTTCACAGGCGAAAAGCTGAAAGGAATGAAATATGAGCATCCGCTGAAGGATGAGATTCCATTCTTCAAGGAAATTAAGAATCCAAATCTTCATTCAGTAGTTCTTTCAAAGGAATACGTTGACCTGAGCGCAGGCTCCGGCCTTGTTCATTGCGCTCCTGGCTGCGGTCCAGAGGATTATGAAGTCGGGAAGGAGTATGGTCTGCCAGCATTTAATAACATCGACGAGATGGCAATATTCCGCAACATGGGAAAGTTCAGCGGATTGGTTGCAAAGAAGGATGACAAGAAATTTATCGAAGAGCTGGAGAAAAAAGGCGCACTTATTGCAACTGCGCCAGTTGAGCACGAATACGCCCACTGCTGGCGCTGCCACAATCCGGTTGTGTTCAGGGCGACAGAGCAGTGGTTCATGAAGATTGAGGATTTAAGGGAAAAGATGATTGAATCTGCAAAAGACATGGGTTTCGTGCCAAAGGAAGGCAAGCAGTGGTTCGAAACTTGGATTAAGAATCTCAAGGATAATTCAATCACAAGACAGAGATTCTGGGGAGCGCCTGTCCCAATATGGGAATGCGAGTGCGGGAATGTCGAAGTTATCGGCTCTGCAGCTGAGCTGAAAAAGAAAGCAGGAAAAGTGCCTAAGGATTTGCACAGGCCCTGGATTGACGAAATCACATTCAAATGCAAATGCGGAAAAACAATGAAAAGGGTTCCTGATGTTCTCGATGTCTGGATAGATTCCGGAACAGCGTCATGGAACTGCCTTGAATACCCAGGCAGCAAGACGCTGATTAAGAAATGGTTCCCTGCAGACCTTGTGCTTGAAGCGACAGAGCAGATAAGGCTCTGGTTCAGCATGCTTCACATCTGTTCCTCAATCGTGTTTGACAAGCCCTGCTTCAAGAATGTATATACCCACGGAATGATTCTAGATTATGAAGGCGAAAAAATGTCAAAATCAAAAGGCAACATAATCTCGCCTTATGAGGTCATTGACAAGGTTGGCGCAGATGTCCTGAGATATTACATGTGCGGAACACCTGCAGGCGAAAACATAAATTTCAGCTGGGACGAAGCGAAGATGAAGCACAGAAATCTCACAGTTCTCTGGAATGTCCATAAATACTTGATTGATTATGCGCAGACAGCAGGCGCGAAGCCAAAGAAAGTTTTCAAGAAAGGGCTTGAAGAAAAATACATCCTGTCAAAGATGAATTCTGCAGTCAAAAAATCAACAGAATTGTTTGACAGCTACAGGCTCGATGAGACAATAGCTGTTGCGCAGGAGCTTTTCCTTGAACTTTCAAGGACATACATACAGATGATAAGGGAGAAATCTGCAACAGGCACAGACGAGGAGAAAGCTGCGATTGTTTCAACAATTTATGAAGTGCTTACCGCTGTTCTTCAGATACTTTCACCAATCTGTCCATTCATAACAGAGCAGATGTATTTGAATTTAAAGGGCGCGTTTGGGCTGAAAATTGAAAGCATGCATCTGGCAAACTGGCCTAAATTCGACAAAAAGTCAATCAATGAAAAAATAGAAAAAAACATGGCAGTTGCAAATGATGTTATGCAGGCAGTCCTGTATGCAAGGGAAAAGACACAGCTTGGAGTCAGGTGGCCCCTGAAAGAAGTTATTGTTGAGACAGCAGATACAGAAATCAGGGACGCCATTCAGGAAATGAAGGAAGTCATAAAGACGCAGACAAATCTAAAGGAGATATCAATAAAGAAGGAAATGGGTATGAAAAAAAGAGTGAAATCAGACTTCGCAAAGCTTAAGCCTGATTTCGGGGACGCTTCAGCGAGAATCATTGCAAATCTTTCAATCCAGAGCCCAGAGTCGATTCTCGGAGCAATTGAAAGGCAGGGAAAGTATATTTTGAAGATAGACAAGGAAAGCTACGAGATAAAAAAAGATCATTTGATGATGGTAAGGGAGGTTCCTCCCCATCTTGTTGAAGCGGAGTTCAAGGGCGGAGCCATTTTCCTGAACAAGGAAATGACAAAAGAATTGGAGGCAGAAGGGTTTGCAAGGGAAGTTGCAAGAAGGGTGCAGGCTGCGAGGAAAGAATCCGGGCTGCACAAAAGCGACAGCATAAACCTGTTTATTCTGGCTGACAAAGAGTTAGTTGAGATGCTGAACAAGTGGAAAAAACAGATTCAGGAGAAGGTCAGCGCGTCAAAAATCGAGATAGGAACTTCCACAACCCAGAGATTCAGCTTCAAGAAGCCAGACAAGATAAAGGACAGGCAGCTTGAGATAATGTTCAGCAAGGTTTAGTCCCAACCTTGTGACAAGCAAAGTTTTTATTTTAATTCTTGTTATCCTGGCTTGATGGACGGCATTGACGGAGCAAACAGCGACCTTGAGAAAACACTCCAGAAAGAGATACATGATCTTGCTGAAAAGCAGTTTTTCTTGGGTGACGAACTTGAAGATAATTATGATGAGGAATACTTTTGCAGCATTAACAAGAAAAACACTGCTGAGAACAGCAAGAGCGTATCCAGCATTTTAACCCCTGACCACTGGCTTGCATTGAGCACAGGGCTGGCGGGGATAAACAAGAAGAACCCCTATGTCTTTCTTGCAAAGGCAAATTATCACATACAGAAAGGCGAAAGTTACGGGAATTTTCATTCTGCATACAAAAACACAGAGAAGGCGCTTAAAATTGATGCGAAAAATGATGTCTTCAGGCTAAACTCTGTCTATCTGCAGGAATCGATTATTGGCTGGAACTATTTATCTGCTCCTGAAACCACTGATTTTATGGGAAAAATTGACGAAATTGTAGCATTCAAGGCAAGCGAACAAAAACTTGCGCTTGCCTACAATACTTATGTTGCATTGGCTCTTTGGTTCCTTTGCGACAAAAGCTTTGACGAAGGAAACACTTCTGAATTCAAAAAATTGATAAAATACCAGTCGCTGGCAAGGGAAACCATCGTGAAGTACAACCTTCAGGACACGGTTAACATACTTTGCCTTATTGACTGCTACACAATATTGGATGATTTTGAGTCTAAAACATCTGCAATAAGGCAGTTTGAGCTGTCGCTGGAAAAATATAACAACAACACAAGATTTAACAGGAGGCTCCTGAAGCGGATTAAGAATGAGCCAGCAGGGCACAAGGTGCGGTTAAATATCCCTTATTCTGAATCGATAGAAATAATCAATTAAATCAATTCATTTCTCAACGCAGACGCAGATAACCTTATCGTCCGTGCAGTTCCATCTGGTATAGTTATATGACTTTTCTTCGCAAATCTTTGCGCAGTTCTGCTTTAGGAAGTCCTTAATCAGCGGGGCAATCATGTTTTGTTCTATGTTGCCGCAGTTCTTTCCTTTATCTTCAATCTTGATTTCTTTTTGCCCAGTTAATCCTGCAGTGCATCCAGTCAAGAAAACTCCAAGCAATGCAATTAGGATTATTGTCTTTTTCATTTTATACTTAAGGAGTAGCTTTTTCCTTTTAAATGTATCTCTGCCAGCCTGCCTTTTTTGAATTTTATTCCTTTAATGTAAAGATGATAATGCCTGTGCTCAGGCAGGACGCAGCTGCACAAAACAGCCTTTATCTCGCAGTCAAATTTCTTCTTGTCTTTGTTTATCCTGAATTTTTTCTTTGGGAACATCGGCAGGTAGATTTTAGAAATAAAGAGAAAGTTTTCCGCCTCTTCTTCGATCCCAATTTTTCTTCTATAGCTGTCTTTCATCTTAATACACATTCTAAAACGGACAATAAGTCGTCGGGCATCCGCCTGCGTAGTCTGACTCAGCCCTTACGTGCCTTGTCTCGCCCAGCTCTTTTGTCAATGCCTGCCCTGTGTAAAGCACCTGCTCTTTTTTGCTTCCGTATCTATAAATAGTTATTCCCTTGCATCTGAGCTGGTGCGCAAGCAGGTAAATCTTCCTTATGTCATCGATTGTTGCGTCATAAGGCAGATTGACTGTTTTTGATACAGCGTTGTCTGTGTGCTGCTGGAAAGCAGCCTGCATCCTGACGTGCCATTCAGGCGCAATGTCAAGCGCTGTCTTGAAAATCCGCTTGATATCTTCAGGGATTCCTGCAATTTCCTGCAGAGAGCCATTTTCCGCAATCTTCATCATCAGCTCCTTTGAATGAATCTTTCTTTGCTTTGAAATCTCCTCAAACAAAGAAGTTGTTTCAAGCATCTTCGTGCCTTCAAGCACATTTCTTATGAAAGAAACAGCAAACAGCGGCTCTATGCCCGACGAACAGCCTGCAATTATAGATATCGTGCCTGTCGGCGCAATTGTCGTGACTGTCGCGTTCCTCATTGTCTTGTAATTTGCAAGCCTGCTCTGCTTGAATGCAGGGAAACTTCCCTTTTCATTTCCAATCTCTTCTGAAACAGTCCTTGCCTCCTTTGTTATGAATTTCATCAGCCTGTCTGCTGTGTTAAGCGCAATCTCAGAATCATAGGGAATGCCCAGTTTGATAAGCAGTTCTGCAAATCCCATGACGCCCAATCCGATTTTTCTTGTCCGCTTTGTGTTATTTTCTATCTGCTTTAGTGTATATTTGTTAGCGTCTATGACATTGTCCAAAAATCTTACAGCCCTTCTTATGGTCCTTTTCAGTTTCACCCAGCCAATTGTCTTTCCCTCAACCATCCTTGCAAGGTTGATGGAGCCGAGGTTGCAGGATTCATAGGGAAGCAGCGGCTGCTCTCCGCAGGGATTTGTCGATTCAATTCTGCCGAGCTTCGGCACAAGATTTTTCCGGTTTATTTCGTCTATAAAAATAATTCCTGGGTCGCCTGTGCGCCACGCGTTAGAGACAATCAACTCAAACAGGGACTTTGCATTTATTTTCCCCTCTGCTTTCCCGCTTCTCGGGTTCACAATCTCAAATTTCTCGTTTTTCTGCACAGCCTGCATAAAACCTTCTGTTGCACCAACTGAAAGATTGAAATTTGTGAACTTGCCCTCCTCTGCCTTGCAGTTCACGAAATCAACAATGTCAGGGTGGTCTGCTCTCAAAATTCCCATGTTCGCGCCCCTTCTCCTTCCTCCCTGCTTTATGACTTCTGTTGCCATGTCAAATACCTTCATGAATGATACAGGGCCAGATGCAACGCCTTTTGTTGACTTTACAATATCCCCTTTTGGCCTTAATCTTGAAAACGCGAAGCCAGTTCCTCCGCCTGACTGCTGGATAATTGCCATTGCCTTGACAGCGTCAAAAATCTCTTCCAGCGAATCACCGACTGGAATCACGAAGCAGGCAGACAGCTGCCCAAGCACTGTGCCTGCATTCATTAGCGTGGGTGAATTCGGCAGAAATTCCTGGTTTGCCATCATTTCATAGAATTCCTTTTCCAATTTTTCCCTTTCATTCTTCTTTTCAACGCTGGCAACAGCCTTCGCCACCCTTCTGAACATCTCTCTTGGCGTTTCGATAACATTTCCTTCATTGTCTTTCAGCAGATACCTTGCTTCCAGAATCTTTACAGCATTGACAGACAGCTTCATGTCATCCTCAACCCCATAGAATTTCTTCATCTCCCGCACTTCATGCCTGTGCTGCCTGTAAAGAATAAATGACTTTGCAATGTCAGGATAGCTTTCCATCAGCGCCTTTTCAACTGCATCCTGCACATTCTCAACATGAGGAACCTTTGCAACGAATCTCTTTTCAAGCTCTTTTACAACACTCCTTGCAACCTCTTTTCCTATTTGCTCTGCCTTGTCCTCATTTTTTCCAACAGAAAGCGCTGACTTTTTGACAGCAGTTTCAATCTTCTGCCTTTCAAAAGGCACAACACTGCTGTCTCTTTTAACTACATTAGAAACGCCTCTTTTCTCTGACATAGATGTTTAAAAAGAAGAGGAGTTTAAAAAGTTTGCTGGAAAAATATATATAGGACCTTACTCTAAAATAATAAAATGGGGGAGCTTATAAAAAAGAAGATAATATTGAAATTAAATTAATCGGAATGGATTATTCTGCATGCATCAGATGCAAAAATATGGGATATGTAAATGGATATGAGGTTGCGTACTACTGCAGGCTTGACAACTCAAAGGAACCAAAAGTTTGGGAGAATAAATTCATTCCTCATGAAATATTTATGCTGGGCTGTCCCAGATTTGAATGGAATGGCCTGCCAATTCACAAAAAGGCTTACGAGATAATTGAATCAAAACACGCAGACAGCGTTTTAATAAAATTACCCAAGGAAGAAATAATAAAAAATATTACCTTGTTGCAGATTATGAAGGAGCAGGGTCTTAATAGGGAGTTTGAAAATGAAATAGGTGCAGGTTTCAACAGGGAAAAATTCAAACAAGACCATCCAGACTTATTTTATAAAGTTGGCAATTGAGTTATAAATTTTATAGAATTTAATTTTTAATTCTTCTAAAATATAATGCATATCTGACCTGCTTTCATAAGTGGCAGGAACCGCAACTCTTAAGCGGTTGTTGACTCTTAAAACTACTTCATCCAAAGTCTGAATAAACATTTTATTATATTCTTTTGGAGTTAATCTTAGTTCTTTTATGTAGTCAAGTGTATAAGGTTCTATGGGAATTTTAAGAATATCTCCATCCACCATTTTTTACCATCCAAAATTAGGCTGTGTGTATCCGAAAATCCTGTTGACTGACTTGCTTACCATCTTCTCGCTTGTTACCTTCACAACTTCATATGTTGTCTCGTTCTTGTATCTTGTTACTTTTCTTGTGGCTTTCACAATCTTATATGTAACTGGCTCTGGATAGAAGCATTTTTCCATTGAAGCCTGCTGGAGCACAAACACATTGCAGCCGAACACAGTTGTTCCTGCCATGAACTCTATGTCCCAGTGGAACGTTTCAGTTGCATCTGGCCCGACTTTCTTGATTATCTCTGGTGTCTCGACCCTGCCAGCATCTGTTGTAAGATAAGCATCATAAATCCAGGTTCCTGAGACATTTTCCAGGTTTGTCAGCTTCATTTCACAGATAATTGAGTTATTTGAGCCAAAGCTCTTTGGCAGAACCTCTGTTGTGTAGTTCATGCCCCTTGGCGCGCACATCTTATTACCCAGAGGAACCTTCTGGTCATATTCCTCATTTACTTCATATGGATAAGAAGTAATAATTGGCTTGTTTACCTCATCTGTGACATTCTCCCTTACAGTGACTTGCCTTGATGTTGTCATGCAGTAAAGGATAAGAATGGCTATAACTGCTGCAGCAATATTCTTCAAAGTTAGAAGCCTTTCACGTTTTTTCATAAAACCCCTTTCCATTTGTCGCATTTAAGCACGCAACTTACTTATATCCCTTTTGGTTTATAAGCCTTTTGGAGTCAAAATAACCACTTTTTAATAACAAATAGCGAAAAGTTTTTAAATAAGGGGGCGTTTATAAAGGAGCTATGGGGGCAAAAATAATACTATTTGTGCTAATTGCAGTTGTTTGTTCTTCATTAGCATCAGCAATTGCCCAGACACGAATTGAATTCGTAAGCGCGGTTTGCGATGATTCGGGCAACATTAATGCTGTTTTTAAGCAGTATGAAAGGCCCGTAGAAGCGACAAAAATTAACCTTACCGCAGTTCACTTGCTGACTGGCCAGCAATTTGAGCTTAAGGGAGACTGGTATGTATTGAATGCCAAGGTAAAGTTCCTTATAGGGAATGTTGACTACTCCAATCCAGCCACATTTGTCTCAACAAACAACATGCTAAGTATGGGAGGGAATTATACAGTTGAATTTTCGTATTACCAATCTCCAAGCGAATACTCATTTACAAAGTCAACATTCACTGTTGTATGCCCTGGGCTGGCATGCTTCTCAGACAACATGTGCAAGGAAGAGGAATCATGCAGCAACGCCCACTGCACATTTCTGGACTGCGATAAATGTCATCTTGCCCAGTTTCACACATGCGATTCAAAATGCAATGACAATAATCCATGCACAAATGATATTTGCAACGAAGGAGCGTGCACCAACACTTATGTTGGAGGCAGATGCTGCACAAAGAACGAGCAGTGCAATGACGGCCTTGTATGCACACAAGATTACTGCGAAAAGAACAAGTGCTACAATGACCCAATTGTCTGCAAGAAGGCAGATGACAAATGCGTCTTTGCAGTCTGCGGTGAGCCGAAGGGATGCGTCTACCAGACAGACAAATCCTGCCTGGAGAAGGAGAACGAAAGAAGGAAGTATTTGATAACAGTCGGCAACCCAGAGGTTGTCAAGGTGCCGTTCTTCACGAAACTGTCTGATTGGCTGTCTGGAATATTTGGGAACTTTTTTTAAAATGGCAAATCAAGAATCAGAATCAAGCATAGAGCAGAATTTAAGAGATAATGGTAAAGTAAAGGTAGGAAAGGACCTAAATTTAGAAGAAATATTTCTTGTGAAAATTTCAGAAAAGGCAGGTACTGGATATGATTATACTCTTTGTTTCCCTTCAGAAAATTCTGTATTACAATTTCTTGAAAAAGAAGGTTTTGAATTAAGAGAAACATATAATAATCGCGAACAAAAAAGTCATTTTGCTGATGTGCAATTAAGAGGGGTTGGTTATTTTTCAGTATACAGCTTTTTGCACCCAACCAGCCGTGCTGGCGCTCATGTTGAAAAATTAGTATTTAGAGGCAAATATAAGTGAGATTTTTAAAATGCCAACACAGAAATTAGCGCTGAAACAGGCGCAGGATAAGGATGAAAAGGACATTGGCAGTGTTTCTTTCGAGCTGGTTAAAAAGAAAGGTAATTTTTATTGGAGTGGCACAAACCGACCTGCAATTATAGAACATATTTTGGGCGAAAAAACACACGACATTTCAGGGCTTTCAGAGTACTGGAGAGACCATCCTTCATTATTTGCGCAGGATTTTGCCAACACCCGTTTTCATCATGCAATAAAATCATTTCCTCAAAAAACACATGTTGCGTATCATATTAAGAGCAGGACTTCTGACCAGATTATTGTTGATTACATGATTGCAAGAGAACAATAGAATTTCTATAAAAAATAAAAAATATAATTTCCTATTTTACTAGGAAATTAAAAAATTTAGAACCTTCTTGGGGGTCTGTGTTTCTGATAGCAGTCCCTGCAATAAACTGGCCTTGGCTTTCCGTCTGGATCATTGCTTGGCTTGAAAGGAACTTCGCATTCCTTGCCGCACTCTGAACAAACTGCCTTGTGCATTTCTTTTGGCCCGTCAAAATCACTTCCACCAGACCTTCTTTCTCCGTATCCCATTTTTGTTTCACCTGTTGTTTGTTTATTATTGGCAATTACATTTGCAATTACCAAACCTGACTATTTTAGCCAGATAGAATATAAAAAATAGGAGGGGGTTTTTAAAGCCACGTATTGCGCTTAAAACAGTTTATGTGGCTGTTTTAAGGCTTTTAAGCGGTTTTAGGCATGAATAATCTACATTAAAGGTCACTCCAGCCATACCTAGCATCTGCTTGGAAACATTTATTAAATCCTTTAGAAGCATAAAGAAAAATAGAATGCAAAATTTGAGGATTTTATGAAAAATAGCAAAAAAGTCTGTATAACAAAGAACGGACCTTACTTAGTTTCTGGAAATGTGCTTTTAGCAAAAGAACTATCAATCGCTGGCAAAAGCGGAGAGCCTGAGAAGTGGAAGAAAGGAAACAAATACCCAAAACAAGAGTCTTGTGCTTTATGCAGGTGCGGAAATTCAAATAACAAGCCGTTCTGCGACAGAACTCATGCAAAAATCAATTTTAACGGCACAGAGACTGCAAGCAAAGAAGCATATCTAAAACAGGCTGAAAAACTGTCAGGCCCGAAACTTGAGCTTACTGATGCGCAGGAACTTTGTTCAGCTGGAAGATTCTGCCATTTGGCTGGCGGAACCTGGAGCAATGTTGAGAAATCAGGCAATCCCAAATCAAAAAAGATTGCAATACAAACAGCCTGCAATTGCCCTTCTGGTAGATTGGTGGTGTGGGACAAGAAAACAGGCAAACCAATCGAACCAAAATTTAAGTCATCCATTTCGCTAATTGAGGATACGCAGGCCAAGGTAAGCGGACCTATCTGGCTCAAAGGCGGAATTGAACTGGAGTCTGCTGACGGGAAAAAGTACGAGACCAGGAACCGCTGCACAGTTTGCAGGTGCGGGAACTCAGGCAACAAGCCTTTCTGCGACGGCTCCCACATAGACTGCGAATTCGATGACGGAGACGAGAGCTTGAAATAAATGTCGGGCTATGAAATATTTTAGAATGTTTTATAAATTCTGATTGCTGTCTAAGAGAACATGAATTTTGGAAAAACACTTTATGTAACCAGTAGAAAACAGTGGCGTTCGTGGCTTGCCAAAAATCATGCCAAAGAAAAAGAAATCTGGCTGATATATCCTAGAAAATTATCTGGCAAACCAAGAATACTGTACAACTGTGCTGTTGAAGAAGCGCTATGCTATGGCTGGATAGACAGCAATCTCAAAGGAATTGATGAGGAAAAATTTGCCCAGAGATTCACTCCAAGAAAACCAAAAAGCAGGCTTTCGGAAATGAATAAGGAGCGTATCCGCAGGCTCATTAAAGAAAAGAAGATGACTGCTGCAGGGCTTAAAGCAATTTCAAATGTCTTTGACAAGTCTAAAGACAAGAAAGAAAGATTAGCTGTCGCGCCTGATATACTCAAAGCGTTAAAGACAGATAAGCAGGCATGGGAAAATTTCCAGAATTTCCCGGAAGGTTACAAAAAAGTGCGCATTGGTTTTATTGAAAGCCGCAGACGCCATGGCAATGAGATGTTTCAAAAAAGCCTGCAGAATTTCATAAGAAAGACAGCAAAAAATAAGAAATTTGGAATGGTGCAATAACAGATACCATTTTTTAGAACACGCGCGGCTACGCGCTTATTATTATGACACTTGTAAAATAGTTTTTTCCCGCCCTAACGCCTTTTTTTCTAAAAAAGGGGTTTGTTGCAAAACATTTAAATACCCTGCTTAAAACTTTTAAGCATATGAAAGTGCTGAAAGATACTCCACTTACTGAAATAACTCTAAGAAGATACGAGAAGCCATACAATCTGTCAAAGAGGGAGCTCGTCAAGAAACTATGCCTGAGCCTTGGCATGCTTCAGCCAGGTGATTCAAGGGACGTTGTTGTTGATGTTCTATACACAATGCTTCAGAACAAAAAAGAGATGAGTTCCGAGCAGATTGTTGCAGAAGTGATTGCATTGAGAAAAGAGCACAAGCTCCAGATGGTCGGCATTGCTTCATCAAACATAAGAAGGCAAATCAAGCGATTGAGGAATTTGCTTCTGCTGGAAAAGGTCAAGAACAATTACAGAATGACAGAAAACCAGAAGCTTTCAGAAATTTTCAACGAGAAGATTCACGATACTGCTCTCAAGTCAATTGTTTCAAGGGTGCGCGAGTACGCACAGCTGGTTGACGAGGAGTTCAAGTAAAACTGCCGCAGTGGCACAACCTGGTACTGCGCAAGCCTGGAAAGCTTGTTCCCGCAAGGGTATCCCAGTTCAAATCTGGGCTGCGGCGTTAGCAAAGCCCAGATCTGAAAATCCCGATGAAGTCGAGATTTTCTTTATCTGGGCTGCGGCGTTAATATGCATCAAAAAACAATAAAAGAGGCGCTTGCAGAGCTGAAAAGCTCTGAGAAAGGACTTAGTTCTGAGGAGGCTAAAAAGCGCCTTGCGAAACATGGCTACAACCAGATAGAGGAAAAAGAGAAGATAAGCGCGCTTAGTATTTTTATTGGGCAGTTCAGGAGCTTCATAATCTGGATTTTGATAATTGCGGTTATTATTTCTGCGTTTCTTGGCGAAATGGTTGACGCAGCTGTTATTCTTGCAATTGTTGTGCTCAATGCGGTTTTCGGATTTGTGCAGGAATACAAGGCAGAGAAGGCAATCGAGGCATTGAAAAGCATGGCCAGCCCCAAGGCAACTGTTCTTAGGGACGGGAACGAGGTTGAAATTGATGCAAAAGAGGTTGTTCCCGGCGACATAATAATTCTCAGCGAAGGCGAAAAAATACCTGCAGACGCGAGGCTGATTGAGGTTGTCATGCTTGAGACGCAGGAAGCGTCTCTAACTGGGGAGTCATTGCCTGTTGCAAAATATCTGAGAGTGCTTGACAAGGATACCGGCATTGCAGACAGGGTAAACATGGTCTTTTCAGGAACAGTAATCACAAAAGGAAAGGGAAAAGCAGTTGTCATGGCAACTGGCATGAACACTGAATTAGGCAAGATTGCGCACATGATACAGACAGCAGAGCAGGAAACGACACCGCTCCAGAAAAAACTGGAAAAGCTGAGCAAACTCATAGCAGTTCTTGTCTTAGCGATATGCGCAGTAGTTTTTCTTGTCGGAGTTTTGAGGGGCGGAAAGGCAATTGACATGCTCATTTCAGCTGTCAGCCTCGCAGTCGCTGCAATCCCAGAAGGTCTGCCTGCTGTTGTCACAATCTCGCTTGCGCTTGGCGTTCAGAGAATGGTGAAAAGAAATGCGTTAATGAGAAAACTGTCGAGCGTTGAAACGCTGGGAAGCTGCACAGTCATATGCTCAGACAAGACAGGAACATTAACCCATAATGAAATGACTGTCAAAAAGATTTATGCTAACAGTAAAATAGTTGACGTCTCTGGCTCGGGCTATTCACCAGAAGGAAAATTTTCATCCGACCCAAAGGAATTTTTGCCGCTGCTCAGGGCAGGTGCACTGTGCAACGACGCTTCGCTCGATAAGAATAATGTTTGGCAGATTATTGGCGACCCCACAGAAGGGGCATTATTAGTCAGCGCAGCAAAGGCCGGACTGTGGAAAAAGGAGCTCGAGCTGAAATTCAAGCGCGTCGAGGAAATCATATTTTCTTCTGAAAGAAAACGAATGACAACAATTCACAAGGCAGGGAATGAAAGAATCGTGTACATGAAAGGCGCTCCTGACGTTGTGCTTGAATTATGCACAAAAGCGCTTGTCAACGGGCAGGAAATCACACTTTCAAAATCTGACAAGGAAAATATCCTTAAAGCAAATGAGGAATTTGCAAACTCTGCGCTGAGGGTATTGGGTTTCGCCTGCAAAAAAATCTCTGAAAATGAAAAGGACATAGAAAAAGACATGACTTTTCTGGGGCTGCAGGGCATGATAGACCCTCCAAGAGCAGAAGCGAGAGCAGCAATCACAAAATGCAAAAAAGCAGGCATAAAAGTTATCATGATAACCGGCGACCACAAGGCAACTGCAATGGCTGTTGCAAGGGAGCTTGGCATCCAGGGCAGGGCAATAACAGGCCAGGAGCTTGACAAGATAGAAGATTTGGAAGATATCGTCGAAGACATAACAATTTATGCCAGGGTCAATCCAGAGCATAAGCTTAAGATTGTCGATGCGCTTAAGAAAAGAGGGCACATTGTTGCCATGACAGGCGACGGCGTTAATGACGCTCCTGCGCTGAAGAAGGCAGACATCGGAATAGCAATGGGCATAACAGGCACAGATGTCTCAAAGGAAGCAGCTGATATGATTCTCATGGATGATAATTTTGTCTCAATTGTGAATGCAATTGAGGAAGGCAGGACTATTTTTGACAACATCAGGAAATTTGTCGAATATCTCCTTTCAAGCAACATGGGTGAGGTTCTGACAATGCTGCTTGGGGTAATGCTTTTCTCAACATCAGGAGGCAGCACCCTTCTTCCTCTTCTTGCAATCCAAATACTTTGGATAAACCTGATTACAGACGGACTGCCTGCACTTGCATTGGGCGTCGAGCCGCCTGAAAAGAACATAATGGAGAGGATTCCAATCAAGCCAAAAGAAAAAATAATGGACAATGAAAGGGCAATAATGATGCTTGTCATAGGATTAATCATGGCTGCCGGAACACTGGGCATCTTTAGGTACTGCGGGCCTGAAACAAACCTTGTTTATGCGCAGACAATGGCATTCACAACATTGATGGTGTTCCAGATGTTCAACGTGCTTAACCAGCGCTCTGAAAGGGAAAGCATCTTTAAGATAGGGATTTTCAAGAATATCTGGCTCTGGGGTGCAATAGCTGTTTCAGTTGGAATGCAGTTCTTGGTTCTTTACACCCCGCTTAATGGCATATTCCGCGTAGTTCCGCTGACCGGAATAGACTGGCTCTTGGTTATGGCTGTGTCTGCTTCTGTGTTTGTTGCTGTGGAAGTGATAAAGTATGTAAGAAAGATCGCTAAGTAATTATAATTCCATTTCTTTCCTTCAGCGCATCGACGGCAAACTCAATCTTTTGTTTAATGTCTGCATATAATGTAAAAATTATTTCGCCTTTCTTCACTTTATCGCCCTTGTGCTTGTACAGGTAGATTCCTGCTGACTTGTCCTGCGGAGCGCCTGCAAGCCTAGCTGCCCTTGAAATCACTCCATTGTCAATATGAATTATTTTTCCTGATTTTTTTGCCCTGTATTCATATTTTAATTTTGCAGGCTTTATCTTGTCCGGGTCAGTTATCTTTTTGCCCTGTGCATTTATTATCTCAATCATTTTTTTGTATGCTTTGCCTGATTCAAGCATTTCTTTTGCAATTTTCCTGTCCATTCCGCACATCTCAAGCGTCTCCTCTGCAAGCATCAATGATTTTTTCCTCAGGTCCTGCGGAGCCCTTTTGTCATTCTTCAAAAGCCAGAGAACATCTCTTGCCTCAAGCGCAGGCCCTATTCCATTGCCAATCGGCTGCGAGCCGTCTGTAATCAGAACCTTTATTTTCATCCCAAGTGCATTTCCTATTTCCTTAAATTCCCTTGAAAGCTTCTCCGCCTCTTTCCTGCTTTCTATTTTTGCGCCTTTTCCAAGCGGGATGTCAATAATAACATGCGTGCTTGACATAGAACCCTTCTTAGCCATTATTGAAGAAAGCATGTTGCCTTCTGCGTCAATTCTCAGCGGGTTCTCAACCTTTATTATTTTGTCATCTGCAGGAGCCAGATTAACAGCGCCGCCCCAGGTTATGCAGCCTCCTACTTTTTTCACAATTTTTTCAACACTTTTGATTGAATGGCATACATTGCAAAGAACCTCCATTGTATCTGCAGTTCCCGCCGGGCTTGTTATGGACCTTGAACTTGTTTTAGGGACTGTCAAGCCGGCTGCAGCAAGTATGGGAACAACAACCATAGTTGTTCTGTTGCCTGCAACTCCGCCAAGGCAGTGCTTGTCAACAATAGGGTACTTGTTCAGCTTCAGTGTGTCACCTGTCTTTATCATTGCCTTTGTCAGCGCAACTGTCTCCTCAAGCGAAAGCCCGTGGGTGTAGCAGGCTGAAATGAAATAAGTCAACTCTATTGTTGTCAGCTCGTTGCTGACTATATCCTTAACAATTGCTTCGATTTCTTTTGGCTTGAGCCTTTTTCCATCAAGCTTTTTCTTTATGAATTTTAATGAAACTGGCTTGCTTTCAATTACAACTTCAACTTCATCCTTGTCTTTCGCATTAAGCAGGTCCAGCATCTCTTCAAAAAGCCCGACTTCGCCCTCTGGGCAGGCCTTTTTCGACTCTGCGATGTCAAGGACTGCTATCGCTTTCTTCTTTCCATGATAAATTCCAATCCTGTCTTCCGGATGCAGATCAAGCTTTCTCGCATCATTTTCATTCAAAAGCGCAATAAGAATTCCGCCTGTTTCTATGTCCATATCTTTTACTCTTAACTTCATTTTTACTCGAACTCTGTTTCCTCGTATATCTCAACAAATGTGACAAACAAAGCCAAAATCAGCGGACCGAGAAATAATCCTATCGTCCCAAACATTGCGAGGCCGCCAAGAACTCCAAGGAGGACAAGCGCAGGGTGAAGTCGTGCCCTGTCTCCCACTAATTTCGGTCTGACGAAATTGTCTATGGTGGATACTACCAAAAGACCGTAAAGCATCAGGCCAATGCCGTTAAAGACAATTGTGTTGTTGCCTGCGGTAAGGCCGTCGGCAATCAGCACCAGCGAAGCAGGAATCCAGACAAGCGCAGTGCCTATGGCAGGGATTAGCGCGGCAAAGGCAGTAGCAATCCCGAGTATGACTGAAGAATGTATCCCAACGACGTAATATCCAATCAATGCCGTTGCTCCCTGGATAATTGAAACAACGATTGAGCCGTAAATTGTCGAATTGATTACATCAGTCACCCTTTTCCCGATTTTTTCCTGATGGTCCTTTTTGAGCGGGAAAATCAGCCAAATCTTTTTGACCAGCGTTTCGCCGTCCTTGAATGTATAGTACATGACAAAGAACATTATGAACAAGTTAAGAACCAACTGGGGGACTGAAACTATGAAATCGGTCGCCCAATTTACTGCATAGGTTGTGGTTTTTCCCAGTGCGTTGTTAATATAAATGCTCACGCGCGGGTCCCCTACTGTTTTTGAGTAAAAATTCAGGATGCTGCATTTTACGCTTGATTCATTGCAAACAATATTTATGGTGGTTATGGTGGATACTTTCTGCTTCAGCATCACATAGGTGACATAAGCTTCATTCGCGAACAAGTCCGCTATGATTACTGTGAGTATGGTAAATACAAGAATTATTGATAAGGAGATTATCAGCGCAGCTACCCAGTTTCTCTTCAGTTTCTTGAAAATTTTTTTATAGATGGGATGGAAAATATATGCAAGAAGTATTCCTCCAATCACGGGATAAATAAAAGGCCTTAGAACTATTAGCGAAGCCACTAGCAGCAACACAAACAATATCCAGTACACGATTTTTGGGTATGTTATTTCTTTCATCAGTATGAAGTTGGCTGGTATGATGCCTGCTGAGACTTGTACGCCTGCACAAGTTTGTAGGCATAATCAGCCACTGGCTTATAGTCAGGTATGTTCTTTAATTTAAACTTTTTGTTTAATGAGACTGTTGCGGTGTTTGCGAAGAGGTCAAAAATGTTTCTTTTTATCTTAATCTCTTCAACCTCTGAGAAAAGTGCGCTGCTTATCCTGTCGCCTGCATATTCAATCCTGTTCTGGTAGAATGAATAGCGCCAGTCCTGCGCCTTTTTGCGGGTTATGATGACCTGTATGACCGCGAGGACAACAAGAGCAGCAATTACTGCGATTCCAAGCCAGGAAGGCATTTCAAATGCAAGAAGCCAGATATTGACCCAGAACGCACCATAGAACAATGCACAAAGAACCACAAGCCTCAATATCTGCGGAATGACAATCCTCTTGATACTTGGTTTTACAGAGTATTGAGCTATTTCCATTTATTTGCCTCTTTTTTCATATACTTATCTGGCATTATTTAAAAAGTTTTGCTGGTTTTAGCCAAATATTTATATATTAATCAAATCTGCAGTATATAAAGAGGCGCTAATATGGCTAAAAAAAGAAGCAACAAGTACAGCAGATGAGGGAGCTTGTTCATCCCAGCAGGAATATTCATTGGAATGGGTGTTGGGTTTTTGGTCAATAATTTCCCAGCAGGGCTGTTCATCGGCATGGGATGCGGATTTGCTGCATTTGCATTGTCTGTCTTGATAAAGAGGAACTGAATTATTTGGGCCTGTGGTCTAGAGGCATGACGTCACCTTGACGAGCGGAACAAATCTGAAAAGGTTTGTTTTGTCCAAAATGGTGAAGGTCGTCGGTTCGATTCCGACCAGGCCCATCGATTCTTTATTTTAAAGGCCAAGAAGTCATGTATGTGATTCCGATTGCGTCAGCAACTAGGAGTCGCATTATTTTTATCAAATTTTTCTAAAAAATTTGCGTTGGTTCGATTCCGACCAGGTCCACTAAGAATTCTTTGAGGGGATAGATTTTTCTATTTTTATGTTTCCTTCCCTGTCCGCCGAATAAACTCTTAGTTCAGTGAAGTCAGGAATAAAAGTAACGCCTTTTGGCCTGAAATGAGGGCAGTAATTTCCAACCTCTTTTCCTTCAATCTGTTCAGGCACTGCTGGTATCGGATTTCCGTCAAGAACTGCTCGATAATATTCATGTTTGTTTTCAAAAGCAAATAGTTCTGCTGGAAACTTTTCACCGTAAAGAATAATTGGCTTGCACGATTCTTTTGGTTTTTGCCAGCGGCATTCCCTGCACATTCTTTCAATCTCGCTATCGCCAACTTTGACTGTTTTTTCTATAAACCAATGTCCCCTTAGTGTATCTTTTTTCATTCTAAAAATCACTGGATGACATCCAGATTTATTTTCGGATTCCTTCTCCTGACAAGCAGATAGACAATCAAGCCGAGCATCACAATTGTCGCGCTTATTCCGCCGCCGACATACTTGTTCACCTTTGTTGTTATTGTCTCTCCTGTGACGCTGATTACGCCATTATCCTGCTCTACAGCAGGCTGCGGCGCTTCAGGCGTTTGATTTGTTGTTTGAGCAGGCTTTTCTGCAGGCTTCTGCACTGGTTTTGCCTCTGGCTTCTGAACTATTACAGGCTCCACTTTCTTAGGCTGTATTTCAGGAAGCTTCAGGTCCTTGAATGTCAGGTTTGCGTAGTATTCAATTAAATCATAAGTTCCTTTATTTGTTACGTTCTTTGTCAAGTTATTGTATACAATAAACAAGTCACTGTCATTTTTGGTGTCCAGGTTAACCAACACGCTTTCGCCTTTGGCAAACGATTCCTTGTCATCTCCGGGGTAAAAACCCATTTCAACACTTATGGTATCAAGTTTTGGGAACTTTAGTGTGTATTCTGTTCCGCTGTAATTAAATTTGACCCAGTCGTATCTTCCGACATTAATTGTCTGAGGATTTTGCTTTGTGAAATCCAGCACATAGGTTTTCCCAAGTTTATTTATTAATGAGGATACACTAGCACCACCGCCACTTCCTCCCTTTTTCTTTGGAGGTGCTGGAAGCGGCGCGTTGACTATGAAGACGGGAGGATTATACCTCACGGACGCTGAAGTCCCGTGCGAGTCAGTTACAGTAACTCTCATTGTTACATTATGCCCTCCTGCACTGTAGATTCTTGTTACGTCTGAATCATTTATTGTTGCGAAGTTGTTTAGGCCCTCACCAGACCATGTGTAGCTAAGTGTTGAATTAGTATCAAACAGTGCTGATGGCGCTGCAGTGAACGTAGCTGTCCACGGAGCCACTTTTGGCGAAACACCGCCAATTGTAAGATGCACATGCGGCCAGGCAGTTGGATTTGTTATGTTTAATGGTGTATTGTTTGTCGCGTTGTATGTTGTGCCGTTGATTGTTATTGTTCCTGAATAGATTATGTTGTTTGTAATGTTTGCATTGGTTATTGTCGCATCTGAAATCTGCGAGCTTACAATAACCGAATTGGTAGCATTTACATTTGTCAAGATTGAATCAGTTACATTTGTGTTTATAAGATTCGAATCTGTAATTGTTGAGCTGTCGACTATTGAATTGTCAAGTGTTGAATCTGTTATTGTCGAATCATCTACAGTTGAATCTGTCAAGTTCGAGTCTGTTACGCTTGATCCACCATCTACAACAGAGCCATCAATTATTGAATCAAACACATCAGATACAGTTATGTTTGAGTTGATTATACCAGAGTTATTCACATGCGAATTTCCTCTTATAACAACTACTCCGAACTCTATGTAATTGTTTGTCACATATCCTGTAGGACCTAGCAAAAATTTCAATGTTGCAGGCGATGTGACGTTGTGGTATGTATTTCCTGAAATTGCCGGATCATATTCGCACCAACCATATACTGGGCAATCTAGGGTTTCATCTGCCAAAGTTTTAAGGGCTGGATTTGTGTTGTATATGATCATGTTGTTGTAAACAACATTTGTCATAACAACGCC
>CAIMOB010000013.1 GCA_903842985.1 uncultured archaeon
CGCGCCTTCGGCGCCACTGCGAACTACCCCAAGGAAACGGCCACTGCCGTCGAGGTCGTCGCCGCCACCGAAGCCATCCCCGACGCTGCCGAGGAACAGTAACCGGCCCTGAGATTGTCCTGGATTTATGCTATCAAAAGTATGCCAGTTCCCATACTGTTCTGTATCATAGACCTTTCCTGCAATATTGAGATATTTCTCGAGCTTCTCTTCCCCGCCTGCGCGGGCAATTGCAAGAGGATTATGGCAAAGCTTTTTTATTGGCTGAATGCCTGACTCTGTTTTCCTGGCTTCATTGAAATCAATAACAATGACATAATTTGCAGGCAGTTTTGGCATTTTCCTGAAGTCATTGAATGAATAAACAGGAATTTTATCATTTTCAAGCACGCTTATAATGTCATTGCTGCCAAGCCTTGCAGCGCCGTTGATAAGACCTTCCTTGTATGCCTGCCTGATTCTGGCGGGCGTCAAAACCTTAATGCCGTGGACTTCCAGGACAACTGGATTGCCTGCCTTTGTCTTTCCGGCAAGCTCCTCAGAATTCGCAGTAAGCCACTGCTTCCAATAAGCATCTTCCTCAGGGTTCTTTGCTCTCTCTGCCACTAATTGTGGCATTGAGCATACGTACCCTTTCCTGACTTGCTCCTGCGCCTCCTTTAAAGCAGATGGCAAATCTGAATCATAAACAATGATTCTGTTCTTTAATGGCTTTTGGGTTTCCATTGACGATGGTAAACAAAGGGCATATTTAAATCTTTCGGTTTGTTACTACTTATAAGTTATTGTAATAGTATAATAATATTTTCAATATTCTAACTAATTATTAACCCAAACCTCTCAAACCCCTAAATTCAAGCCTTATGGCGCCTATAAACGCATTTTAAAAACAAAAGATTTATAAAGAAAAACAGGTTCTGAACATCTAGATTTTCTCGACGAAGAAAATGCACTTTTTCGAAGAAAAAGTGCGACCAAAAAATGAAATTTTTTGAGTATGGCAGAAACACCTGAGAAAAGCCCTGAAAAAATCATTCCCCGCGTTATTGAAGAGGAAATGAAGAAGTCCTACATAGATTACGCCATGTCTGTCATTGTCGGCAGGGCACTGCCTGATGTCCGCGACGGCCTGAAGCCGGTTCACAGGAGGATTTTATTCGCAATGCAGGAGCTTGGACTGCTCCATAACAAACCATTCAGGAAATGCGCAAGAATCGTTGGAGACACCCTTGGTAAATACCATCCGCACGGCGACATGGCTGTTTACGATTCCCTTGTTAGGATGGCGCAGGAATTTTCAATGCGTTATCCGCTGGTAATGGGTCAGGGGAATTTTGGGTGCTTTACAGCTGATACAAAAGTCAAGTTAACTGATGGAAGAAATTTAAGTTTTAAAGAGTTAATAAAGGAAGCAAAGCAAGGCAAGAAGAATTACACTTATACAATCAATTCTTTAGGTTTAATTTCAATAGCAGAAATAAAGAAGCCAAGGCTTACCAAAAAAATGCGGAAATAATAAAAGTCATTCTGGACAATGATGAAGAAATCAGATGCACACCAAACCATTTATTCATGACAAGAAAGGGCATTTACAAAGAAGCACAGCATCTTAAGTCAGGGGATTCTTTGATGCCACTTTACTTTAGAATTTCAGAAAACGAGGATACAATAAACAGGGAAGGCTATTTGCTGGTGCACCAGCCCAAAAACAACTCATGGGTGCCTGCGCACCATCTCGCAGACAACTATAATTTGACAGCAAGCGTTTATGCAAAAAACAAAGGGAGGGTAAGGCATCACATTGATTTTAATAAACTAAACAATAGCCCAGACAACATTACAAGAATGAAGTGGGAAGAGCATTGGAAACTGCACTATGAGCATGCTTCCGAGCTTCATAAAAATAAAGATTACAAAGCAAAGATAGCTGAAGGAAGAAGAAAATTCTGGGACAATGCCTCAAACAAGGAAAAATACTCCCAGAGATTATCTTTAAGAAATAAGGAAAACTGGAAAAAAGAAGAATATAGGAAATCAATGATTGCTAATTTAAGCAGGATTAATACGGAATATATTTTAAAACATCCAGAAAGAAGAAAGGAGCATAGCATAAGAGCAACAAAAACCTTGAAAAAACTCTGGCAAAATCCAGAATATAGGCAAAAAAAAGTAAATTCTCTGAGGGAAAAATGGAAAAATCCTGAATATCTTAAAGAGCAGTCAGAACGCATGAGACAACTGTCTTTTAGGATATGGTCAAATCCAAAACATAAAGAAGCAATATCTCAATTATTAAAAGAAAGGTGGAAAAACAAGCAGTATAAAGAAAAAATTATTAATGCTTACAAGAACAAATGGAATGCAGATGCTGAATTCAGGAATTACTTTTTGGACATACTTTCAAAAAACGGAAAAAAAGCAAACTACTCCAGATTCTTGGCGGTATGCAAACAAACAATAGAAGTTTATGGAGAGCTGAATGAAGAAAATTATGAAAAGACAAGAGTCTCCTACAATTCCAGAAAAGGCGCAGGAATAATTAGGTATAATGAAGCGCTTAAAAAATTCTTTGGCAATGATATTGAAAGGCTGCATAAGGAACTTGGAATAAACTTAATTAAATTAAATCACAAAGTGAAGGAAATCATTTTCTTGAATGAAAAAGAAGATGTTTATGATTTAACAATAGAGAATACACACAACTTTGCCCTGGCAGCCGGCATTTTTGTTCATAACTCCGTTGACGGCGATTCACCTGCTGCCCAAAGGTATACAGAAGCAAAGCTAAGCAAGATTGCAGAAGAAATGCTTGCAGACATTGACAAGAACACAGTTGATTTTTCTCCGAATTTTGACGGCTCGCTGAAAGAGCCAACAGTCCTTCCTTCAAAAATCCCAAATCTGCTGGTTAACGGCAGCTCCGGGATTGCAGTTGGGATGGCAACAAACATACCGCCGCACAACATGTCTGAGATTATTGATGCAACAGCTGCATTGATTGACAGCCCTGAGATTCCTGTCTATGATTTAATGAAACATGTCAAGGGGCCTGATTTCCCAACAGGCGCGACAATTATCGGAAAGGAAGGAATTGGGCTGGCATACACAACAGGAAGGGGGAAAGTGACTCTAAGGGCAAAATCTGAAATTATTGAGGAAAAGGGAAGGCAGAAAATAATCATTACAGAAATACCATACCAAACCAACAAGTCAGTGATGATTGAAGAGATGGCTACGCTTGTCAAGGAAGGCAAGATAACAGGAATCTCTGACATAAGGGATGAGTCGGACAAGGACGGAATAAGGGTTGTGATTGAAATAAAAAAGGACTCCAATCCCCAGGTTGTTCTGAACCAGCTCCATGCGCACACAAAGATGGAGCACACATTCGGCATAATCATGCTTTCTCTGGTTAACAACGAGCCAAAGGTGCTGAACCTAAAGGAAACAATCCAGCAGTTCATAATCCACAGGCAGAAAGTTGTAAGGAGAAGGACAGAATTTGAGTTGAATAAGGCAGCAGAAAGAGCGCATATTCTTGAGGGGCTTATAATTGCATTGAAAGACATTGACAACGTTGTCAAGAAGATAAAGGCATCGAGGGATGTACAGGCTGCAACAATAATTCTGATTAAGGATTATTCTCTTACTGACATACAGGCAAAAGCAATTCTTGACATGAAACTCCAGAGGCTTGCTTCACTTGAGCAGGAAAAGATAAAAAAAGAGCATGAGGATTTGCTGAAATTAATCAAGGAGCTGAAGGAGATACTTGCTTCTGAGCAGAAAATCCTGGAGATTATCAAAACAGAGCTTCAGGAAATGAAGGAGAAATACGGCGGCAGGAGAAAGACAGAGATTGTTGAGGGCGAGGCAGAAGAGATGTCTGCAGAGGACCTGATAAAGCCAGAGGATGTTGTTGTCACAGTAACGCACGCAGGCTACATAAAGCGCATGCCTCTTGACGTCTACAAGAGCCAGGGCAGGGGCGGAAAAGGTGTTGTCGCGGCAGACACAAAGGAAGAGGATTTTGTTGAGGATATTTTCGTTGCAAACACACATTCATACATTCTGTTCTTCACAAGCAAAGGCAGGGTGCATTGGCTGAAGGTGCACGAGCTTCCTGTTGCCTCAAGGCAGGCGAGGGGCAAGGCAATAGTCAACCTGCTGCAGCTTAAAGAAGATGAAAAGGTAAGCGCGTTCGTGCCTGTGAAGGAATTTGACAACAAGCATTTCCTGATAATGGCAACAAAGAACGGCACTGTGAAGAAAACAAATCTTGAGCTTTACTCAAATCCGAGAAAAGGCGGGATAATCGGAATCACAATTGACGAAGGCGACCAGCTGATAGAAGTTGTGCTGACTTCTGGAAGCAACCAGATAATGCTTGCGACAAAGAAAGGCATGGCAGCAAAGTTTATGGAAGAGGATGTAAGGCCTTGCGGAAGGTCTGCAATGGGTGTCAGAGGCATAAAGCTTAGGGAAGGTGATGAAGTTGTCGGCATGGTCATAGCTGAAGACGAAAAGGCATTATTAACTGTCACTGAAAACGGCTATGGAAAAAGGACAGCTATTTCTGAATACAGGCTGATTGGAAGGGGCGGAGTCGGCGTAATAAACATACAGTGCTCTGAGAGAAACGGGAATGTTGTTGCAATCAAGACAGTTACTGAAGATGATGAGATAATGCTTGTAAGCCAAAAGGGAATAATGATAAGGGTGCCTGTCAAGGAAATCTCTGTCATAAGCAGGAACACGCAGGGCGTGAGGCTGATGAAGCTCGAAGAGGGGGACAGGCTGTCTGCAGCTGCGAAAATTGCAAAAGAATGAAAGCGCTTGCAATAACAAATAAGGGGCTGGAAAGTATTTCTGCGCTGGAAATTTATGAGCTGATTGGCAAAAAAGCGAAGATTGGCGAGACAGTTGTTTCTTTTGAAGCAGATGAAAATGAAATCTGCAGATTGTGCTACATGGGGAGGTCTTTTGTCAAGGTAATTGAGCTTCTGAAGGAGTTTGATTTCAAGACAAAAGAAGATATTATAAAAAATTCAAACATAAAAATTGATGCAAAGACATTTGTCGTAAGATGCCAGAGGGAAGGAAGCCATGATTTCACAAGCCAGGAGATTTCAGAAGAGGTTGGTGAAGCTATTTTTAACAGCAACAAGATAAAAGTTGAGCTTGAAGACCCTGAAAAGACAGTTTATGTTTATGTTTACGGCGACAAATGCTATATTGGAATAGATTATGCAGGAATTGATTTGAGCAAAAGAGAGTACAAGATATTCTCGCATCCTGCCTCTGTCAGGGGAAATATTGCATATTCGCTTCTCAGAATCGCTGATTACAGCAGGAAAAATGTTCTTCTGGACCCTTTCTGCAAGTCAGGAGAGATTTGCATAGAGGCTGCATTGTCTTCCTGCGGTCTTTCGCAGAACTTCTACAGCAAAAACAAGTTCGCTTTCCTTAAGTTTGCTGAATTTGATTTTGAAAAAGAGGACAAGAAGGCAAAACTGGATGAGAAAGTTGAAATTTCCTGCTTTGATACAATTGGCGCGAACCTGAAGGCAGCTGAAAAGAACGCGAAAATCGCTGGAGTGAACAAAAAAATAAGATTCAGCAGGATTGACACAGACTGGCTTGACGTAAAGGTGAAGGAAAAGAGTGTTGACTGCATTGTTACCATCCTGCCTGACTTCAAGGAAGAGAAAATAGCAGAGAAGAATTACAAGGAATTTTTTTACCAGGCGAAATACGTGCTGAAAAAGAACGGAGTTGCTGTTCTGCTTTGCAAGAAGCCGGAGATTGTGAAGAAGGCGAGCGACCTGAAGCTTGCTGAAGAGTTTGAAGTTATGAGCGGGAAGCAGAAGCTGGCTGTGCTGAAGTACAAGGCATAAGATTTATAAATTCCCAATATTTAAACAGCAAATATGCCAACAGTAAGGACGCCGAATGCTTTTGAAAAAATACTTCTTATTATTGGAATTTTGATTGTCATGATTGGCTACGGCCTTATCTATAAGGTTTTCAGCGTAACGCAGACATTGACTTGGGAAGGCCTGTTTGCAATCTTTCTCTGGCTTATCCTGATATGCATAATAATTCTTGTTGCTGTTGCAGAAAACATGAAGGAAGAGCTGAGAATGGTAATAGAAAATCAGCTGACTGAATTAAAGCTTCTAAGGGAAGAAGTTAAGAAAAAGAGATAGGCTTAAATATGACTTCTTTGAGGAAAGATACTGTGTAGGGGCAGTAGTTGGCTACGCAACTTCGGTTGTGAGGAAAGTCCGCCCACAGTAAAAGGCCACTTCCAGAAAGAAGATCCAGAAATGGATGGCAACGGCTCAGAAACGGCACGGCCTATGGTTAGGATGATAATGGCGAATCAGCCTGCGAGGGCTGAGAGCTAACCCTTTGACATTGCCATAGGGAACGATGAAACGGCGAGTCCTGGCTTGTGCAAGTCCGTTCGGACGCTTAGTAGAATGCCAGCAAAGCCTGTTCGGCAACGAAGGCTTACAAAAGGCGGCTTATTCTGCCCTACACATTTTTCTTCAAAACATTTATATACAACCTTTAATCTTATATACACATGGCACAGGACAGAGTACATATGCCCTCCAGTATGGGTGGACTAGTACGCTATTTTGATGAATATCATTCAAAAATAGAGTTTAAGCCAGGCGTAGTAATTATTTTATGTATGATTGTGATGATAATAGTGATTCTTCTGCATATGTATGGCAATGGCCTGCTGGGAATCTAAAATGATACCAGGAATGAATCCTAGGCAAATGGCTGGAATGATGAAAAAATTGGGAATCCAGCAGACTGAAGTGGATGCAACAGAAGTCATAATCAAGACAAAGGAAAAAGAAATAATTTTCAAGAGCCCCCAGGTTGCAAAAGTCAACATGATGGGGCAGGAAACATATCAGATAATCGGCGAAGGGGTGGAAAGGGCTTTGTCAACCGAGCCTGAAATTTCAGATGAGGATGTTAAAACAGTAATGGATCAGACAGGGGTTGACAAAAAAACAGCTCTCAACGCCATCAAAAAGCACAAAGGCGACTTGGCAGAATCAATAATGGAGTTGCAGAGCTAAAAGCTCTAAAATGTCAGAAAAATTCCAAAAGGCAAAAGATGATGCACTTAAGTTTTTGAAGTCTGCAGACCACATGCTTACGCAGACTTATCCTTTGGTCAAGGACCCCAAACTGCTGCTTGCGGTTCTAAATAATCTGAGCATATCGCTTGAGCACATAATGTCTGCGGTTCTCTACTATGACAGGATTTACAGGAGAATACCTCCATTTTATGATAATTTTGAGTCGAAATTCAACATCTTCAAGCTGAAGTCAGCGCCCATGAACAAGTTGACTGAGATGGTTGCATTTATCCACGAAATAAACGAACTTGTCAAGAAGCACAAACACAGCCCTGTCGAGTTTTCAAGGAAGGATGCGTTTGTCATCTGCGATGAAAGCTACAAGATGAAAACAATAACAATAGAGATGCTGCACGAATACGTTGAAAAGACAAAAGGATTTTATTCAAAAATGGAGGAAATAGTAAGGAATCTTGATGAAAGAAGCTTTGTTTGAGGCAAACGAGGAGCTGAAAAGAGCGGACCATCTTATTTATGTCAGCCTGAAGTACACAAGGACAGTCGATGTCATAAAAAACATAATTGAAAGGCTGATAAACGCGTATGATTTTGCCATCGCCGCCCTGCTCAAAAAGCTTGAAGAAGAGGGCAAGATGATTGAAACTCCTCCGAGCATCATTGCAAAGTGCGATGCAGTAAAAAACTATTACAGCGATGACTCAAAGATTGCAGAAAACATGGAGTTTTATCTGCTGCTCAGGCATATAAGCAAGGCGAAATTCGAAAGGTCAAGGGAGTACAGAAGGCATGTCACAATGACTGTCGAGCTGAAAGAAAAGAAAATGGAGATAAATATCGATGTTATACATGAATACTTTGACAAGACAAAAAACTTCGTGGAGTATGCGAGGGAGCTGGTAAGAAATGAGTAAATTCGTCGGGATTGTGTCTGGAAAGGGGGGAGTCGGCAAGACCACCACCACAATTAATCTTGGAATGGTTCTTACTAATTTTGGAAAGGATGTGGTTGTTGTGGATGCAAACCTTAAAACGCCGAATGTCGGGCTTCATCTTGGCGTGTCAAAAATGCCAATTACACTGCATGACGCAGTCAGGGGAAATGTGCACATCACTGAAGCAGCATACAAGCATATCTGCGGGCTGAGAATAATACCTGCAAGCATCTCCTTTGAAGACTCAAAAACAAAAAGCCATAAATCACTTAGCGACATAATGCTTGACCTGCACGGAAAGGTTGATGTTGTCCTGCTTGATATTTCCGCCGGACTTAATGAAGAGGTTACAGATGCTATGAAGGCATGCGACAACCTCATTGTTGTTGTGACGCCGGACATGCCTTCTGTGACAGACGCGCTTAAGACAATAAAGCTTGCTGAAGAAATTGGCGTGAATGTTTTCGGCGTCATTATAAACAAGGCAGGGGATGACGAGCTTACTGCGCAGAACATAGAGACAATTCTTGAAAAGCCGATTATCGGCACAGTTCCCTACGATGAAAATGTCAAAAAATCATTGAGATTCAAATTTCCTGTTGTCTATTCACATCCGGAAAGCGCTGCTTCATTCGCATACAAAAAACTTGCCGCAAAATTGCTCGGCGAGGAGTACAGGGAGACGCTGCAGAAAGAAAGCGTTTTGGGCAGATTAATGAAAAAGTTTAAATAAGCCATTTACGACTAAGTCAAAATGCCAAAGAGTTTCGAAGAAAGGATGAAGGAGAAGGGGTGGAGTGAGGAAGAGATAAGTCACGCGATGGAGATTATGTACTCCAAGGAGAAGGAAGGAAAGCATGTTATTTACACAAAAAACATGAACCCAATTCTCTACTGGCTTTCACTTATCATTGCCATTATCGGCAACCTTTTCATTTCAATCATACTAATTCCTTTTCTTCTGGTGCTTTCAAGCTACCAGCTTTATTTTGTCATTGTTGTGCTGGCCTTGACATTCGGAACAATCTTTAATTTTCTGATAAATGCAATAGAACATATAGAGACTACACATCACATAATTGCCGGAGCATTCATACCTGCCATTGCAGTAATAACTGTGTTTGTCATGGTGAATGTTTCAAACAAGCTAAGTGTTGTTTTCCAGAGCCCGATACACCAGAATCCTGTGCTTGTAAGCATACTGTATGTGGTCGCATTTATACTGCCTTATGGGGTTACAAGGATAATATCTTATTTTAAGTATGAAAGGAAACCAAAATCTTTATAAACAACCCCCTTTAACTTTCTTTTAATCGGCCCGAGTTCAGCTATTGAGCGTTTATAGGGTCTTAAAACATGTTTTAAGACATATTCTTGGGCTTATTTCAAAATGGAAGAAGGATTCAAACACATATTAAGGGTTGCCAACACTGACCTTGATGGAAACAAACCAATAGGCAGGGCCCTGATGAAAATCAAGGGGATAAATTTTATGTTCGCAAACGCTGTCTGCACTATTTCCGGCGTTGAAAAAGGCAAGAAAACAGGTAACCTTACTGCAGATGATTTAAAAAAAATTGAAAATGTAATTTCTAATCCGCTTGCTGCTGGAACACCTTCATGGATGCTGAACAGGAGAAATGATCCAGAAGACGGCAGTGACAAGCATCTTTTGAGCAGTGATTTGAAGTTTACTGTTGAAAATGACATAAAGATGATGAAGAAAATCAAATGCTACAAGGGAGTGAGGCACAGCCTTGGACAGCCTGTAAGGGGACAGAGCACAAAATCACATTTCAGAAAGAACAAGGGAAAGGTAATGGGCGTATCAAAGAAAAAGATAGCACCGGCAGCACCGGCAAAGAAGTGATTTTAAAATGGCAGCGCAAATTTTCGATTTGCTGGTCATTTTAACTCCCGAAGGTCGTTAAAATGGGTTCACCAAAAAAACAAAGGAAAAAATACCATGGACCAAGCCACATGTGGCAGAAGGTCAGGCTAGATGAAGAAAGGCCTCTCAAAAAAGAATATGCATTGAGCAACAAGAATGAGATATGGAAAATGGGCTCATTCATAAAAAAGGCTGCAATGCAGGCAAAGAAACTTATTGCAGAGCAGAGCGAGCAGGCTGAAAAGGAAAAATCACTTTTACTGCAGAAGCTGAAAAGGCTTGGCTTGCTAAAGTCTGATGCCGCGGTCGAGGATTGTCTTGGGCTTTCTTTAAAGGATATTCTTGAAAGGAGGCTGCAGACGCTTGTATACAAGAAAACCCTTGCAAAATCAACAAAGCAGGCAAGGCAGTTTATAGTTCACAGGCACATCAAGATTGGAAACAAGATTGTCACATCACCTTCGCACATCGTTTCAATCGACGAAGAGCCGCAGATAGGCTTTTCAGAAAATTCTGCTCTGGCAGATCCGGCGCATCCTGAAAGGGAAGTCAAGGAGGCCAATAAATGAACAGGGGAGAAACCACAAGATGGGGAATCGCGCACATTTACGCTTCCTATAACGACACAATCATTCATGTGACAGACATAACCGGAACAGAGACAATTGCAGTCGGCTCCGGCGGCTTGGTTGTCAAGGCGCACAGGCTTGAAAGCTCGCCGACTGCTGCAATGATTGCTGCAAAAAGAGTTGCAGAAGTCACAAGGGAAAAAGGAATAAACGGAGTTCATGTCAAAGTGAGGGGGCCTGGCGGTCAGAACGGACCAACTTCGCCTGGACCAGGCGCACAGGCAGCTGTGAGAGCTCTCTCAAGAGCAGGTCTGAGAATTGGAATTATTGAAGATGTTACACCAATACCCCATGACACCTGCAGAAAGAAAGGAGGAAAGAGAGGTAGAAGAGTATGAAGCTCGAAATCATAGACAAGAAAAAGGATAGAATGAGTTTTTTGCTTACTGGCGCGAAGCCTTCTTTTGCAAACATGCTAAGAAGAGTTATCAAAGATGAAGTTCCGGCAATGGCCATAGAAGATGTTGAATTCAGGAAAAACAGCTCAATACTTTACGATGAAATGATTGCACACAGGCTAGGCCTTGTTCCGCTTAAGACTGACCTGGAATCATACAATCTGCCTGAAGAGTGCACGTGCAAGGGAGAAGGCTGTGCAAAATGCCAGGTTACAGGCAGCCTGAAGGCAAAGGGCCCCGCAATAGTTTACGCTTCTGAGCTGAAATTCAAAGACCCTGCAATAAAACCAGTTTATCCAAAGATGCCAATAACAAAACTGCTCAAAGGGCAGGAGCTTGAGATTGAAGTTACTGCTGTGCTCGGAAAGGGCAAGGAGCATGCAAAATGGAGCCCAGGACATGTCTGGTACAAATACAAGCCTTACATCGAGATTGTCAAAAATCCTGATAATGCAGAAGAGATAGTGAAGATATGCCCAAAAGATGTTTTTGAAATCAAGAACAAGAAACTTGCAATCAAAAATCTTGATGAATGCCATCTTTGCGGCGCATGTGTTGACATAGCAAACGGCGATATAAAGCTGAATGAGAAGGACACAGAATTCATATTTTATGTTGAATCATTCGGACAGCTTGACTGTTCAGAGATAGTTAAGGTTGCTGTAGAAACAGTTGAAAAGCAGCTGGAAGAATTCGGCAATCTCCTCAACAAACCCGCTTAGATTTGCGGGGGTGTCTGAGTGGCCAAAAGAGTACGGTTGAGGGCCGTATGGCTTAGTGCCTGCGCGGGTTCGATTCCCGTCCCCCGCATAATTATTTAAAATGAGAACAGGACCAACAAATCCAAACTTGAAAACCCTAATAAGGGAGCTTAAGACACTGTCAAGTACAAGCAATGCAGGCATCTGGAAAAAGATTGCGCTTGACTTGGAAGCGCCTTCAAGAAACAAGAGGGTTGTCAATCTCTCAAGGATAAATAAATGCGGAAAAGAAAATGAAATAATCATTGTACCTGGCAAGGTTCTTGCATCAGGTGAGATAGACAAAAAACTGATAGTTACTGCATGGCAGTTTTCAGAGCAGGCAAAGGAAAAAATAGCTAATGCAAAGGGAACGTGCATGACAATCCCTGAGCTGATGAAAAAGAACAACATTAAGCCGTCGCAGATGAGGGTAATAGGATGATAATAGACGCAACAGACCTGATTGTCGGAAGAATGGCTACGAAAGCCGCGAAGCTTGCTTTGCTTGGCGAGAAAGTTGATATTGTCAACTGCGAGAAGGCAGTCATCTCCGGAAACAGGAGGGAGATAATTGAAAAGTACAAGGCAAAAAGAGACTTTGGTCACACTCCGTTCAAGGGCCCTTATTTTCCAAGGAGCTCAGACAGATTTGTCAAAAGAGTGATAAGGGGGATGCTTCCATACAAAAAAAGCAAGGGCGATAAGGCGTTCAAGAGAATAAAATGCTACCTGGGCCTGCCAAAGGAATTCGAGAACGAAAAGACAATCGCCACAATAAAAGAGGCAAATTTTTCAAAACTTCCTAATCTAAGATACATGCGTGTGGGCGAAGTTTCAAAAGAGATTGGTGCAAAATGAAGGTAATAAACACATCAGGAAAAAGAAAGAAAGCAATAGCGAGAGCTGTGCTGAGAGAAGGAACTGGGAAAGTAAGATTTAACAAGATTCCAATCGAACTGGTGAAGCCGAAGATGGCTTTGCTTAAGCTTAAAGAGCCTTTGGTTCTTGCCGGCGACCTTGCCAACAAGGTTGACATTGATGTTGATGTAAACGGCGGCGGAAGCATTTCAGGAGCAGAGGCAGGAAGGCTTGCAATTGCAAAGGCGCTTGTTAGCTATTCAAAATCAGAAAAGCTAAAGCAGGTATTCCTGGCTTATGACAGAAACATGCTGATTGCAGACGTAAGACAGAGAGAGCCAAGGAAGCCTAACAATAGGGGAAAAGCCAGGCAGAAAAAGCAATTGAGCAAGAGGTAAAAATGATAATACCAATAAGATGCTGGAGCTGCGGAAAACCCATTGCGCATCTCTGGGAAGAGTATGAGGAGAGAGTTGCAAAAGGCGAGGACAAAAAAAAGGTTTTGGATAGTTTGGGCCTTGATAGATACTGCTGCAGGGCAATGCTCCTCGGCCACGTTGATTTGATAGACGTGACTGCTCAGTTCAAAAAGTTCTGATTATGGATTTCATAAAGATCCAGGGAAAGTGGCAGAAGAAATGGGAAGATGCAAAGCTGTTTGAGTCAAATGAGGGCTCAAAAAAGAAAAAATTCTACTGCCTTGAGATGTTTCCTTACCCGTCTGCTTCTGGCCTTCACATGGGCCATGCAAGGAACTACATCATCGGCGACATCTATTCAAGATTCAAAAGGATGAATGGCTTTAATGTTCTTTACCCAATGGGCTATGACGCGCTTGGACTGCCTGCCGAAAACGCGGCAATAAAAGCTGGAACGCATCCGAGAAAATTCACAGAGGATGCAATCAATAATTTCATAAAACAGCAGAAGGAAATCGGATTGAGCTATGACTGGAGCAGGATGCTCAAGACCTGCGACCCTGAATATTACAGATGGAACCAGTATTTCTTCCTGAAATTATACGAAAAAGGGCTTGTCTACAGGAAAAAGGCGCCTGTGAACTGGTGCCCGAAGTGCAACACTGTGCTTGCAAATGAGCAGGTGCATAACGGCAAGTGCTGGAGGCACAAGGATACAAGCGTTGAGATAAAGCATCTTGAGCAGTGGTTCATCAAGACAACTGCCTATGCTGACGAGCTGCTGGAAATGACAGATGCCCTTGACTGGCCCGAAAGAATCAAGCTGATGCAGAAGAACTGGATAGGAAAAAGCTACGGCACAGACATAGATTTTGAGATTAACGGGAAGAAATGGTCAATTTTCACGACAAGGCCTGACACGATTTACGGCGTTACTTTCATGGTTGTTTCTGCGCAGCATCCGCGCCTGATGGAACTTGTGACAAAAGAGCAGAAGAAGGGAGTTGAGGCTTTCCTGAAGAAAATAAAGTCAACAAGCGAGAAAGACATCGAAGAGCTTGAGAAAGAGGGAGCGTTTACAGGAAGCTATGCTGTGAATCCGCTGACAAAAGACAAGATTCCTGTTTATGCTGGCAATTTCGTGATTGCAGAATACGGTTCTGGAATGGTAATGGCTGTTCCTGCGCACGACCAGAGAGATTTTGAGTTTGCAAAGAAATACAAGATTCCGATAAAACAAGTAATAGCTCCGACTTTTATAACTAACGCGGGGCATGATGCAGTTAGAAAAGATAAGCCTACTTCAGCAAGAGATTCTGCTATTGGGATAGTCAAGCATTGGAAAGAGGATAAATATTTTGTTTTAGATTGGAAAGAATTTAGCTGGAAAAGTTTTGTTATTGGTGGAATTGAAAAGGGTGAGACTCCTGAGGAGGCAGTTGTTAGAGAGGTAAAAGAAGAAACAGGTTACCAAGACATAAAATCTGTAAAACCAATTGGATTTGAGATTCATACTAAATTTTTCGCCAGACATAAAGATGTAAATCGACATGGGAAATTTAAAACTTTCTTAGTGGAATTGGGCTCTGATAAATACAAAAAACCTGAAGAAGAGCATACTAAAAATCATATTGGAAAGTGGTTAGAAAAAGAAAAGATATCAGGATACATTAATTTAGAAGACAATAAATTTCTATGGGAGGCTTATACAAAAGGAGAGAGCGCTTACACAGAAGAGGGCACGCTTGTCAATTCAGGCGAATTCAACGGGATTAACAGCAGGGAAGCCATTGATGAGATTTCAAAGCATCTTGAGAAGAAAAAACTTGGAAAAAGAACACTGCAGTACAAATTAAGGGACTGGCTTGTTTCAAGGCAGAGATACTGGGGAACGCCGATTCCGTTTGTCTACTGCGACAAGTGCGGGCTGGTGCCTGTTCCTGAAAAAGAGCTGCCTATAATCCTGCCTGAAAATGTAAAGTTCGGCGAAGGCAATCCGCTTGAGACAAACAAGGAGTTTGTCAATGCAAAATGCCCGAAATGCGGAGGAAAGGCAAGAAGGGAAACAGACACAATGGACACCTTCTTTGACAGCAGTTGGTATTTCCTGAGGTTCTGCGACAACAAAAACAGCAAGGAGCCGTTTGCAAAGGAGAAAGTAAAGTTCTGGATGCCTGTTGACCTTTATGTTGGCGGGGCAGAGCACGCGTGCATGCACCTGATTTATGCAAGATTCTTTGTAAAAGCACTGAGGGATTTGGGCTTGTTGAAGTTTAATGAGCCATTCACAAAGCTTTACAACCAGGGAATGCTTCACGGCACAGACGGTTTTGTAATGTCAAAATCAAGGGGCAATGTTGTCCTGCCTGAGGAGATTTCAAAGAAATACGGGATTGATACTGCGCGCGTTTTCCTGATGTTTGTTGCGTCGCCTGACAAGGACATGCTGTGGGATGACAAAGGAATAAGCGGATGCTCAAAGTTCATGAACAAGGTAATTTCATTGTTTGAGAAAAAAATAACAAATGAAAAAGATTCGCTGCTTGAGTCAAAAACAAACAGGACAATAAAAGAGGTTACTGAAAAGATAGAAAGCATGCAATACAATGTAGCTTTGATAGATTTGATGGAGCTTGTCAAGTTCCTTTCTTCAAGAGAGACAGTTACAATGCAGAGCATTGAATCTTTGCTGCTGATTTTAAGCCCATTTTGCCCGCATGTCTGCGAGGAGCTGTGGGAGAAGCTTGGCAACAGGGGATTTATTGCTTCTGAAAAATGGCCTTCTTACGACGAGAAGAAGATAAATCTTGAATCTGAGTATCTTGAGGACATAATTGCCAATACAAAATCAGATGTAATAACAGTTTTGGAGCTTGCAAAGATAGAGAAGCCGAAAGAGATTAAATTGTTTGTCAGCGATGACTGGAAATACAAACTTTACAAACTGGTTGTTGACAAATTAAAGGAAACAAGGGATGTTGGAGTGATACAAAAGGCAGTTATGGCAACTGAATTGAAGAAATTCGGAAAAGACATTATCAGGATGATTCCGAGGATTATTGAAAATCCGCCTAAGATTGTTCTTAATCAGGAGAAAGAGCTGAAGAAGATAAAAGAATCAAAAGAAAGAATAGAAAATGAGTTCAAGTGCAAGGTTGAAGTGGTTAAAGAAGCTGATTCAAAGGAGCAGAAGGCAAGGCAGGCATTGCCTGGCAAGCCTGCGATAATAATCAGCTGATTCTAAGAATTATAAAGCGGCGAGCCCGCACAAATTTTTTATAAAAATTTGATAAAAATAATGCGACTCCTAGTTGCTGCGCAACCGGAGTCCCATAATGGCTTCTTGGGCTTTAGAATACAGAATCAATAATAAATTACAGAATATAAAGCGGCGAGCCCGCAGAATTCGCAACAAACAACACTTACTGGTTTACCCCGAGTTTTCCTCAATTCCGCTACCCCATAAGCATCAAGCATTAAGGTTAGGGCTGCTCTGTTCCCAGCCTGACCCATTTCCCATAACGAAGATCCTACAGGACAGAATCTCATGGTACGACCCAAGACCAGCAAGCACTGCTTGCCTCTCGTCCTGCGTATAGCCCCTTCGTGAAGCCGATTTAAGGTGACAGGGTACGGCTAGCACCCCAGCATAGCCCGCCATAAAGCCATATAGAAAGGGTATTTAAAAAGGTTTTGATGTATATACAAGTCAACAAACTACTTCACATAGGCATAAACCATATCATCCATGAATTTGCCTTTTTTCAGCTTGTTTTTCCTCAAAATACCTTCAAGTTTGTAGCCTGACTTTTCTAAAACCCTTGCAGAGGGTTTATTGAATGTCCTGACATTTCCAGAAATTCTTTTTAGCTTGTGTTTCTTGAAAAAATATTCTGTTACTATTTTTACTGCCTTTGTTGTGATGCCTTTGCCCCTGCACTTTTTTGCAATCCAATAAGAAATAATTGCCTTGTGCCCCTTTATTATGTCGTGAATCCCGATGCTGCCAACTGCTTCGCCATCAATATCTATGACAAAATTCTCAGAATTCTTGCTTTTGTGAAATAATTCCTTTCCTGCCTCTTTTAGATTCTTCGGCATAGACATAAAGTTTCTTGCAGTATCTTTATCCTGATAATTCTTGAACCAGCATTGCAAATCGCTCTTTTTTGCGGGCCTTAGAATGAATTTTGGATTTTGAGATTTTAGTATCATTAGATATACAAATTGAAAAATGATTTATATATTTATCTAAATATTAATCAGCAAAACAATCAGCGCACCGACAAAGCAGCCAGCTGAAATAAATGGCATTGCTGGATAGAACTGCTCTTTCTTTGCTTTCACCAAAAGCAGAAGCAGTGCAAGTGTCGAGAAAGCAACAACAATCAATGACTGCAAAAAGCCGACTAAAACAGAATGGTGAAGCATCAAGCTTTTCATAACAACGCCTGCGAAAATTAATGGGAAGCCGATGTCCCCTCCGCCAAGCACAGCTGTCTTGACCATTACTATCTTTTTAGGTGCTGCCTTCAGAACATTTTTTGGAATTCGCTTCGGCATTTTGTATGGCAGAAGCAGGCCCGCAAATATCTTTTCCTTTGACTGCCACTTCGCAAGCTTAATCATGTGCTTGCTTTTCCAGACAGCATAGGCGTCATAGCCTGAAATTAATACAAGCAGAACAGTTACTGAAAATACATTCATAATTGGGACAAAGAGTGCTGCCAGTCCGCCATAAATGAAAAGCTCTGAAATATTATGAACAAAGATGTTTGGCTTGAATACCTTCCAGAGCGAAACAATCAATGCCAGCACAAAAGCAATGTACTGATTGATGAAAGCGCCAAAAGCAAATGTCAGACAAATTAAAATGCTCAGGAAAAACCAGGTTTTCCAGATGCTGCCTCCGCCAAATTTTATAATCACAAAAATTAATGCAGTTCCAATCAGTATCGCTGCAAAAATCCAAATAAATGATGTTTTTTCCTCAATCTGCGGCCTTGTAATATTGTAAGGCAATGATTTGAAAACAGTTTTTCCAGTTATAGCTGTTGCCTTGTGGTCTATGTACTCATTAACAATCCCAAGCCCAATTATCTGCGAGAAGAGGAATATTAAAACCAATAAAAGAGTAATCTTAAGAGTGTGCTTCATAAGTCAAGCTGGATTGGCTGGCATTTATATTTGTTGCTGTTTTTAGGCGTGCGAGGTGCTCTTCTTCTTTGGAAACTGTTAGAAACATTTTTAAATAAAGAAAAAAATAAAGGCAATATGGTGTTAATAGACCCCTGGGGTTCTGTATTGGTAAAGGACTATGAGGATGTGATAAAGACATTTGGGCTGGAGACATTCAACCCAAAATTATTTCCGGAGCCAAACAGGCTGATGAGAAGGGGCGTTGTTTTTGCAGGAAGGGATTTAAGAATTCTGGCAGGCGCGATAAAGAAGAAAGAGAAGTTCTATGCGCTGACAGGAATAATGCCCTCTGCTGAAAGGATTCATTTCGGAAACAAGATGGTTGTTGAGATGATGAGCTACTTCCAGGAGCGCGGTGCAAAAACATATGTTCTTGTGGCAGATCTGGAGGCGGCAGCGACAAGAGGCATTTCCCTGGAAAAAGCAAGGAAGACTGCGCTTGACTTCCACATACCTGCCTGGATTGCACTTGGGCTTGACCCGAAAAAAACAACATTCTACCTGCAGTCAGAGAACAAGGAAGTCGTGCATATGGCATACAATTTCTCAAAAAGAATAACATTGAACGAGTTCAAGTCAATTTATGGAAGCGCTGACCCCGGAAGGATAATGGGCGCCCTGACACAGGCAGGCGACATTCTTTATCCGCAGCTGAAGGAAAGGATGCCTGGCGTGATTCCTGTGGGCGTTGACCAGGACCCGCACATAAGACTCACCAGAGACATTGTTGAAAGGACAAAATCAAGCTACAATTTCATACCGCCGTCTGCGGTCTTCAACAAGTTCACACCTTCGCTTGACGGCGAACTTAAAATGTCTAAATCGAAGCCAGGCTCGTGCATCGAGCTTCCTGAAAACCCAAAAGAGGTCTGCAGAAAGCTAAAGGGTGCGCTGACAGGCGGAAGGGACACGATTGACGAGCAGAAGAAGCTTGGCGGGGAGCCTGAGAAATGCATGATTTTTGAGCTTTACAAGCAGCACCTGATAGACGACGACAAGCAGCTGCAGAAGATTTATGACGACTGCAAGGCAGGAAAGCTGATGTGCGGAGAGGATAAGCAGCACGCCTGCGAACTAATGACAAAGTTCATGGAGAAGTTTGAGAAGGATATGGAGAAGGCGAGAAAGAAGGTCAAGGAGCTGAAGTTTGTAGAGTTTAAATAATAAAAAATATAAAAAAGAGGTGTAAAAATGTCAAAATACAAAGTAGCGCCGTTGTCAGGGTCGTTTTTGCTGGCAAGCATGCTTGGATTTGCGATTTCTGCGGTCTGGGTTTATCCTGCATCAAAGAATTTCGGGATAGCATTCATGATAGTGTTTGGAGCGATGTTTATCTCATCAATAATTTCGATGACAAAGGGGCCTGAAACAGAAGAATTGATAATGGATGCAAAGCAGAGGCCAAGGCGCTAATAATATTTTATTTCTGCCTTTGCCCTTAGCTGCTGTATGAATACCAAGAAAGACTGCTGTGCCTTTTGGAATTTAACAATATCTTTTAATTCGACCTTTGAATTCTCATAGGTGTCATTTATCTGCTCCTTGTACATGTTATAAAACTGCAATGTTTCATCATCGCTGACAGTTACGCTGTTAAGGACTGTCTCGTTCATCAGCTTGAACTGCAGAAGCTGTTCTGCATAAAGGTTTTTGATGAAATCGACTGTGACTCCCTGCTGCTGGAGAAGTTTCTCATAGCCCTGCATTGTAAGATTGTTCTGCGCAATAAATCTTTCAACCAAGGCGTCCACTTCCTGCTTAGAAACAGTTATGCCCCGTTTTGTGATTTCCTGACCCATTATCATATTATTGATTGCAATTTCAGTAAGATTGTCTTTTGTCAGGAGCTGTCTCTGCTGCACCGGCACACTCATGTTCAATGTGTTCAAGTCAGCAAGTGTTATTGCCTGTCCGTTTACCGATGCAACTGCCCCTGTCTCCTTTGCCTTCTGTGAAAGGAATAGAACAAGAACTATGATGATGACTACTATGGCGATAAAAACTGCCTCTATTGGAAATTTTTTATGTTTTTTTGCCATCCCAGCCATAAAAACAGCTAACTTATAAATAAATCTTTCGATGGGTTTATTACTATTTTAAAGTGTTAAAAAACATATTTATACGCTATATGGATTTTAAGGACTATGACCTATGATATAATTATAGGAAGGGACGAGAGCGATAAAAAAAGGTTTGGTGAAAAAGGCACAATCTACCTTGGAAGGCAGTTTGTAAAGATGGGCCCGGTTACCTCCATTTCTAACAAAATACTTATGGACGTTGCAAGGTCGCACGTTGTTTTCATATGCGGCAAGAGAGGCTCTGGAAAGTCCTACACAATGGGGGTTATTGCAGAAGGCGTTGCTGACCTGCCCCCTGAGGTAAGAGATAACATAAGCATAATACTTCTTGACACAATGGGCGTGTATTGGACAATGAAATACCCCAATCTAAAGGATGCTGTGCTCCTGGAAGAAGCTGGATTGAAGCCAAAAGGATTGAATGTTGTTATTTTCACGCCAACAGGATATTTTAAGGAGAACAGGGAAAAAGGAATACCCACTGATTTTCCATTCTCAATAAAGCCAGTTGATTTAGATGCTGATGACTGGCTGAAATGCTTTGCCATCAATGAAAACAGCGATGAAGGTGTTCTGCTTGAAAGAACAATACACAAGATGAAGAAAGAAAGAAAATCATTTTCATTAAATGATATCGTTGAAGAAGTTCAGGCAGACACGAGATCTGAGCAGAAAATAAGGGATATTGTTGAAAACCATTTCCTTGGAGCTGACACCTGGGGTCTTTTTGATGAAAAAGGAACAGAGATGACTGACTTGGCAAAGGGCGGACAGGTTGCTGTTCTTGACTTAAGCGTCTATGCAACAATGCCCGGCGGCTGGGGAATCAAGGCGCTTGCGCTCGGGTTGATTGCAAAAAAACTTTTCATAGAAAGAATGATTGCGAGAAAATTTGAAGAGTACCAGACAGTTCATGAAGCTACCCATTATTTCAGCGAAGAGCAGAAGGAAAAGCTTGAGATGCCGCTTGTCTGGCTTGTTGTTGACGAGGCGCACGAGTTCCTGCCTTTTGAAGGCTCAACAGCTGCCTCAAGCGCGCTTATAACAATCCTAAGGGAAGGGAGGCAGCCCGGAATTTCACTGATACTTGCCACCCAGCAGCCCGGGAAGATACACAGCGACGTGATGACGCAGTCTGACACAGTCATAGCGCACAGGATAACTGCAAAGATTGATGTTGATGCACTGGGTGCATTGATGCAGAGCTACATGAGGGAGGGGCTTGTGAAGCAGCTTGATGACATGCCAAGAATGAGCGGAGCTGCTGTAATATTTGATGATTCAAACGAGAGGATGTTCCCGATGAGGATAAGGCCGAGGCTTACCTGGCACGGCGGTTCTGCGCCGTTTGCTATGAAGGAAGAAAAGAAAGAGATTTAAATGGATATTGATTTAATTCTGGCATGAAAGAGGAAATAACTGCATTTGAATTGAAGTTTTTAGTTGAAGAATTCCAGCAATTAGTAGGCGCAAGAATAGACAATATCTACCACATCATGCCAAAGGAGATTATTCTGCAGCTTCATATCCCGAATATCGGTAAAAAAATCCTGAGGATTATGCCCCATCTGATTTACATTGCATCGCAGAAGCCTGAAGCTCCTGAAAAGCCGTCAAATTTCTGCGTCTATCTCCGCAAATACATTGGCGGGGCAAAGCTAAGGGAGATAAGGCAGAGAGGGTTTGAGAGGATTGTTGAGATTATTTTTGAGATAAAAGAGAAGAAATATATTTTGATAGCAGAGCTTTTTGACAAGTGCAATGTGATTCTCTGCGATGGAGATGGGATGATTCTGAGACCACTAGAAGTGCAGGCCTGGAAGGAAAGGGAGATAAAGCCAAAAGAAGTGTACAAGGGCCCGAAAATAAAATTTGATTTTTCAAATATAAACGAAGGTGTTTTGAAGGAAGCGCTGGGAAAAAGGGAATTGGTCAAGGCGCTGGCAGCTGATTTGGGCCTTGGAGGGGTTTATGCTGAAGAGGTTTGCATGGTTTCAGGCATTGACAAGAACAAAAAGGAGATTAGCGGAGCTGAATTAAAAAAAATATTTGAAGCAATTAAAAAATTAAAGACAAAGAATAAGTCTGCAAGAATTGTCTACAAAAATAAGGAAATTTGCGACATAGTTCCGGTTGAACTGCTGAAATACAAGGATTTTGAGAAAAAGGAGTTTGAAAACTATAACTCTGCCTTCGACGAAGCGCTGACTGAAAAATCATTTGAAAGAAAAGAAGTGAAGACAAAGCAGAATAAACAGATAGAGAAGATTGAAACCATAATCAATGCCCAGGAAAAAAGGCTTATTACGTTGGAGGAAGAGACAGAAGAGAACAAGAAAAAGGCAGAAGCGATTTATGAAAAATATTCAACTGTGAACGAGATAATGACTGAGATAAAAAAGGCAAGGGAAAAATATTCCTGGGACGAGATAAAGAAGAGACTGAAGGGGCATGGCGTTGTGAAGGAGATAAATGAGAAGACCGGAGAGATTGTTGTTGAAATTTAAAATTATTTTATCTTTGGGATTGTGCTGATTAATAAATCTGTAACTTTTGCCACATTTTTATCAAATATTTCTGAGATAGCGTCCCAGGTTACTGGCTCTTCATCATCCTTCCAGCAGTCATAATCAGTGCTCATTGCAATTGCTGCATAAGGAATTCCTGCCTCATTTGCAAGGGTGGCTTCGGGAGCTATGCTCATGTTAATGACATCTGCGCCCCAAATCCTGAACATATTTGATTCGGCTTTTGTTGAGAATCTTGGGCCTTCGATTGTGACAACTGTTCCTGTTTCATGGCAGAATATTTTAAGTTCGTTGCAAGTTTTAATAAGCAAATCTCTTAGGTATCTTGAAAACGGCTCTGCCATTGGCGTGTGCTGGGGCTTGTGAGGCTTGAATTCATCATGAAATGTTACTGCCCTGTGCCTTGTGAAGTCAATAAACTGGTCCAGAATAACTATGTGTCCCCTGTCAATCTCCTCTCTTAAGCTTCCTACTGCTGTTGTTGCAAGTATGTGCGTGCATCCCTGTTGTTTCAGGGCGTGAATATTTGCCCTGAAATTAACCTGTGTTGGCGGGATTGTATGCTCTCTCCCGTGCCTTGACAACAAAACAACTTCGGTGCCTTTGATTTTTCCTGTCTTTAATGAAGAAGAGGGTTTTCCATAGGGAGTATTAACTTCTATATATTTCGCATTCTCTAAAATTTCAGGATCATCCAAACCAGATCCGCCGATTATGCCTATTTTTACCATTTCCAACCCCACAATACAAAAACAATCAAAATTGTTTATATATTTTGCCTTTTTGTTTTAAACAATATATTTTTAAATATAACAAGAAATAATGTACTATATGAACCAGTTTTTAAAAAGGTACAATGAAATTTTGGGCGATGTAAGAGGGTTAAAGGAAATCAGACTTCCTGAGACAATCAGAGTAAATACATTAAGGATTTCTGAGAACGAGTTTGTTGAGAGATTCAGCAAGAAAGCTTCACTGGAGAAGATAAAATTCGCTGACTTTGGCTACAAAGTCAAATCAAATTTCTCAATAGGCTCAACACCCGAATATCTGCAGGGCTTTTATTACATTCAGGAGGCTGCTGCACAGCTGCCTGTACAGGTCTTGGAGCCTGGAAACGAGCTTGTGCTTGAAATAGGCGCTGCACCAGGCGGAAAGACAACGCAACTGGCGCAATATATGAAAAATAAAGGAAAGATTGTTGCAATTGATATTGATGATAAAAGATTGGGGGCTTTAAGGAACAATCTGGAGAGATGCGGCGTTAAAAACTGCATCATTTACAAAAAAGACGGGAGGTTTGTTGCTGATTTTGGACTGAAGTTTGACAAAATTTTGTTGGACGCTCCGTGCTCGGGTAATTTCATAACAGATAATAAATGGTTTGACAAGAGAACGCTTAAAGGAATAGAGGAAAGAAGCGTAATGCAGAAGGCGCTGCTTGCAAGCGCATTGTCTGTATTGAAAAAAGACGGCGTTTTGGTTTACTCAACCTGCTCGCTGGAGCCTGAAGAGAATGAGTTTGTGGTTGACTGGGCTTTGAAAAGCTTCAAGATAAAATTAGAAGAGGTTAATACAATCGGCGATCCGGGAATAACATTCTTAAAAAGAAAGCTAGATGGCCAGATTAAAAAATGCAGAAGATTATGGCCGCATAAAACAGGCACGCAGGGATTCTTTATTGCGAAGATTAGAAAAATATGATTTAGAATAATTAAAATATTATCAAAACTAATCTACGAATTCTATGTGTGATAAAGTCTGATTTCTTCCTTTAATAAGCATACTAATCGCCTTTCTGGTTATTTTATAAATGTGTAATGGTAAGTGGTATGCATCATATTTCAAGATTAAATTTAATGTACTAAATCCATTTTGAAGGTAACTTTTCTTAGGATCAAAAGGATATGCTTTTTCTTTTATTGTAATTATGTTGAATGCTTTTTCTCTTTCTTCTTTTGTGAATTCAGGAGTTTCGAATCCTATCTCAAGAACTGAAGACTGATTCTTATAATCTCTTATTATTTTGCCATGTTTTTTTACCCAGTCATGAGCTCTTGTTCTTGGAATGGGCATTAAATTTTGCCACGAATTAAAATCAAATCCAATTTCCTTACTTAGTTTGTACGATTTCATTACACCTTCAAAAGTATCATTTGGAAGACCGATAATGAAAAAAGAATATGTTTTGACTCCATATTTTTTGAATAATTTTACTGCTGTTTTTATGTCATCGATACTTTCTCCTTTATCAACTTCTTTAAATATTTCTGGAACGAGACTCTCGACACCTATCTGTACTCTTTCACAACCAGAGAGTTTCATTTTTTTTACAAGCCTTTCAGTTATTTTGTCAGCCCTGGCCATGCAAGTCCATTTTAGATTGAGTTTTTCATTTGTTAATAGATCACAGAATTTTTCTGCTCTTGCTATATCTAGTGTAAAATTATCATCACATACTACAAAAGAGTCGCAATCAAACTTTTTAATAACACTTTTTAATTCTTCTATTAATAAATCAGGTTTTCTTCCTCTCCAAGAATGTTTAGATAATACTTGGGAATAACAGAAACAGCAATTATAAGGGCATCCCCTAGATGTAATGAGAGGGTACTGATTCTTTCCTTCAAAATTAAATCTTTTTACACCGAGCGTTTCATAATCTGCAAAAGGAAGAGAATCGAGATCTTTTATCAAAGGTCTATCTCCTGTATTTATTATTTTTTTTTCCTTTTTTGAATATTATCCCCTTCACTTCCTCAAATTTTATATTATGTTCGAGTGCTTTTATTATTTCAAGTATGGTTTCTTCACCTTCTCCAATTACAACCACATCTATGTTTTTATTGTCCTTCAAAAGCTGTTCTTGTTCAATAAATGTCTGTGCTCCACCCACAACAACAGTACAATCATGATATTTTTTAACAACATTAATCAATTTCATGCATGTATAATATGACAGGGAAAGCAGGGTGAATCCAACAATATCTGGCTTGAAATCATCAAGGGTCTTCTTCAATATCTTTTCTTGATTCTCTGTATATCTGTTGTTGAAATCTAGGACTTTTACTTCATGAGATTCTTTTTTAAGAACAGCTGCCAAAAAAGCAAATCCTATATTTAACCCCTTTACACGCCCGGGCGGATCGATAAAAAGTATTTTCATTTTTAAATCAGATTTATCTTGCTTTTAATAATCTTTGTTATTTTATATTTTTCTAAGCTTGATTATAATTATATCACCAAAAAATCTATTTTTTATTGGGATATTTATGTGCAATAGTGGAATGATGCTTCTATTATATTTTATTTTTTCAACCACGAATTTATTTTCAATCAGTAATTTAAGTTTCCAGGAAAATATTGGCTCTATATGACCTGTTATTTTATAATTTTTTTCGTTTTGAAAATGAGCGAGTTTAGTTGTTAAAAAATAAAGAATTCTAGAATACCAATTTTCAACATTGGGGGTTGTTAATATAAGCGTTCCGTTTTTCTTAAGGACTCTATAAATTTCACATATTAGATTCCAAGGATTTTCAGTATGTTTTATTACTTCAGTACAAGTTACAATATCAAAGCTTTTATCTAAATGTGGAAACTTTAAGTTGGCGTCAATTTTATCGCAAACGACACCTTTTAATTTAAACTGTTTGGGGTTGATATCACAAGCCCTAATTTCAAATCCTTTATTTATTAATGAAAAAGCAAGCGCTCCTTCTCCAGCTCCAACATCTAATAACTTTCCTTTTCTATTTTTAAGTAACTCTAAAACAGTTTCATGAACATTTGGAGCAGTTTTTGCTTTCATTTTGACTCTTAGAACAAAAATGAAGCGGACAGCGAATCCCTGTTCCCGCGTAACGCAGTACTTAGGGAAACGTGGGCCTGCTTAACTTCCGAGTTCGGAATGAGATCGGGTGTTGCCAGGCCGCTATGACCGTCCTGTTGTATGAAAAATTGGGGTTGTTTATAAAGGTTTTGAATGATTATTTTCAATATTAAAAGTAATTATTAAAAAATAAATATTTAAAAGACATACAATATTTTAGTTTAAAATGTGGAACAAAAAGAAGGTTAGTGTTGTTTTTCCTGCATATAATGAAGAAAAATACATTAAAACTGCAATAGAGGACTTCTTTTCAACAGGCGTTGTTGATGAGATAATCGCTGTCGACAACAAATCAAAAGATAATACTGCAAGAGAGATAAAGAAAACAAAAGCAGTTTATGTCCTGGAAAAAACGCAAGGATATGGTGCAGCGCTTCAGAGAGGATTAAAAGAGACTACTGGCAACATAATAATAATGGCTGAGCCAGACGGCACATTTTTAGGAAAAGATGTATTTAAACTGCTTGATTACTGCGATGATTTTGATGTTGTGCTTGGCACAAGAACTTCAAAATCTCTTATTTGGGAAAATGCGAAAATGAACTGGTTCCTGAGGATCGGAAATGTGGTGGTTGCAAAATTATTAGAATATTTGCATAACGGGCCTTGTTTAACTGATGTAGGCTGCACAATGAAGCTTATTAAAAAAAATGCCTTGAAAAAAATAATTGAGAAATTCACAGTAAACGGTTCAAGCTTCTCTCCAGAATTCATGATTCTGTGCTTAAAAAATAAATTGGAAACTGTTGAAATTCCTGTCAACTATGCGCAAAGGGTTGGTGAATCGAAAATAACAAGCAATTTTTGGAAATCATTCAAGCTTGGCATTGTGATGATTAACCTAATAATTGGGTATAAATTAGGATATAAAGGAAAAAAATGAAAAAAATTTCTGTATATGACATCTTAAAACTATATGATTCGCCAATTGCAAAGATATATCTTTTTCTAAGGAATTTGCTTCTTCCACATCATTCTATTGAAAAATTCATACCAAAAAAAGGTGTTTTTTATGATGTTGGCTGCGGATTCGGCTCCTATTCAATTTTCTTTGCACTTTCCTCAAAGAAAAGAAAACTGATTGGTCTCGAATTAAACAATAAAAGAGTAGCTGCTGCGAGAAATGCCAGCAAAAACATCTTGAATGTCGATTTCAAGCACAGGGATCTAAGAAAAAACGCAGAACTTAAAAAGGCAGATGGGATTATTTTAATTGATCTGCTTCATCACGTTCCTTATGAGACACAAATATCAATTTTTAACGAATGCAAAAAACATCTTAAAAATAATGGAGTTATAATAGTCAAAGAAATTGCAAAAAAACCATTATGGAAATATTTGTATAACTATGTTCAGGACAAGGTAATGACGCTAAATGACCATTTATTTTTTAGAACGCCTGAAGAGTATAAAACAATATTGGTAAGAACTGGATTTAAAATTGTTGAGGAACCAAAAATGCTCAAAACCTGGCCATTAAATCCCATACCGCACTATATAATGATGGCAAAAAATGAAAAAAATAATCAAAGATAATCTGATTTTAATTATAATCATTTCTTTTGCATTATTCATAAGAATTTTATCTTTGAAAAATATATTTGTTGCGGACGAATCTTTTTTTTATTCTACCATATCTAACAAATTATTTTGGTGGCATCCTCCGGCATATTTTTTATTGCAAAAATTGTTCATTGTACCAAATGTTTTTTGGACTGCCCGATTGGTTCCTTTGATTTTTGGCATTATAAATATTATCTTGGTTTATATTATTTCAATAAATGTATTTGACAAAAAAACAGCAATTTTTTCGAGCCTGCTGATGGCTTTCAGTTTTTGGCCTGTTCTCGCATCTTCAATGATCGATATAAACGGCTCTTTGGTTATGTTTGAATATTTGCTGACTTTTATCATGTTCACAAATTATTTGAAGACTAACAAAAACAAGTTCTTAATTTTAACGGGTGTGCTCATTGGGATTAGTTCCATTACAAAATACATGGATACATTAATTTTAATTGCTATTCTGGGCCTAATCCATCTTTATGAAAAGAAAAATATTAAAAAATCAGTAAAATTTGGGATAACAATCGTTTTAATCGGTGGGATTATCTATTCATTATTCCCTTTGCTTTCATACTTGCTTGGCTACTGGCCGCATTTTATCTCAACATTAGAAAATACCTCTTTAGCAAGCAGGGGGTTCACACTGCGACCGTTTATTTATCTTATATTCTGGGCAACGCCAATGCTGGGTGGATTATTTTTGCTGTCTTTGTTAAAGTTTGAGAAGAAAAAAATATACTTTGTAATCTGGACAGCTGCTGTGTTTTTACTATATTTTTTTATTGTTGGCGCAAGCAGGCTTCCATACGAACGTTATCTTATGACAATGATACCTGCGCTTTGTATCCTTGGTGGAAATTACCTCTCAAAATTTAATTTTAAGGCAAAGCAGACAGTCATTGGGATAGCATCATTTGTGGCATTTTGTATTATTCTTTTATATTTGAATTTAAGAACAAAAACATTTATACCTCACTCTTTATCTGCTTACTTGAGTGCTGTAAAAAACTTAAAATTTAACTTTATGTATCCATATGTAGGAAGCAGCGGTCCTTCGTTCTGGATATCATTTGATTCAATGATTTTGATTGTTAGCTTAAGTTGTTTATTCCTGCTTTTGTATTTGTTTTATGACAAATATCTGAAAAATAAGAAAGTATCCTCATTATTTTTTATATTA
>CAIMOB010000014.1 GCA_903842985.1 uncultured archaeon
ATATATTGATCATGGCGATTTTAACACAATTGAATCTATAACCTCATATAATGTTAATTATGGCGTGTATTTGAATTACGGCAATAATAATAGTTTAGTTGGGAATAATTTCGCACTCAGTTCATCTGATGGCGTGGAGGTTGTTACGTCTAATGATAACACTATCACTGACAATATAATGAACAATAGCGGCACTTATGGAGTATATGTGTTGCATTCTAACGGAAATACTCTTACAGGCAACACAATAACATCATCCAATTCAAGAGGATTATTTTTATCTGAAGGCAGCAACAACAATATTCTGAACAATAATATTACAGATAGTTATTGGGAAGGGATTTATATTGATGCTCCGTCTTCAGGCAACACATTCACAAATACATTTTCTTGCTACAATAATGAAGATGGGTCGAGTTATGATGTCAATGATTTTAATGGGGCAAACACTTTTTCAGCTACTACCTGTGATTCATCAAGTCCAGGCGGTTTATGCAATTTTAGCTGCCCTGTTCCGCCTGTATTGTGCGGAGACACAATCACAACAAATAAAATATTAACTGGTAATCTGTCCTGCGGGGGTTTATCCTCATCAAGTTATGCATTAAGGATAGGCGCACCAGGTATAACTCTTGATTGCAACGGTTATTCTATAAATGGATCCGGTACGGGAATCGGCGTAAAAATAATGAACTCAGTCTCAGGAGTTACAATTAAGAATTGCAATATTTCTATGTTCGGAAACGGAATACTCAGCAGCAGTGCCCAAGGCAATACCATTTTCAATAACACAATCAGCAATATCACCCAATACGCAATAGGCATTAGGCAAGCGACAAATTATACTATTGCTTACAATGAAATAAGCAGCTCTAATGAGGGCGTGCATATTTTTGCATCTTCCAACTCCAATGTGTACAAAAATACCCTTGCCGGAAACACATATGGAGTTTCTGAAGCGCAATCAGATGGGACTATTTTAGACAATAATACCATCACAGCTAATACTGGTTCTGGAATTTATATGGATGGCAGTGCCTCTGCTTCGACGAATGTCATCATTAAAAACAACAACATAAGCTCCAATAATAATTACGGAATTGATGTTAATGATTGTGATGGGTCACAGATTCTCAATAATATAATCAGCTTGAACAATTACAGCGGAATTTACATATATAGTAATAAACCACATTCTGGTCATTTGATAATAAACAACACAATAGAATACAATGTTCAGCAGGATTGCAGTCTTGGCGGCTGTGGCGCAATGGCTGGAGTAGAACTTTACGGCGAAGATACATGCACCATAGAGAACAACAATGTTTCTTTCAATAATAATAATGGCGTCACTTTATACGAAACATACTCTTCAGGTCTTATCTCCAATAACATCGAGAACAACAATAATTTTGGCATATTGTTTGATTCAGGCGAAAGTAATACAATCAGCGGAAACACGCTCATAAATAACACCAATGTTGGCATAAGAGCCTACGGCAGCAGCAACATGATAACAAACAATGTTGTGCAGGGAGATGGTGTGTATAATTCAACAAGTGGGTTATATTATAGTGGGATATATTATGATTTAGGAGAAGGAAATTATTTCAGCGGAAACAAGGTTTCAGGATACGAATATGGAGCATATGTGGACTCTATCAATAGTTTCACGATCGATAATGATGAGTATTATAGCAACAATGTCAGCATTTATCTTAATAATGTGGGCAGTTCAGCTGTAATTGCAAATTCAAACATCCATGACAGCTGCGAAGGAATAACTGTTGCTGGGTTTTCAACTCCAGTAATAACCGACGACACATTCACAAACAATACCTGCGTCGGATTGCATGCAACAGGCAGTTTAAATACAACCCTGCTGAACAGCAATTTCTATGACAATGGGTTCTGGGGAATGTTCGGAGAATCATCATCACCAATACAGTGGGTTGTCACTTCAACAGCTGTGTGCAGAAATTCAAACATTAACATTACAAATGGATTTTTGGTTCCATTTGGAGGAGTCCTTAATGCTGACAGCACCTGCTCAATCTATATCAACGGAAGATACCTGAATACAACTGCAGGAGAGCAGGGAGCATTCATATTGCCATTGGACACAAGAATGGGCATGGGCAGTTGCGGCACTAATTGCGATGTTTTAGGCGGTCGTAATTACAGTGTCGAAATAAAGGTTTATACAAATGAGTCAACCCAGGCGAATGTCACCATAGTTTTCGTTAATGAAAGTCCCGGATCAAATTCATTGAAGCTGCTGGGCAACTATATCAAGATAGAACATGACCCAATAAACATCAGTTTAGTAAAATTAATAATCTATTACAATGAAGCTGAGGTTAATGCTTCAGGATTAGACGAGAGCAAGTTAAGGATTGAATATTACAATACTAACACCAGCACTTGGGAGAAATACGATACTCCATGGGGAGGTGTTAATGTTAGTGACAATTATGTCTGGGCCAATTTAACCCACCTAAGCACATTTGGAATTTTCGGAAGCGCAGCATCAGGCAGCAGCCATAGCAGCGGCGGAGGATCCGGCGATGCTGTTACTGTCACCTGGCCTGACAGCGCAGACGGACTGAGGCTGAGGGCGGCAAGCAGCGGAAGCGTTGTTTATTTCAATGTAGCCAATGCCGGCTATACGCTGACAATCCCGGCTGTATCTGCAAACGGCGCGTTATTTGAAGTTGCATCATCATTTGTTACTTTGCTTCCCGGACAGAAGATTAGCCTCGACGTGAATGGTGATGGGGCTGCAGACATATCAATAAGCGTGACATCCATATCATCTGGCTCTGCTGATGTATTTTTTGAAAGAGTCAGCGCAGCACCAGCGGCGGTTCTGCCTGGAATTTCCAATGCAACAGCGCCAAAAGAGGCAGCTAAGCCTGCAGCAGCAGCGCCTGCAAAAGAAGAGCTTAAAGCGCCTGCTGTTAAGGAGAAGAAAGCAGAGAATAAAAAGTCGAATATTGCAGCCACTGTTTCAATAATCGCAATATTCTTGATTCTGGTATTGATTGCATCTTATATGATGCTCAGGAAGCGAAAACACCATTTTTAAACCTTGAGAAAGCTATTTAAACTTTTTCTATTTTCCATTTTGTATGAAGAAGACAATACTTATTCCGGCGCTGACTCTTGGATTGCTAGTAGCGTCGCCGAAGTGCGCAGCTGCACAGGAGTTCAGCTGCGAAAAAATCATTAGTGGCAGGCTTGAGAATGCGCTGAAGTTCTACCAGAAGGCTGAGCCGACTACTGAAAACCTCTACTGCCTTGCTAACGCATACCGATTGATCAAGGAGCCTGACAAGGCAATTGAAACCTTTGCAAGAATAACTGCAGAATCTATGGAAAATGGCGAGCAGGAGCAGATACTTGCTTCATTGGCTTCAATTTATTTTGATAAGGGCGACTACAAGAAAATGAAGGAGTCCTACGAAGCGCTCCTGAAGCTGAATCCCAAGAGCCACTTCAGGGATCTGGCGCTGGAAAGGATGAAAGACGTTAACATTTAAAAACTCCGGCTTCTTAGCGTATATTAATGAAATTGGAAGGAAAAAGGATAATACTGAGGCCTTACAGGAAATCAGATGCCAATGACCTGGCTGAAAAAATAAACCACAAGGATATTGCAAGATACACTACAAACATACCTTACCCATATTCGCTGGAAGACGCAAAGAAATTCATAAAAAGTTTGCAGGAGAAGGCAAAGAAAAAACAGCCATGCTGTTTTGGGATATTTCTCAGGGAAAACAAGGAGTTTATCGGTGGTATAGGGATTCACAATATTAACTTCAAAAACAAAAACGCAGAAACAGGCTACTGGCTTAACAAGGATTACAGGGGAAATGGCTATGCAAAAGAGGCATTGGAGCTTGTTCTTGATTATGCATTTAAGAAACTGAAGTTAAGAAGGGTTTACGCCAAAGTAATGACACCCAACAAGCCATCATACAAGCTTCTTGAAAAAGTTGGCTTCAAAAAAGAAGGCACGCTGAGAAAAGAGATAGAAAAAAACAAAAAGACATTGGATGTTTATATTTACGGATTATTAAAAGAGGAATTTTAATGAAAAACCCTGAGCTGGCAAGGATTTTCTACGAGATAGCTGATATTCTTGAAATGCAGAATGTGCAGTGGAAGCCGCAGGCATACAGGAAGGCGGCAAGGGCGATTGAAGCATTGTCAGAGGATGTTGAAGCGATTTACAGGAGAGGCGGGATAAAAGCATTGGAAGATATCAGAGGAGTGGGCGAAGGACTTGGAAAAAAGATAATAGAATTCATTGAAACAGGAAAAGTAAATGCATATGAAAAGCTCCAGAAGCAGATTCCAAAAGGAATTGACGAGCTGATGCAGGTGATGGGCATCGGGCCGAAGAAAGTCACTTTCCTCTACAAGAAACTCGGGATAAAATCAGTGAAGGCGCTTGAGAATGCAGTAAAGAAGCACAGGCTGAAGAATTTAAGCGGCTTCGGCGAGAAAACAGAGGAAAATATTCTAAAATCACTCCAGCTTTACAAGGCAGGAGGCGAGAGGCAGCTATTGGGGCTGACGCTTCCGCTTGCAGAAGAGATTGTCAGCCGGCTGAAAAGATTAAAAGAAGTAAATAATGTAAATTATGCAGGCTCATTGCGGAGGATGAATGAGACAGTCAGGGACATTGACATACTTGCAACTTCTTCAAGACCTGAAAAAGTAATTGACGCGTTCACAAGGCTTCCAGAGGTGCAGAGGGTTATTTCAAAGGGAACAACAAGAAGCACAGTAATACTGAAGGCAGGGATACAGGCAGACTTGAGGGTTGTCGACGACAAAAGCTACGGCGCTGCAATGCAGTATTTCACAGGCAGCAAGGACCATAACATTAAATTGAGGCAGATTGCGATAAAAAAAGGATACAAATTATCAGAATACGGGCTTTTCAAGAGGACAGGGCAGTTTGTCACAGGAAAAACAGAAGAGGAAATCTACAAAAAACTAAATCTGCCCTACATCGAGCCGGAGCTGAGGGAAAACAGGGGCGAAATAGAAACAAAAGTGCTTCCAAAGCTAGTCCAGCTTAAAGATATCAAGGGAGATTTTCACATTCACACAACATGGTCAGATGGCGAAGATGAAATCGAAGAAATTGCAAAAGCTGCGCAAAAGCTCGGCTATGAATACATTGCGATAACAGACCATTCAAAATCAATGGCAATTGCAAATGGCCTTGATGAAAAAAGACTGCTGAAGCAGATGGCTGAAATAAAAAAATTAAACAGCAGATTCAGGAATTTCAGGATTCTTGCAGGCGCAGAGGTTGACATAAAGGCAGACGGCTCATTGGATTTCCCCAACGAGATGCTGAAAAAGCTGGACATTGTTGTTGCTTCTGTCCACTCAGGATTCAAGTCAACAAAAGAAGAGATGACAAAAAGGGTCCTCAAGGCAATATCAAACCCGCTTGTTGACATTTTTGCGCATCCGACAGGCAGGCTAATCAACAAACGGCCAGGCTATGAGCTTGATTTCAAGCAGCTATTCAAGGCAGCAAGGGAAAATAAGGTTTGCATTGAGATAAATAGCCAGCCGGAAAGATTGGACTTGAATGACATAAACATAAAATCAGCAGTTGACAGCAAAATAAAGCTGACAATCGGCACAGACACGCATTCGATTAACCAATTGGGGTTCATGGAGCTTGGAGTTGCCCAGGCAAGAAGGGGCTGGGCAGAGAAAAAAGACATTCTTAACACGCTTTCTTTGAAGGAGCTGCCGAAGCATTTCAGGAAGATAAAAGTGTAACCAGAATTCATAAGCTTTTTAAATACCTCTATATGAAATATCTTTGTGAAAGCCAAAATACTGATTCCTTTTATGCTGCTGCTTCTTGCCAGCTTTGCCTATGCGCAGGATGAGAAAACCTGTGTATATTTCTTCTACGGCAACGGCTGTCCGCACTGCGCAAGGGTTGAGCCGCTCATAAACCAGCTGACGCAGAGAGCTGATGTTGAGGTTAAGCAGTTTGAGATTTATTATGACAGGGATAATGTAAATCTGCTGCAGCAGTACTTTAACGATTACAATGTTCCAGAAAACCAGAGGGGAATTCCGGTTGTGTTCATTGGAAATACATACTTATCGGGCGACACGCCGATTCTTGATGAGCTGGAAAAGACAATTAAAAATGAAAAAGGGGCAGTGTGCCCTGTGCTTGGCCAGGACAACAAGACAGGAATAAGCGGGCCAACATCGCCCACATCGCAGGTTCACGCATTGTCAATCATGACTGTGATTGGCGCTGCGATTGTCGACTCAATCAACCCGTGCGCAATAGCTGTTTTGCTGATACTGCTTGGGACGCTTCTTTCAGCAGGGCATAGGAAAAGGGCGCTGAAGTCAGGCATAGCATTCATTGTCTCAATTTACATTGTATATTTCCTTTTCGGCCTTGGGATTTTCCAGGCGCTGAGGATTTCAGGCTTATCATTATGGTTCTACAAAATCATAGGAGTACTGGCAATCTTGATAGGTCTTGCAAATCTGAAGGATTACTTCTGGTATGGCAAGATTTTTGTGACAGAGATACCAAGGAGATGGAGACCGACACTGAAAAAGATGCTCAAGCATGTCACTTCGCCTGCAGGCGCATTTGTCATGGGCTTTGTTGTCTGCCTCTTTGAACTGCCGTGCACAGGCGGTCCTTACCTGTTTGTCCTCGGGCTTCTGGCTGAAAAAGCAACAGAGATTGTTGCAATCCCGACATTATTGCTGTACAACATATTTTTCGTGCTTCCGCTTGTGATAATCACGCTGTTCATATTCATCGGGCGCACAAGCATAGAGAAGACAGAAAGTTGGAAGGACAAGAATCTGAGGGTGCTTCACCTGATTGCCGGAATTATAATGCTCGCATTGGGATTACTGGTTGTAACAGGAATTCTCTAAATAAGATATTTTAGAATGCTAATGCACCGGGAAATACAGCAGCTCCCCATTTTTTCTAAATGACCTGATGTACTCAGGAAGTTCAACAACAAACTGCCATTTTCTTGCTTTAAAATATGTCCAGGCAATCTTCCTTATTCCTTTATCTTTAATTGATGAAACATAGGCAGTCTGCCTGTTTGGGGTATAGTTCGAAAGCTCATCAAGGGCATCATTCACCTGCAGTTCATCAATGCCAGTTTCTGCAAGTATGCACAGCTCGCTTATTTTTTTGAATTGTTCAGGGTCGTTCTCAAGCGCCTGATCGAGCGTGACTTTTGAAACCACTTTTTTGCCCAGCATCTTTTCCAGGTACTGCATCTGTTTCATAACTTCGTCCATAAAATGGGAATAACCTGCTTATTTTTATATTTTTAGATAAGATTTAAAAAGAGTGATTTTTAACTATAATATATGTTATTATACATCCTTATCTCAGTGGTCATTGTAAGCCTGCTTTCTTTTTCAGGCCTCGTCTTCATTTCAATGAGGCAGAAGGCGCTTGACAGAATACTTCTTGTGCTGATTGCGTTTGCCTCAGGCGCATTGCTTGGGGACGCATTCATCCATCTGCTTCCTGAGTCAGTTGAAGCAGGGCTTAAATCATCATTCATCTACGTCATTCTGGGAATGCTTCTTTTCTTTGTGCTGGAAAAATTCATACACTGGAGGCACTGCCACAAAGGAAAGTGCGATGTGCACCCGTTTGCCTATCTTAATTTAATTGGCGATGGAGTGCATAACTTCATTGACGGCCTGCTTATTGCAGCATCGTATCTCGCAAGCTTCCAGATTGGCATCGCAACAACAATAGCAGTCATTGCCCACGAGATTCCGCAGGAGATTGGCGACTTCGGTGTCCTGGTCTACGGCGGATTCACAAGGGCAAAGGCGCTTTTCTATAATTTTCTCTCTGCGCTTACAGCTGTTGCAGGCGCATTAGTCGGATACTTCTCAGTTGCATACTTTAACACAGCTGTGCTTGTCCCGTTTGCAGCAGGCGGATTCATCTACATCGCCGCAACTGATTTGATACCTGAACTGCACAAGAAAACAAAAATCTCAGAATCAGTTGAGCAGCTGATTTTCATAGTTGTCGGCATCGGCCTGATGTGGGCGCTGAAGCTGGTGTTTGCCTAGCTTTGTAAATAAACTTCTGTCCTGATTAGTTTCTTTGTTTTTGTGTAAGCAAAGAATACATAGCTGTCCAGGGCAGGCATCTTTCCTACGTCTGTTTTGAATTCTGAAAGATTCTGCCTGATGTAGCCCTCGAATCTGCTGAAGCCTGTATTTTTTGCAAGGTGCGCATTCAAATGAATGCCTTCATTGGCCTGCTCGAGCCTGAAATCCTTGAGCAGGTCAAGCGAGAATATCTTTTCAACCAGCTTAAGCTGTTCGCTGTCTATGTTAAGCCCGCCAAGGATGAATCTTACTGCTGTCTCGTTGTCCATCTTATTTTTCAAAAGCCCCAAATATATATTGCTTGCGCAACATTTAAAAACAGCAAAAACAAAACCAGATAAAAGAGGTGACAATATGGCAAATAAGGAATCTTGCATGAGCTACGAGCAGGTTGAAAGCATAGAAGGGGACATAAGGGACATTCTCAACTGGATAGCAACTTTCAAGCAGGAGTATGACATTCCGGCAGAGGTTGAGAAGACGCTGAAGAAGAAGCTTCAGGCGCTTGCAAAGAAAGTCGGCGGCGCGAAAGTGCTGAAATAATTATTTCATTTCTTTTTTAACTTTATTCCCTAATTTATGCGCCAGATGAAGCGGTTCAGGCAGCTTGTGCGGGAATCTTATGCAGTTCTTTATTATTTCAACGCTTGTTTTCAGGGAAATCCTGTGCCCGAGCGAGACAATGACTGGATTTGCCTTTTCTTTTGTTGAAATCGCATAGCCCCTTGCCTTGCCTTCAACCATTATTTTATTTCCGGAAATCTCTCCGACAATCAATTTATTCGCAATCCCGATTGTCGCCTGGTCCAGAACCAGCCCGGCGTGCGATGCAATTCCCAGGCCGCGCGGATGAGTTATGCCGTGCCCGCCGACAATCAAAACATCAGGTTTTACATCAAGCTTGCCGTAGGCTTCGACAATCGCAGGCAGCTCGCGGTAAGCCCTTAATCCAGGGATGTATTTCAGCTTCGACTCTGTGACAGCATACTGCTCCTCAATTATATTCATTGTTCTGTAATCGCAGACAACAATTGCAGAAATAATCTTATTGTCTGTGAATGTCTGGTCAACTCCTCCAACAGTCTCTAGCTTTTCAAAAGAATCCTTCAGAATTACTTTCCTAGCCAGCTCTGTCTGCTCTTTCTGTAATTTGTTCAACATTTTGATCGTCTCTCATGTCAGCATGCAGCTTTTCCAGCTGCAGCTGCGGCCGCTCTGCGATGTCGTAGTCAAAGCCGACAGCAAAAAGCCTTCTGTAAGGCGGGCGCATGGAGTGGCGTTTGTTGAACCCCTCCACAATCTTATCGAGATTCTTGAAATCCTCGTATGTTCCCGGAGAAATGAGGGTTATCTGCGACGATGGGCCGTAGGCGTCAATAATGCCCTGCGGCGCGTACTTCCTTATCACATCCATTGTGTCTGAAAATATGTTGAATCGGTCCTCGTCTATTATGTCCAGCGGCATTCCGTTCTCGCGTATTTCGAAAAATACCATTGTAACAGCTGACTCCAGAGATTTTTTAAGGAGCGTGTAGGAGAAAAGATGATTTGCATAAGGCAGCGACTGCCTGTTTTCCAAGTAAAGCGACTGCATGTATTTTCTTTTATTGGACCTCCTCCAGGCATCAACTGCAAGGAACACGTCTGTATTCGTGATTCCATATGCCTCGATTTTGTGCATCTCTTTTTCCCTTTCAGCAAACGCTTCCCTGCGGATTTTTTCAGCCAGCTCGTCTGAGCCGAGGTTTTTCCTAAGGTGGTTGATGCAGCCCATCTCGTCAGAAGAGGCAGCATTAACTGCACTGTAAAGTGTCTTTGTCTCAAAGACAGCGCTGCACGTCGGGCACTGCGAGTATTTAGTACACTCTGTCATCTGTTTTGTCATCCCTCTGCCCCACTATCATTTCCCTGGGCACAGCTCCGCGGTACTTTTCCAGCTCCATGTGAAGTGCATCTACAAGCCCATAGGGGATTTCATCTGGCCTGTGGACCTTAATGATTCCAAGTATCCTTACATCCTCTGCCTTGTAATTTTTGTTGAAATCATCCAAAATGCAGTTGAGTTTTTTCTTTGTTTCCACCCAGGTGTCAGGGAATACGCTTGTTATCTGGAATTCGGGGCCGAGCGTCTCTGTAAAACCCCCTTTGTTGTTCGGCCTTACTTTGTTGTTCGACCTTACCATATCCCTTGCCTTGTTGAATATGTAAAAATAACGAGAATCCTCAAAAACATTAAGCGGCAGCAATTTTTTCTTGAGTTCAAGATAAAGAATGTTCACGGGCTCGTTGTCATGTTTCAGGACTTCCTTGGCAAGCAGGTCATTGCAGTACTTCCTTAGTGTTTCTGTAAGTCCAGGATCATCTTGCTGGGCAAGTTTTTTCAGAAAAAGCGACGGGTTTTTTCTTATGGAATCCAGTGCATAGTACACAGAACTATCTGCAAATTTCTTATCTATACTTTCTACTATTCCTAATCTCTTTTCAAGGTTTACTTCGCTCATTTTCTCTGTATATGCTGTATCCACATCAATCCTATCTTGTACATCGCCTTGTTAAATTTGTCAGAGATTATGTACTGCTTCTTGTACATATCATAGTCAATCATGCCCATGCCCTTCATCGGCGTCAAAATCCTGTCGTAAAACTGCCTTTTGTTGTAGGAAACTTTTGTCTTTTCCTTTTTCTTGAACATGCCCTCGCCCTTCTCAACCTCGACAACAACTCCATCGTGGAGCTGGGTGGCAAAGACAGACATCTCTGTCTTGCCCATCATGCCCTCTGTTGACTTCATCTGGCTGATGAGCATCTTAGCCACCAATGCCTGCTGTTCCGTGGCAAAAACCACGTCAAAGACATTTTCGGGCATATGAAACATGTCGAATAGTACTACCATTCTGGAATAATAAGAATTACACTACCAGTATATAAATGTTACGTTTTAGTATACTGGGGTACTATTTGGGTAAATTATATATAAATTATATATGAAGAATACTCATCCCATCTTGATTTCATACTTCTGCCCCTTGTAATTAAGCCCAAGGCTGTCTTCAGAACACCAGTCTTTTTCTACAGCAACACTGCTGTCATTAATCACAACCTTGCTAATGTATCCGTAAACCGGCTCCATGTAAATTATTTTTCCAGGACCCATGTGCGCTGTCAGGTGCAAACTTGGCCCGTTTATTTCAACTGGAAGCTCTGACAATATTTTTTCAAGATTTTTCGCGCTGCATCTCCGGTCTGGCTGTATCTGTATGTTTTCTGTTTTCATAATCCCGCAGGTTTTTTGCCGGTTTATAAAGTTTGCGAGTGACTGCTGGCTGAAACTATAACTGTTATGCAAATTTTTATGAAAGAAAAAGTCAATATTTATGGCAGCTTTGACTGCCAAAGGCATCTTGCAGGCGATTGATAGCTCATCTCCCTGCCTGTTTCAATTTTGGAGACAATCTTCGTGTTATTTATGATCAGGCACACTTCATAATAACCATCTGCACCGGAAGCAGCCATGCCGCCCCTGATTTCCTGGAAATAGAATGGCGTCGGCTCCTTTGAATGGTCATCATCTTCAAAATAAGTGCCTGTCATCTCCCACTGCCCGTAGGGCATCTCCTGCAGGCATCTTACATTTTGCACGTTTAATTCATCTGCAGTAATATTTGCATCATTTAAAATAAAATAAAGCGAATTTTCGTAGCATTCAATCTTATCTTCATCGAGTTTTATGTAACTGGATTTTTGCGGCAGCAGGCATTTTATTAAAATTGCAGCCAGCAAAGCCATTATGACTATTCCTGCAACAATGAACAGAATTTTTCTGTTTTTCATGTGTCAGTCTGTGTTTTCTCAGCCTCCAGCACAATATTATCAAGAAACTCCTTCTGGCGCAGTAATCTTTCCATACAGCCGGGCATTGTTTTCTTAATATCCTGTTTCAGCAGCACTCTGTAGCGAACCTGAATATATGTCCAGGATTCGTGATGCGCAAGCAAAAGTTCCTTTGCTCTCTCAAGATTCCCCTGCTCAAAGGCAATCTGATACTCCTCTGCAACCTTTAGGTAGCCCATCTTACCTGAAGAAGTTTCTTATCTCGCTTATATAATTTTTGCTTACAGTATATTCTGTGTCAGAAGGCAGGCACTGCCTGTAGAATGGAGTGTTGTATCTTTTGTCGAGCAGAATCAGCACACCCTTGTCTGTCTCGCTTCTTATGCACCTTCCTGTTGCCTGCACAGCTTTATTGATTGCCGGAAAGAAATATCCGTAATATTTCCCGATGCCCCCAAATTTTTCCTCATAATACTTGAGAAGCTCCCTCAGCTCCAAATCAGGCGGATTTAAAGGAACGCCTACGACAACAACGCATTTCAAAACTCCGGGCAGATCAATGCCCTCGCCGAAGCTCCCTGAGAAGACATTCAGCAGGACAGCCTCCTTGTAGCTTGTGAATTTCTCAAGGAAGTTCTTTTTCTCCTCCTTTGTCATCTTCGACTCCCTGAAGGTTGTTTTCCTGCAGAGCTTTGAAAAATAATTGTCAACATCATCCCTGAACCTGTAGCTTGGGAAATAAAAAGCAGAATGCCCTGGCACAGTGTTTGCGATTTCAGCGCAGATTCTTGCGATTTCCGAATACATCGCAGGGCTTCTCTCGCTCTGGAGCGACGTTGTCATTGGGATTATTAAATTTAACTTGTTCTGCTCAGGGAACGGGTTCTCAAACTCGCCTTCCTCGCATTTTTCAAGCCCGAGCAAATCCCTGTACATTGCAGTGGGCTTTAATGTTCCGCTCATAACGATTGTTGAATGCGCTTTTTCAAACACAGGCCCTGTAACAATCGAGGCGTCCAGGCATTTGTATGACAGAGTCAGCACCGGCCTGTTTTTTATCCTTCTGCTGCCTATGATTCTTGTAAACCCGTCGTCAGGGCCTCTCCAGGACTCCAAGAATTTTGAGACTCCGCCGATGAACGAGCGCTTCTGCCTCAGCCTTACTGTATCTGCGATGAAATCAAGGTCAGCAATTATCTTGTCGTAATCATTTATCTTGTTTATTCTGCTGACGAAATCATTTTTTTCAATCAGCACCTCATATATATTTTGTTCAGGCTCAAGCTCCTGGCTTAGTTCCTCAAGAACTTTCTTTATCCCGCCAAGAAGCTCAATGGTCTCGTCAAAGTTGTATTTTTTTGCCTCTGCAATTGCCCTGTCAATGGTGATGCTTGTGAGCCTCTCAGAGACAAGGTCCCTCATTCTGTCAGAAAGATTGTGGCCCTCGTCAATAATAAGTATGCATTTCTCAAGCTCGATGCCTGCTTTTCCGAAAAATGCCTTCCTGATGTTTTCGTTGAACACATAGTTATAGTCGGAAACAATAACAGCGGAGTCCTTTGCGAGATTGATTGCAAGCTCATAGGGGCATACCTTGCTCTGCCTGCACCTCTCAATTATCTTTTCTGTGTGGCACGGGCTCAGGAATTTTATATCTGCCAGGACTTTCTTTCCCTGCACGCTCAATGCATTGCTGTCCCTTGAATTTTCGTAAAATTCGCAGCTTCCGCCCTCCCTCAATGACTTGCAGTACTCTGCGAACTCAAACGAATGCAGACCCTCGACAGCCGGCTGGAGGCACATGCCCCTTTTCCCGATTATGTCTGCTGCGACAAACCTTGTTCCGTACTTTTCCTTTATCATGCTCAGCGTCTCAATCGCAATCAGGTGCTGGGTATGCCTTGATGTGAGGAAAAAAACCTTAAGGTTGTTGTCGAGCGCGTACTTCAGCACAGGCGAAAGGACAGCAGAGGTTTTTCCAAGCCCGGTTGGCGCGTGAATAATCATGTTTTTTCTTTCCTTTACAGAATTCACCACCATTTCAATTAACTTGTCCTGCTTCTCCCTGACTTTTTCATGCGGAAAAAGAAATTCTTCTGCCTTCATAGGCAGAAAAAATAGAAAGACTTATAAAAAGCTTTGTATATTCTGTAAAGTATATATGGCAAACGATAAATATTTAAAAATAACTACCATTAACTATAGGTTGTAAGACACATTTGGGGGTTTTATCAATGGACAAAAAGATTTACAATGTTTTTTTTAGGGAGAAACCGTCACAGATGCTCATAAATCTGAAAAATTGCAAATCAGGTGTTTACGCTTCTTCGCTTGCAAAATCCGTCGACTGCACATACAGCCACGTAGTTAAAATCCTGCAGATAATGGAGAAATCAAAGCTTGTCAGTTTCGAGAAGCAGGGAAGACTGAAACTTCTTACATTGACAAGAAGCGGACAGGACATTGCAGAAAAAATGGAGTCAATCAAGGGGCTTTTGTAAATTTCTTAAGAACTTCTTCGGCAACCTTGATAAAATTCTCTTCGTTCTCCCTTGAAATTATCGCGCCTGCAGCAAGCTTATGGCCGCCTGCCTCTCCGCCTGCCTTCGCAGTTATCTCCTTTACAATGTCCCTAAGGTCGATTCCAACGTCAGTGACAATCCTGAGGGAAACCTTTGTGAAGTCGGCGCTTCTCGCCATAGTCATTATCAATGTTCCTTTCTCGTAATTGCCTGATTTTGAGAGGATTGAGCCAAGTGTTCCTGCGATTGTTGAGAGTATGTTGTTCTCTGCATTGATTATCATGTATTTATCTCCTTTGATAAACGAATCCAGGTTTCCGTTGAACCACGCCAGCGCGCCTGTTATTTCCTTCTTGTAAATCGAAAGGTTTTCAATCGCCTTTCTCTTTAATTTTTCATCGCCGAGGCATGCGCCTATCCCAAGCGAGGCTTTCTGAAGCCTTCCGCAGGCATTCAGTATTGTCGAGAACTCCCTCACATCCTTGAATGCGCCTTTTTCCCTGACAAGCAGATAATTGTTTGCAAAGATGTCCTCTGGCTTTTCCTCATTCATGCGCTTGATTATTATTCCCGACGCCAGCTTCTTTTTCTCAGCATCTGTCAGGTCGCAGAGCTTCCTGAATTCATAGCCGTTCCTGTGCGGAATGCCGAGCTCCTGAAGAAACTCGATTGTCCTGAATTCGTCGCCGTAAATCTCGGGGATTTTTGGCTCGCAGTACTGCAGAAGCTTGTGTATGGGCTTTGAGTAGGTGCCGAAGAACTTGAAGCCCCTCTTCACCTCTATCAAATCCCGCTCGATTGCCGTCTGCAGGATTTCGTCGTTCAGCTTTTCAAAGCCGTTGTCCTCCTGGACATCGCCGATTGCGCCGACAATTGCAATGTGCGCAAGGTCGATGTTTTTTGGGTCAAGCTCGCTTGCAAACAGATAAACAATCCCCGAGCCTGAGATTTCCCTTCCGCCGTCTATGCCGTAAACATTCGGGTTGACGTGCACAACAGCCGGATTTTTTGTCTCCTCTTCAATTCCGTGGTGGTCGAATATGAACACATTCTTGCCTATGAGCCTGTCAGCGATTGTCTTCAGCCTTCCTGAGCCGATGTCAACGAAGAAATAATTCTTGTATTTTTCCTTTGCAAACGAGTCAATCAGCTCAGTCGTCAGCTGGGGAACAATTGATATGGAGTAGCGCATGTTTTCGGAATTAAAAACTTTCACAAGAATTGAGCAGGAAGCAATGCCGTCAGCGTCAAGATGCGCAATGACTCTTGCGGGCTCCTTCTTGTCCAGCTGCCTGAACCTTGCTACAGCTTCCTTTACACTGTCCTTGAACTTTTGATATTTCAATATGATTTATTCTAAGTAAAATCTTGCCTGTGACGGATCATAGACCCATTCCTTTGGCAGAACCTTTGACTTTTTGTAATACTTGACAAGCCTTCTGATTTTTGACTCGGCGAGGTGAAGGCCGCGGATTGCCGCCTTGTCTTTTTTGTTTGTCTCAAGATGCTTTTTGATTGCAATGCTTCTTTTAATCAGTGCTGAGATGTCCTCAGGAAGCTTTTTTGTAAGTTTCTTTTCCTTGAGTATCTGCGTTATTGTGACGCCTGTTATTAATTTGACATCGGGGATTCCATACCTGTCCCTCAGATGAAGCCCAATCTGTGATGCTGTCAATCCCTCTTTTGCGAGCTTTGCAATAATAAGTTCAATCTCGTTTTTCTTGTAGCTTATCCAAGTTGGAGTTGTTTTTTGCGCAGGCTTTGTGCTCCCTGCCTTCCCCTTTGCTCCAGAATGCATTCGTGACATTTTATCCCTCCGGCATAAGCGAGCCTTAACCAGCTTATCCTGCATATAACGAGAAAGGAGGTGGTTTATAAAGGTATCTCTTGCAACCCAATATTTCAAAAAAATTTATAAAGTCTGTTTGCCACAGAGAGTAAAATGATGTACATCCGAGGCGGATTGTCAGCAAAGGACATAAGATTTATCCACGGCAAAATGGATTCTGAAGAGCTAAATGAATACGTGGCTGAGTTGACTTTAAAGATGAAAGAGAATGAGGAGCAGTTTAGAAAATACTTTGAGAATTTAAAGAAACATGTGCATGAATTGGATGAAGAAGCCCGTCAGCAAAGGTACAGGCACGGCGGACTGAGAAGATCTGATTTCGTCCTGGACGGAGTCCCAGCTGAAAAGCAAGATCCGATTTTCAAAAGTCCGGAAGATGTCCGCAGGGTACACGACGCAATTGCAAAGGCATGCGAGCCTGAATTTGAGAAGTTTGACGCAGCAAGAAGAGCTTCATGGGCAGCTTCAATTGACCGAATTCTGGACTGAATTTCTTACATTTTTCTTCGACATCAGTGACGAAAAACTTCAGCGAAGCGAGTCCCTCAGGCTCTTGACTGTAACATTTGTTGTGGACATCAGGTAGTTAAGATACTTCTCAATGCCTTCGTCAGAAACAAACGCAGCCATTCTCTCGCCGGCAAATACCTTTTTTGCCCTGTCATATATTTTAAATGCAGCTGCATACTTGGGATCATTATTGTCATTATTCAAAAGAATAATCATGTCAGCAATTTCCCTGTTCAGCAGGCGCTGCAGCGGGCTGTAGTCAGCCTTCAGCGCCTCCTTTAACAGCCTGCAGCCCTTCTTCTCCCCCAGAGTGTAAAAGAAAAACAAATCCCTGACTAATTCCTCTGAATATTTCCTGCCACCCATTTTTTTGTGTAACAATAATGTATATAAATATGTTATCCCTCAGAAATGGCCATGGGGGAGCAGTATCTTGGAAATATGCAGTTCACGGAGCGTGTTAAAGAAGAGGCAAACATAGTTGAATTAATAGGGCAGTATGTCAAGCTGAAAAAATCAGGCAAAAGCTATGTCGGGCTTTGCCCTTTCCACGATGAGAAAACACCTTCTTTTCACGTGACTGAAAATCCCAAATTATACTACTGCTTCGGCTGCGGCGAAGGCGGAGATGTCATTGGTTTTTTCATGAAGAAAGAAGGCATGATATTTCCCGAAGCAAGGGATTATGTTGCAAGGGAATCTGGGATACCGGTTCCAGTTTTCAAAAGGCAATACAAGGGCACTGTCTTAAACACCAGGGATGCGCTTGGAATTGCGCAGGAATTTTTTTCAAGAAACATAAACAATCATGAAGCAGCAGCGTACTGCATGGAAAGGGAGCTTGACGAGGCAACAATAAAGCAGAGGGGCATTGGCTATGCTCTAAACAACTGGCATGCGTTGAAAAATAACCTTCTGGGCATTGGATTCAAGCTCGAAGACTTGGTAAGCGCAGGGCTTGTTGGGCAGAAGCGCGACTCGCCAGCAGAGTCAAGGAACCCTGATGACTACTATGATTTTTTCAGGAACAGGCTCATGTTCCCGCTGAGGGACAGGTTCGGCCTGCTTGTCGGGTTTGCAGGAAGGGCGATTTCAAGCGAAGACGAGATAAAATACCTTAACACAGTTTCGCAGACGAGATTCGGGAAGACATTCTACAACAAGAGCGAAATTTTGTTCGGGCTGTCTGAAGCAAGAAATGCAATAAGGGAGACAAAGAAAGTGCTCTACACAGAGGGCTACATTGATGAAGTATCTGCCCGCAAAATCGGGATGGAAAATGTTGTTGCTTCTGGCGGAGTGGCATTTACGCAGAAGCAGGCAAAGATACTTCGCGATGTCGGCGCTGAAGAAATTATTTTCATCATGGACATGGATGAGGCAGGAATAAGAGCTGCAAAAAAGGCAGTGCAGGTTGCCTATGCCGTGGGGTTGACCCCGCTTCTGGCGTCGATAAGCAATAAAGATATTCAAAGCAATGAAGAGCTCAGAGGATATGGAAAAATAGACCTTGATGTATTGGCAAGGCATTATCGCGATCCTGATATGGTAATGGCTTCGCTGACAATAGGCGACGTTATTGAATTTGTACTGAAAACTTCTGAAAAACCCAAGGAGCCTGAAGCGCAGAATAAATTACTGGAAGAGATAGTGAGCTACTTTTATCTTTTGCCTGCAGGAAGAAAAATGCTGTGGATAAACAAGGCAGCAAAAGAGCTTGGGATTCCCGAGGATATTGTGCAGGTAAAATATTTTGAAAGGCTGAAGCAGTCTGTTGTTCCAGAGAGAGGATGTTGCAAGGCGCGCTGAGTTAAAAATTCTTGCAGAGAATTACATTATCGGCCTCCTGACGCACCCAGTGGAGTATATCAAGCCATTTTTTAGGATAATACCGCCGGAAAGCTCGTTTTTTTCGCCGGAGCTCAGGGAGGTCTATAAAATAATAATTGAGGAGACACCGCAGGAGTTGCCGCTGAAATCACCGTCAAACCACCAGACAGATTTTGTGGAGGATGATAAAATCGAGAAAGCGTTCAACCATCTGCGAATGAGGTACAAGGAGAAGAAGCTCAAGGCATTTCCAGCAAACCTGATACGCCGGCTGATGAATGGGGCGCCGAATGATTTTGAGAAGACAGCAACAACCCTGTTCCATATAGCAAAAGAAGACAGGAGAGCCAGGAAGCTGGAGGAGCTCATAAGGGCCAGCAGGGAATCAGACACAGAAACAGCTGAAAAAATCTCAACAGAGCTGCTGGAGATGTAGCATGGCTGAAGAATTTGTTTCTATGATTCGCAATGGCAAAGAAAGTAAATGCAAAATCCAGTCCCTCGCAACAGTTAAAAAGAGGGTTGAAAAATTTTTAGCTGACAATGAGCTTGGCCCCAAAGACCCGATTAACAAGGTGCAGCTCAGAAGCGCAGACCAAAATTTGTTTTATCAGCTATGCCTTCACAGTTATCTTCTTTCAGGCAAGATGAACGCAACTCCTGCACTGCTTAAAATGGGATTCAGCACGCCTGTGAAAAGCGATTATGAAATGTCCACTGTCCAGGTTGAAGAATACATCAGGCAGGCGATACCGAAGGAGACTGCTGAGGAAATATACAGCGGACACAGGAGGGTGTACCTGAAAAAGCATTTTAGGAACTGCGGCAAGCTGGTGTGGCAGGCATACCGCGGCTGCACAGCCAACGGCAGGTCGGATTTCAGGAGAGGGAGGCTGGTGGAAATAATAAACAGTCTGTATCCTGACCTTCAGGAAAAATACAACGGCAAAAAGCTCTATCCGCTTCTTCGGGAAAGAAGGCTTACAGAAAGCTACCTGCATGACAATCTAAGAAAACTGTATTTTGACGAAAAAAGCATTTCAAATTCAGGGCTGCGCGCCCAGCCAAACGGAAGAAAAATGGTTTATGCAATTGGATGCTCCTCTGCAGACAGGCAGATGGAGCTTTTCGAGAATGAGGCTAATTTCATGAAAAAGGCAGCCAGGCTGATGGGCATAAAGGGGCTGTCGCACAGCGACCTGTGCATGGATGGACAGGATGCAACGACCTGCATCGGAAACATAGCAGAAGGGCAGCTTTTGTTTTTGCTGGCTGCTGTGATGAAGTACGACCCCAAGTGCAGGGCAATGGGCAGTGAGTTCAGGGAAATATTCGGCTCAGAGATACACGAAATCTTTTCAAAAAATGAGATAGACAGGGTGGCGCTTCCAGGCAGCCCAGACGAGTTCTTTTCTGACGGCAGGCTGATATCAGCCAAAGGGGACCTTCTTCTGGAGGTGAAGGTGCAGCAGTCGCTTGACCGCCGCGGAGTTCCGAATGTCATAAAGAAATACGAAAAACAGAATTACTGGGCAGACGGCGGGAAAATAGACAGGAAAATCATGCTCATCTACACGCCTGACGAGCGTCTCAGGAACAACCTGGCGAACAGCGAGCAGTTCACACTGATTGCAGGAGAGCAATTTTCAGAGTTTTATTCCAAAGCAATAGAATTAATCAGGAAAAATGAGCCTGGGTTCTTCTGCTCAGCAAAAATCCCAGTCAGCTCGGACACGCTGCTTCATATTAATGACATTGTCTGCGGAAAGCCCCATCTGCTGCTGGAGAGAAACAAAAGATGGATGAGGCAGTGGGCAGCTAAAATGCTCAGCGAGAACTACGAATGCCTGCTCAGCGGAGAGAGGGTTCCCGGCAGGCAGAAGTTTGACTATGAATACATTGCGCCGTTTGAGGATTTCAGAAATTTTTACGGAAAAAAAGCAGACTTCACACTGGAAGAAGACTGCCTGATTCTGGACCTGGAAACAGCGGGGCTTAACAAGGCAATTGAGCCGATAATCCTGATAGGAATGGCTTACCAGCAGGATGGGAAAATGCAGACGCATGTGCTTTTTTCCAGGAACCCGAGCGAGGAAAAAAAGGCGCTGCAGGACTTCAAGCGCATAAGCAGCAGGCATAAAAAAGTTGTGACTTTTAACGGCGAGCCCTTTGACATTCCATATCTGAGAAAAAGGATGATTGTCAACAGGGTGCTGCCGGATTTGAACATTGAGAACATAGACCACTATCCTAATTTCAGGAAATACGCCCAGTCTGAGCAGTTCCCAAAGTCAGGGCTGAAGATTTTTGAAAGAAACCAAATCCATAAAAAAAGGGAGAAGGATGTTGATGGAAGCGAGATTCCTGAGATATACTACAACTTCATCTACGGCAGGGAGGATTATCTTATTCCATCAATGATTTCCCACAACCAGCATGACTTGATAACGCTTGCGATGATGCATAAGCTGCAGGGGAAATACTGACTGAGAATTGCCTGAACACAGCAGTTTTCGTCGGGGCTGGTGACAAAACCTGCAGGAAATATCTCCGTTGACATGTGCATATTAAATCCACAAATCTTATATACCACTTCTGCACGAAACCGGCCATGGTTAAAGCACTAATCGATCAGCTTGAAAAAATTTTAAATAATAAAGGCTTGCCCAAAAAAGAGTATTTTGAGCTTATATTTGACACGCTTCTAAGCATTTACCTAAAGAAGAATTACCTTCCTTACGCAGACCAGGCTAAATCAAAAAAAGAATCAGGAACAGAAGACGGGAATTTATTCTCAGCAATTCTTGCTTATCTGCCGGACATAAGGGACCCCAGGTTCATAGATGACAAAATTTATGACAAGATGCCTGTTTTTGAAAGGCTTGAAGACATTGACTTTGACAAGCATATTGAACGATTGTCATTAAAATCCCACGACGGCGCAATTATTTTTGATGATAATTATATCTCAGACAGGTACATTGTTTTCAAAAATTTGTCGAATACTGCAATAAAGGTTATCCAGGACAGGGTTGGAGAAACAGAAGCGAAAAAAATCAGGCTTTTGTACGACATTTTGCCTTATTTTGCTCCAAAAACATTTTCAGACCCAAGCGGAAGAGGGGAAATCCAGGCTGGTGCAAAAAGCGAAACAGCTTTTGAACTGCCTCTTGCAATAGATGGTGCAGTTAGTTTTATGCTGAAGAGCACTGTCTTCAAAAACAATCTGGGAAAAGTCATAATGTGCGACCATTTTGGCTTAAGTTTGGAGGGCTATCTTGACAATATCCCAAATCTGGATGAAATTTACTATTTGGACAAGGAAAAAAATATTGTAATAATAAAAGAGCATTATCAGTATGATCCAGAGCTAAGAATAGTTGTGCCATTCAAAAAAGAGATAATAAAACCAAGTTATTTGAATCTGCCTAAGGCTGCTTAACTTAAAAATTATTTAATTCTGGAAATATCCCCGTCAATAACAACCGGCTTTACAGCTTCAATCTCAGTTCTGTAATTCATGTCAGGGATTGGGTTCCAGAGGAATATCTTCTGGTTCAGGACATGGGCAAATCCGATTTCCATCAGCGTGTTTCCGCCAATATAATTCTTGACATTGTTCTTGTCCAGATTCATGACAAGAAGCGCATCAGCGCCCTGCATTGCTTTCCAGAAAACGCGGATTGCGTCCCTGTTGTATTTTTGGTAAAGCTTGATTTTCTCCAGTTCCTCTTCTGTTTTGCCTACCAGCGCCTTGTGCAGGTCTGTTACAAACGCATCATGGCCCAGCTTTCTCAGCTTGTCGCGTATTTCAAGAATTTTTTCAACAAACTGCATGGAGCCTGCTATTCCGATTCTCATTTTACCTGAACACAACCTGCCCTTTTGTGAATTTTGAGACATCTGATTTTGTTATGTTTACAAAAGGACCGACTTCCCTGTTTATCTTGTTGTACAATCCCAGCCCTTTCTGCGTCAGCCTCAGCTGCCTGCTGCTGTAATTGAGATATTTCTTGTTTTCCAAATCCTCAAGGTTCTTGTACAGTGCCCTGATTGATTTGTCGCAGATTTTCGCCTTCTTCGCCATTTCAATGAAGCTTATTTTCGAGACAGACATTGAAAGCGGAGCATCAGAAAATCTTTTGTTGCACTCCTGCAGGTAGTGGCACAGGGCATAGAGAACTATTTTGTGCTTTTTGCTGACCCCCATTTTACATAGTTAATTATTTGGATTTTTTAAAGGTTTCCCTAGAACACGTTTCCAGCTTTGCTGGAAACTAGTCAATTATGACACTTGTAAAATAGTCTCTATCCGATCAAACGCTTTCTCTTCTAGAGAAAGGGTTTGTTTTAAAGGTTTCTTTGGAAATATTTATATACAAAGACGCCCTAAATATATGTATGAAAAGGTTAATTCTGCTGGTTCTTGTGGTTTCGCTAGTCCTGACAGGCTGCGCGAATACAAGCAATAATATAACTGGCGCAGCAGTTGGCGCGCCATGCGAATGCTCTGATTCAGATGGATTGAATCCAAACACAGCAGGAATAACAATCATTAATTCTGATGGCAAGACAATCACCAGGCATGACCAATGCATTGCAAATTTTGTCACAGAATATTACTGCGAAGACTGCCAGCTCCTGAGCAAGAACTTCAGGTGCGAGAACGGATGCAATGAAGGCGCTTGCCAGTAATTACTATTTTCTCATCTGCACAATGCCATCATATCTTTTATAAAACACAATTACAAGAACAGCTGCAAGCGTTCTTATAAAACTAAATTTAAACAGTCTCCTTATTAAAAAATTAAGCCTGGGGATTTTATTGGGTTTATCATACAATGCAAAATTTATGTATTCTGCGCGGGGGTATACTCTAAATTCCCTAAAACCTGCCTTCTTTGCAACTTTAACAATCTTTTTAGGAGGCATATCCTTCTCAGTAACACCAAACCTTTTAACAGCATTAACTGCGTTTATAGTCTTTGAATGGCCCGCGCCAGGTTCAGATACAATGCAAATCCCATTAGGTTTAAGCGAGTTATAAGCTGTTCTTAATGCCTTTTCTTCATTTACTGCATGATGCAAAGAATCTATAAACACAACACAGTCAAAGTTTGAATAAGAATTAATATTTTTTTCATAATCCCATTGAACAAATCTCAGATTTTTAAGTTTCTCCTGTGTTTTTTTTGCGGCAGCATGCTTAATTGATTCAGATGATATATCCACCCCAACAACATCATAGCCTCTCTTTGCAAAAAATATGCTTGTCCACCCTGTTCCGCAGCCCATATCTAATACTTTTGCAGGAGGATTCGGCAATAGAGACATAATTGCGCCCATCTCTGCCATTAATGCTCCGCATGCATCATCGGAAAACGGCTTGTTTATTGAGTGCATGACTCCGCATTTTCCAATATTTTTCAGATAATCTATTTCTCCCTGCTTTGTCATTTTAAAATACTTCTGCCCCCAAAATGTTATATGATTTAAGTATGATAGCCCCGGGCGGATTCGAACCGCCGTCCCGAGATCCAAAGTCTCGGATGATTGACCGGCTACACTACGGGGCTGTATAAAAGACAGATATTGCCTTATTTTTATAAATTTTCGCAATATTTATATATTAATGCTATTTAAGCGTGTATATGTCTCATAAACTTATTCAGAGGAATTTCATAGTTATCTGGATCATTGTATTGCTTTCTCTGGCGCTGGTTTTCACGCTGATTCTTACAGGCTGCCAAAAAACAAAGGTAATAAGCGCAAAAGAAATCCCAAAGGAAACTGAGAAGCCTGCTGCGCCGGCGCAGCCGAATACAACAGTAAGCACTAAAAACGCAAGCACTGCAAAAAATGTTTCTGCAGAAGCGAAGCCAGCGGTGACTGCCACAGCTGATTCGTCATCAAAAAAAGACCTGAATCTTGCAGGTGTTTTAGCAGATACTATTTATCCAAAATCCAATGAAATTTTTGAAGTGACACTCACTGTTGAAAATGCCGGGCTTGAAAAAATAGATTCGTTCGAATATCTGGTCAATATAATGAAAGACGGCGTGCTTCAAAAATTTGACAGGGGGGAGAGGAATGAAGGGCTGGTTGCTGGCGGAAAAGTAAAGCTAAGAAGCGAATTTTCACTTTCATCAGCTGGCAAATATACAATTGAAGCCAGTGTAGACCCCAGCAATGCTGTGAAGGAGTTCGATGAGTCGAACAACGGCAAAACAACTACAATTACTATTGTTGCGCCTTCTGCAGAAACAACGCAGGAAAATGAAGCGCCTGCACCTGCGCCGTCTGGAACATGCACAGACACTGACAACGGAAAGATTTACACATTGAAGGGAAAGTGCACAGACAGCGGGGCATACAGCGCAGGCTTCAATGACTTTTGCATTTCAGCCACAAGGCTGGTTGAAATGTACTGCAAGTCAGGCGAGTGCGTTCAGGAGGAACATGCCTGCAGCTGCAGTGAAGGTAAATGTAGTTAACTTTCAAAAATAAAAAAAGGAGGTGAAAAAATGGCAAGAAAAGACAGACTGAAACTGATTGGAAAGATTGCATTTATACTGGGCTTGGTGCTTGCGGTTGTTACACCGATTGTTGCTAAGATTTTCAATGTGCCGGTTGCAAGTTATTATCCCGTTGTGGCAGGCATATTGGTTGTCGTCGGCCTAATCGTCGGCTTGGTAAACATATCCATCAAGGAGTCAATGTCGTTTTTGGTGGCAGCAGTTGTGCTTGTGCTTATTGCAGGTTACGGCGCCGGCCAGTTGTTCAGCGCATTGGGCAACTTTGTTGGAGAGATATTGTCGAATATTTTGGGCATGCTGATAACAATGGTTGTGCCTTCAGCAATAATTGTTGCACTGAAAGAGATATACATGTTTGCTGAGAAAAAGTGAACATTTTTTCTTTTTTTTAAATTATGTGGCATAAAATGTATGATATAATATCTGTGGGAAGCGCAACAAGGGACATTTTTGTCTGGACAGCCACAGCAGCAAAGAAGAACATGTTCTGCTATCCTGTCGGCGAGAAGATTCTGGTGGACAGCATTGACTTTCATTCAGGGGGCGGCGGGACAAATACAGCTGTCTCATTTGCAAAGAAAGGCCTGAAAACAGCATATCTCGGGATGCTTGGCAGGGACAGCAATGGCATTTACATCAGGACTTTGCTTGACGCCTTTGGCGTTGATTTCATAGGGAGCATCGGCAAAGAGATGACCGGCGTCTCGATAATCCTTGACAGCAGGGCAAAGAAGGACAGGACAATTCTCGCTTATAAGGGAGTGAACAACCAGCTTAAGTTCTCCCAAATAAATCTTTCTAAGCTAAAGACAAAATGGTTTTATTTCTGCGCAATGGAGGGCGAGTCATTCAGGACACTGGAAAAGCTGGCTGATTACGCAAAAAGAAAAAAAATCAAGGTGATGTTCAATCCAAGCTCGTACCTCGCAAAGGAAGGGATGAGCCACCTGAAAAAAATAATCGCTGCAACAGACATCCTTGTGCTGAACAAGGAGGAAGCGGAATATTTGGCTGGCAGGGGCAGCATGAACGAGCTTCTCAAAAGGCTCCAGAGGCATGTGAAAATCGTGATTATCACGGACGGAAGCAACGGCGCATTCGCCTACAACGGGCTGCATAGATATTTTGTGAAAAGAAAAGTAAAAGTTGTGGAGGCAACAGGCGCAGGCGACGCATTCGGCTCCGGATTTTTGGCAGGCATTATTTTGAAGAAGGACATTGAGTTCGCGATGAAGCTTGCGCAGGCAAATGCCGAGTCTGTTCTGAAATACGTCGGTGCAAAGGACAATCTTCTGGCGACAAACGAGATAAAGAAAGCAATTAAGGAACTGAGAGTTAAGATTGAAAAACTGTAAGCTTCTAAAACCAGGCTTATTAAGATGAAACTAAAAGAAGGAGTTAAATTAGGTGCACTTGTGCATGATCTTGAATTAGTTTATCAGAGTATACAAAGACACAGATAATTTTATATAATACCTATACTTAATTCTCATTAATGAACTGGATTGAATTATTTGATAAATTAGTTATAGGAATTGCAACAGAATTGAAATTAAAGTTTTTTAAAACTAGTAGTGGTTATTTGTTATCTCATGAAAATGTTTTTATTGGAGGGGTTTCTTATATTATCGGTAGAAACGAAAAATTAAGGATATTGGTTAATCCTGCTCCTGCCAGATTTAAAGGAATGCCTATAGAAAGTATTCCTAAAGTTTCTATATTCTTAGGAAGACCAATTGATTTAGGTGATTATACAATGGAAGAGTTACAAGGAAAAAATTCAAAGGCAAAAATAGCCATAATTTCAGCCATAATAAAGCAAATAGGAAAATGATTGTCTTTCTATCCTCAGCAGATTCGCTAACTTATAGAAATGTTTATAAATTTCATTATACTATTAAATTTAATGAAACGTGAATTAGTATTAGAAAAAGAGGATTATGAAGTTTTAAATCCCATTTTAGATATTCAGGAAAAATTCAAAACAGATGGCTGGAAGCCCGAATATGCCCAAGTAATTAAACAATGTGTTTCTAATCTTAATAAGATACTTGAAGAAGTAAATAAAGAAGTAAAATACAGAAATGAAAATAAAATGATGATAGGCAGTTCTTTTATAGAATTTTATACTTCGGTATATCAAGTATTCAATCTTTGGGAAGATATTCAAACTAGGGATGAAAGTTTTTTAGAATTATTAATTAAGGAAGCACCCGAACTTGTAGAAGTTATCATTCCTAAAGCAAACAATCTTTGGGATGAAATAAAATTAAACTGTAAGACTATAACTAGTGATCCCATATGGCCAAAGGGTCCAAACTTTATAAGATCACCAAAAGAACTTGCTAATGGAACTTATGAAGGGATTCCAATTGATGAAATAATAAAGGATGCAGTAGATATTGGTGAATACTTAGATGGATTTGCAAAAGAACATTCTGATGTATTGAAATAATTACTTTTCGTTCTTTCTCGACTTTGTCAAGAAGAATTTTTGTGCAAAGCTTCTAAAACCAAAATGCTTATAAACAGAGGGTTTCATAATCCAGTACTTCGAGGGTTGATAAGTATTGATTAACTACGACAGAAGACTCGTACACAGAGAAAAAGAGAAAGAAACTGATCCAATTTTGAAAAATCTAATCTGGATCATGGCAATCCTTGTGCTGATTTTAATAGTCCTGTAAAAAAGGAGGCGAAATGGCAAAGCTCAGGGTTGAAAAGATTTTAACTAATGGGAAGAGCCTGCTTCTGGCAATGGACCAGGGGCTTGAGCACGGTCCAAAGGATTTTACAATAAAGACAATCGACCCTGAATATGTTCTCGATATCGCAAGAAAAGGCGGATACAACGGCATGATTCTTCAGAAAGGGATTGCTGAGAAATATTTTGAAAATTACAAGCAGGACATTCCTTTAATCATAAAAGTCAACGGAAAGGCTTCGATTGCGCAGATTGACCCTTATGCCAGCCAGCTCTGCTCTGTGAAAAGGGCTGTCCAGCTTGGCGCATCTGCTGTCGGCTACACTATTTATCTCGGAAGCCCGCAGGAGCCGCATATTTTCAGGGAGTTCTCCAAAATACAGGAGGAGGCGCACCAGTTTGGCCTGCCGATAATTGCCTGGATGTATCCCCGCGGACCTTTTGTTAAGAATGACATTGATACTGACATTCTTGCCTATGCAGCAAGAGTCGGGCTTGAGCTCGGCGCTGATTTCGTGAAGATGAAGTACAACAACGACCCGAAAGGGTATGAGTGGGTTGTGAAATGCGCCGGAAAGACAAAGCTGCTTGTGGCTGGCGGAGAGAAGAAGACAGAAGCACAGCTTTACAAGGATGTTCATGAAGTGATGCAGGCAGGAGCCACTGGCATGGCAATCGGCAGGAATGTCTGGCAGTCTGACAAGCCACTGGAAATAACAAAGAACCTGAAGAAGATTATTTTCGAAGGGAAGAGAATTTTATAATTTTTCTGCGATAACCGCCCTGTCAAACACAAACAGATGAACTTCTTTGTCGCCTAAAAGACTTCTTTCGTACTTGTTCCTTTCTGTCCAGTAATCTTTTGGCGAGACAGTCATCCTCAGCACAACCTTGCCTGCCTTCTGCCTCTGCAGTGCTTCAAGAATCTTGTCAAAGTCATCTTCGACAACTTCAAGAACTTTGTAGGCTTTCACAAAATCATTTTTAAGAAGCTTGCCTGAAGTCAGGTAAATATCATTGTCCTGCTCGTAAACATAAGCGTTCTTCATCGTCAGCAGAAGCTCTGCAGTCAATTCAGCCTTTTCAACTGCCGGATCAACTTCATAGAAGAAATCCATTATCTTCGGCGCCTTCTGCTCCTCTGCTATTATGTTTCTCACAACAGATGCGCGGATTACAGCGCCCTGCGGAAGAACAACAGCAGATGCCCTGCATTTTCTCAGCTCGCTAAAATAAAGATTCAGCCTGTTAAGCTCGCCATTAAGCGAAAGATACTCTTTTTCGCATTCAAATGGTATATTTTTAATCATCGGCGGGAATTCAATGCAGATTTTTGGATACAATTTCAGCAGTTTCTCAATGTCAGGCCTCATTGTCTTTATTGTCCTTGCTGTTTCAGACGGCAGGCGTTCAGGGTCGCAGAAGAAGGCATCAGCATCCTTTAATTTGTCTGCCACTTTCTTGCTCAGTATGTCACCTTCAATGAATTCAATGTTTTTTATTCCAAGCGCCTCAGCATTTAGCTTCGCAAATTCAATCTTTCTCCTGTCAATGTCAACTGCGACAACACTTTTGCAGTGCTTTGCAAATGAAAAGCTTTGGAAGCCGACACCGCAGCCCAGGTCAGCTATTTTATTGCAGCTTAATCTTTTTGCGCGGTACTCGGCAACTTCATAGGGCGTCGCCCACCTCAAGTCATCAAGAAGCATGAATAGTTTGTCAGCCTTCGGATGCTTTTCCTTTCCCTTTATCCTCGCCTTTGCCAGCTCAAATGTCTCGTTGTCAAACTTCTCAAGAATTATGTCCCTTGAAGCATTCAGCTTCAGCAGTGCCATAGCTTCCCTTATGCTTTTATCATTCATAGCCATACCTTCCTTTCAATGGCACGAACATGAAGTTGCCAAGTGTCTTTATTTCTATTTTCCCCTTTATTTTTCTCATCTGAATCATCTCCTGCGCATGCACAGGGCCCACTGGCGCGACAATTATCCCGTTGCTTTTGAGCTGGTCAATCCACGGCTCAGGTATCTCAGGGCAGGCGCATGTTGCGATAATCCTGTCAAAAGGCGATTTCCCCCTCAAGCCGAAGCTTCCATCTGCGTGTATGATTTCAACATTTGTTATCTTTTCCTTCTTCAGGTTTTTTTTCGCGAACGGAATCAATTCCTCAACAACCTCTGTTGAATAAACAAATCCCCTGCTGCATACGGTCGCAATAAGCGCAGCATTGTAGCCTGAGCCTGCGCCGACCTCCAGAACTTTGTCTGTTTCCTTCAGCTCAAGCGCCTCCAGCATCGTCATTATTGTTGTTGGCTGGGAAATTGTCTGCCCGCCGAGAATAGGAAGAGGATAATCATTGTAGACATGCGACAAATCCTTCTTGAGAATGAAGTTTTCCCTTTTTATTTTCCTAAACGCGCCAATCAGCCGTTCGTCTTTGACAATACCATCTTTTTTCCACTTCTCAATCAGCTCTTCTTTGATGTTCATCTTAGCACAGTAATCTTTTTTGTAAGGCTCTTGTGAATATAATAGTTGAATTCCTTTTCTATTTTTAAACCTGCGCCTTTTACCAGCTTCCTGTAATTGACATTGTCAGGGAAGACAACAACTGCCTTGTTTCTCAGCGCTTTCTTCAGGTTCTTCAGGAATTTTGAGTAAAGCGTCTCGATTTTTTCAGATATTTTGCTGCTTCTTCCATAAGGCAAATCAGTCACAACATAATCTGCCTTCGGGATTTTCGTGCCGTCTCCTTTGATTAATTTATATCCCTTTACTTTGTAATAGGAAAGATTCTTGTCAGCCATTTTGAGCATTATCTTGTCAATGTCATAGCCGACTGCCTTCAGCCCCATCAAGCCTGTTTCCATTAAAATTCCTCCTGAGCCGCAGAAAGGGTCAACAACCTCGCCTTTAACAGCGCCTGACAGATTAACAAGCGCTTTTGCAAGCTTCGGATGCAGGGAAGTAGGATGGGGCATTGGCCTGAGATGGGTTTTTCTAAGCAGATAATCTTTTTTTGATTCATGAAGCAGAAGGCAGCAGTAGATTTTTTTGCCAGCAATGATTTCGATTCTTGTGCCTGGCTTTTCCAGGTCAACTTTCGGATTCTTCAGCTTTTTCCAGACAAAGCCTGCAAGCTGAGCTTCATTTTTTAAAAGCTCTCCTTCAATCCTTAAGCAGAAGCTTTTTTTGTAAATTGAATTCCAGTCAAATTTCTGCAAATCCTTTTCAAGATTTTTCTTGTCTGTCACAAACAATAATCTGCAGACTTTGTTTGCAAATGCAAGACGCTTCATCAGATTTAAGTCTTCATTTGCTGTGAACAGGATATTATCTTCGACTTTTACCTTGCCAAGCAATGCCTCTGCTTCTGCCTTTGCCAAGTCTAATTTTTCTTTGGATAAAAGGAGGAGGTTCATTTTAATTTATTCAGCGCTTCAATTGCCCATTCCTTAACATTTGGCAGCAATGCCTCTTTTTCCAAGTCATCTTTAGAAAACCATTTCAAGGGAGTCTGCTCATCGCTTTCTTTTAGCAGTTCACCGCCTTTTACAATTCCAAAATATATCAGATTAATGTGCTTGTGGTCTTCTTTTATGTGATCCAGATGCAGGTGAACTGGCTGGACAATATTTGAAGTTTTTGACCTGTCATAAGGCGAGATTAGTTCAATGTCAAGGCCTGATTCCTCTTTTGCTTCCCTGATAACTGAAGCGCACGGAAGCTCGTTTGGCTCAATATGCCCGCCAACAGGAATCCAGGTATTTATTTTCTTGTTCCAAGTCAATAGAACTTTGCTGTCTCTGACAACGAAAACAGTTGATAAAAATTCGCGGACAATGTTCATTTTTTAGTTAAATCAACGCGTTTTTATATACTTTACCCTTATATCTTTACAATATGGAAACATTTAAAAACCTTTACCCCTTACTAACTGCCATGAAGCGGGGTAGACCAGTTAAATCAGCCATTAGGCAGAATATTGTTGAGATTCTTTACTACCTTGGAGAGGGCTACGGCTATGTCATTTACAAGATTTACAGGACTGTGTTCCCAGCCTGCACCCAGAAATCTATCTACTATCACTTGAAAAAAGGAGTGATGACCGGAGAGTTTGTTGAAGCGAAAAGAGAGAAGGAAAAGGGTGACTTTTCCTGGGGCTCAGAGGTTGAGAAGGTCTATTACAAGCTTGGCCCAAAGGCCCAGGCAAAAGGAGAGCCAAGGGTTAAGGAATACGTTTCAAAACTAAAGAAGTAAAACCATGTCCAAGTACGTTTCAAAAACAGACAAGTTCCTGAGAGTTTTAGGTTTTTCAGCAGGAATTTCATTTCTTCTTGCGATTCTTGCCGGGATTTTCATCGACACAAGCACAGCTGTCTACATATTCATATTTTCATTCATTTATTTTCTTCTTATTTTCCTTTACCTTTACAAGACAAAAAACCTGCATTTCAACATACTGATAAAGGCGCATCACATAAAAAACGTGGTTTACAAAATAGAGCACCACATTGTTGACCTGCCTGCTTCAAAAACATCTTTTTGGGTCGGAACAGCGATACTTGCGCTGGCAATAATATTCTTCACATTAAAAAATAATTTTATTTTTGTGTTCATGCTGATTGTTTTGCTTATTTTCAACCATTTTTATTTCTTCAGGCACACAGTATACCTATATTTCACAAAGACTGGTCTTGCCATTGATTATGGGCATTTCATAACTATGACAAGATGGAATGAGTTTGACAGGGTCGAGATAAAAGGCAGGTACGCAAGATTTTATCTAAAGGAGAAGAAAGTGCATAGGACAATCCCTGTTGACAATGTGAAAGAGTTCAAGAAGGTTGTAAAGAAGTTTATTAAGGGTTAGTTCAATAGCATTTTTTCAACTGTCATATTATAATCATTAATGCGAACAGTTTCATTTATTTCTTTCAATTTAAATTCAACCATCAATAGTTTGGCCAGTTCCTCAAGGCATATTTTCATCTTCTTTTTCTTTTTAACGCCTTTTCCGTCATCGAGAATCATTGCAACAGAAACTTCCCTATCATTCCGCTTCTTTTTTATGCAGTAGACGATCGTTTCGCCTTTTACATTTTTGAATGAAGCGCCGAAATATCTGTCTTCCCAGTTGTATACATATCCATTTGTGCATCTTATAACAGAATCCACATAATAGCCGCCACTCCTTACACCGCCGCCAGGTAAAGACTTCATGTTTTTTAATAAGCCTGTGTTCTTTATAAATTTTATCTAAAATAATCACTTAATCTTCTTCAGGAATCCAAACAAAGCATTCAACTCCCTCTTCGTCAGCATTGCCTTGCCAATCATGCGCTTCCAGAGTGTTTTCTGCGTCTGCTTCTTTTCCTTGGTTGAGAACTCCATCTTGTCAAGCACTTTGCTGACATTCTTCAGGAAAGCCTCTTTTTCCCTTTTGCCTGCAAACAGAATCTTTTCCTTTACCCTGTCACTTCCTCTTTTCTTGTAAATCTCATACAGGACAATTGCAGCTGCATGCGAGACATTCATTGTCTCGTAATTCTTTGATGTCGGAATTGTTACAATAAAATCGCAGATTTCAATCTCCCTGTTCCTCAGTCCAATGCCCTCCCTGCCGAATATCAACCCGATTTTCTTGTTTATCTTAACCTTGTCAGCCAGCTCTTCCGGGCTTAGAGGCGAGCGGGGGATGTTGTAGTCAGTGCCTATCTTGGCTGTTGTACCAATTAAATAATCAAACTGCTTCAGATAGCTGAAATCCTTGACTTTTGCATTCTTTAGAATCTTCAATGCAGAGTGCTTCGCCCTGAGAATAGCGTCTTTATCCAGATGATTGCACTTCGGATTAATAAGAACAAGCTCAGCAAAGTCGAAATTTGCCATGGCCCTTGCAACTGCACCGACATTGGATGAATGCTCCGGCTCTATTAATATGACTGAAATCATATACAAAAGTAATACCAAAACATTTAAAAATCCTCTTATCCTATGCGGAGTTGTATGTCACCGCTAAAACAAATCTTACTAAAAGAAGACCTGTTTTCAGATATTCTGGGGCAGGACAACGCAAAGAAACAGCTGAAATCAGCCCTGCTTGCAGGCAGGCACGTTCTTATTCTCGGCCCGCCAGGCATAGGAAAGACAACCCTGGCAAAGAACCTTGCAAAGATTCTGCCGGACTTGACAGTCAATGACTGCAGCTTCAACTGCCTTCCGGACAATCCAGTCTGCCCTGAGTGCAAGTCAAAGAAGCAGAAGACAAAGAAAACAAAGGGCATTGAAAGGTTTGTAAGGATTCAGGGAAGCCCTGACCTAACAGCAGAGGATTTGATAGGCGACATTGACCCGATAAAGGCAATGAAATTTGGGCCTTTGTCATTAGAAGCATTTTCGCCGGGAAAAATATTCAGGGCAAACAACGGAGTTCTCTTTTTTGACGAGCTGAACAGATGCCCTGAAAAGCTTCAGAACGCGCTTCTGCAGGTTCTTCAGGAAGGAAAGGCAACAATCGGAAGCTATGATGTTGACATCGAGTCAAGCTTCATCTTCATCGGAACAATGAATCCCAAGGACACAAGCACAGAAAGGCTGTCAGATGTTTTAATGGACAGGTTTGACGTTGTCTATATGAATTATCCGGAGACAGCTGAGACAGAGAAGGAGATAGTGAAGAGGCACGGCAAAAGCTTCAAAGAAATTGAATTCCCAAACAACATCTTGAACTTGACAGTCGGGTTTGTAAGAAACTTGAGGGATGACAGCAAGCTTGAAAAAGTTCCAAGTGTCAGGGCAACATTGGGATTGTACGAGAGAGCGCAGGCAAATGCATTAATGAAAAACAAAAAAGTAGTCAGCTTCGCAGATGTTGAAGAGGCAATGCTTTCTGTCATTTCACATAGGATAAGATTAAAGCCAACTGCAGAATATCTTCAAAGCCCTGCTGAATACATAAAAGACGAGTTCAAGAAGTTTGCAGAGCACAATAAAATAACTGAAAAGGGTGATTATCCGTAGCAGAGAGGAAACTGAGCAGGCAGCTGCTAAATTAGGCAACCTTGAAGAGATTGAGGAGATGTCAGGCAAGCTTGAGATGCAGAATCTTGAGCCTAAGCTGATGCATTCTGTTATTGAAAACGACAAGGAAATAATTGATGAAGGCAAATTAATCAAGGAAGCATACAACCAGGGGCTTTCAAACTTTATCCCTGACATTATGTTTGAGCAGCTGGTAAAGAATTTCTCAATGGCAAAGCAGATTTACGGCGAGACAATCATTAAGCTTACAACAGGCTATGACGCAGATTATATTGAAAAAAATATCAAGATTCCTGAGTTTCAGAAGGTGATAAAGAAGGCAATAGAGGAAAAGGTAAAAAAGCTGAAAAAAGATAAGGTGCTGGATAATGAAAATTCATTAAATGACGCTTCTTTGGAGCTCGCTTCAATGATAATGTATCTTGAGGAGCTTGATAATATAACACCGAAAGGCATTTACGGCGAAAAAATACACAAGAAAATCTCGCTTTACGGCGACAAGGAGGATTACAGGAATTTCACAAAAGATACAAGATACAGGGACATTGCAGTCAAGCATTCTGTCAAGACAGCAATAAGAAGAGGGCACGAAAAGCTTGAGATGGTTGATTTGAAGGCATTTGAAAGAGGAAGCAAGGGAAAGGCAGTCATAATCTATGCAATGGATTCATCAGGCTCGATGAAAGGCAAGAAAATTGATTCGTCAAAAAAAGCAGGCATTGCTTTGGCATTCAAGGCGCTGAAGGAGAAGGACGAAGTTGGCCTGATTATATTCGGAGACGAGCTAAAGGCAGTCATCCCGCCGACACAGGACTTCGCAAGACTGCTCAAGGAAATCACAAGGATAAAGGCTTCAAAGGAGACAAACATTGCGCTGCCGCTGAAGAAATGCATTGAGCTGTTCCCTTCAGAGGATGTTACAAAGCATTTGATTCTACTCACAGATGCAATCCCAACTGTAGGCGAAGAGCCTGAGAAAGAAACAATAAACGCAGCAATCGAAGCAAGGGAGAAAGGGATTACAATTTCCCTGATTGGCATAAACTTAGATAAGAAAGGAAAGGAGCTGGCAAAGAAGATTGTCGATATCGGGCAAGGAAAACTGTACATTGCGAAGAAATTGGATGAGATTGACAAAATAGTATTGGAAGACTATTATAATATTGTATAGATAAATTTATAAAACAACTAATCTGGTTAGAAAATATGAAGACTATTTTAGTGACTGGCGGGGCAGGGTTCATAGGAAGCCATTTGTGCGAATACCTTCTTCATAAAGGTGATTTTGTAATCTGCGTTGACAATCTTTTTACAGGAAGCAAAGAAAACATAAGACATCTTCTGCAGAACAGCAATTTCAAGTTCATAGAACATGACATAATAGACCCTTTGCACATTGAAGACAGGAAAATAGACCAAATCTATAATCTTGCCTGCCCAGCCTCACCTGTTCATTACCAGTTCAATCCAATAAGAACAATAAAGGCAAATACACTTGGCGTCATAAATGTGCTTGGGCTTGCAAAAAAACACAAAGCAAGGATTCTTCAGGCGTCAACCTCAGAGGTTTATGGAGACCCGACAGAGCATCCGCAGACAGAGAGCTACAGGGGCAATGTGAACACAATCGGGCCGAGGGCATGCTATGATGAGGGCAAGCGGGTTGCTGAAACATTATTTTTTGATTACCACAGGGCGCATAAGCTTGAAATAAGGGTTGCGAGAATATTTAATACATACGGCCCGAGAATGGCAAAGAATGACGGAAGAGTTGTCTCAAACTTCATTGTGCAGGCATTGAACAATGATGACATAACAATTTATGGCAGTGGAAAGCAGACAAGGTCATTTTGTTTTGTTTCTGATTTAGTTCTTGCGCTTCACAAACTGATGAATGCAGAGAATTTCACAGGGCCGGTAAATCTTGGAAATCCAGAGGAGCTGACTATGACCGAAATTGCAGAGAAAATAATAAATCTGTCTGGCTCAAGGTCTAAAATGGTTTTTAGGCCGCTGCCTGAAGACGACCCTAAACAAAGAAGGCCCGACATATCGCTTGCAAAAGCGAAGCTTGGCTGGCAGCCGTCTGTGAAGGTTGATGACGGCCTGAAGAAGACAATTGATTATTTCAGGACAGTATGCTGATTATTTCCTCTCCTCAAATGGATTAACAAACTTGATTTTCTTGAACTCCTTTTCATAAATCTCAGGCATCTTCTCCATTGTGAGTATTCTTTTCTTCCATACCTTGTGTGTGTAATGCGTGAGCGCGAATGTGATGTCCTTGCATAGCTCCATAGGCAGATTGTATGTACCTTGTATCAGCTCAGCCTTCCACTCAAATTTTTTCTCAAGCTCGAATGCAACAAGATTTTTCAGCTCTTTGTATTTTTCGCAGTTCTCCCTTAGAGTGTAAATCTTCCTGTATTCCCTTATCTTGTTCTCGCTGATTAATTTTTCAATTGTTTTGCTGTCTGCTACCAATACTTTTTTTGGCCAGAAAAGTATGAATAATGAAATCAACAAAGTAATTAATTTGATAATGATTAATGTGATGAAAATTATTTTAATTGTTTCGCTTCCGCCAGAATTTGGAGCTGGGCTCTCTTTTTCTGGCGCTTTCTCAGGAGATTTTTCCTCTGTTTTTGCTTCAGCTAATTTTTTCTCCTCTTTTGCAGGTGTTCTTATGCCAGTTTCGTTTTCCTTTGGTCTTGTTATCAGTGGCGCAACGCCTCCGCCTTTCTTTTCTGTTGTTCCGCCGCTTGGCGCAGGCGTGCTGCTTGGCACAGCAACTGTTAAATTGTAAATCAAAGAAGCGCCTGTATTTCCAAGCTCATCTGTGCAGTTTACGCTCCAGTTGTACTTTCCATTGGTCAGTGTTCTTGTGAAGCTCTGCGCCATGCCTTTTGTTATTGTTGTGCCTGTTAAGATTATTGCTTTATTTATTATTAACGAGCAGTTCGAGATGCTGCTTGCATCGCTTACATTGTAATTGAATGTTGTCGATGCAGTTGTCCTTTTTGTGTTGTTTGCAGGCGACTCAAGCGAAACATCCGGCGCAGTTGTGTCCCTTATTGTTATGTTTATTATTATTGAGCGCCTGTTATTCAGCGTGTCATTGACAGAGATGTTCAGCCATTTTGTTCCTATTGGCACTGATGTGCTCTCTTCTATTACGCCCGATGTTTTGTTTATCTTGAAGTAACCAGTGTCATTAATCCAGTACTGGCTTATGCCACTTGGGTCTGTCGCATTTACTTCATAGTAAAATATATCTCCTGCCTCAAGCGTCTTGTTTTTAGGCGTCTCTACCCATACGGGAGGGGTTGTGTCAACAATAAAGAATATCTGCTCTGAAGCGATGTTTTTTGAAGTGTCATTTGCATAGATGGTTATGTTATTCAATCCTTCCTGACCTAAGAATGTTATGTTCTGGCACGAAGGAAGGTCCAGCCTGCTTCCTGTCACATTCACATACCAGCACTGCGAGACAGCTGTCTCGTCGCTGACAGTGTAGTTGAGAGTTATTACATTTGAATTGTGAAGCGAGTTGTTCTGCGGCAGAGAGACATCCAGAATAGGCGCTGTTGCATCAAGTGTGAAGACGATTGGGGTATCTGTATTTGCAGCGATGCTCTGCTTTGGGTTAACTGAGATGTTGTATACCTTATTATAATTTGCCGGAGTGAAATTCAGTTTTGCATTCACGAAACCATAGATATTAGTGTAGCCATACCATATGCTTTTGCTCCCGTTTGTCACATTCACCAGCCTGTTCACAGCAAAGCTTCCGTTTGTGTAGTTTACAATGACAGGATAGTACCTTAATAATTTGCCAGTGTACACCCTTACATTGCTTGGCATGTCAACATAGCCATAAATTTTTGGTGTATTGTTATATACTCTTACAGAGTTTGTGATGTTTGATTTTGGAAGCGTAAAATTAACTACCGAATTTCCCATAATATATGTAAGGTCATTAAAAATACAATTCTTGAATTCGTTCTTTGAATAATTCAGTGTGTACATTCTGTTTTTGAAAGTAGAATTCTCAACGAAGTTGATGGAAGAATCTTTGAAATATGCATAATAGAGTGCAGTAGAATTAATTATGGTGTTTACTGAATAACCCCCAAAATGCAATTGATCATATGTTTTAATATTTTTGATTAGGTGATTCTTGTTTCCTGACATATGCAGCTCAGACCCATTCAACAGGCTGTTTGTCAAGTTTAGATTGCCATAGACCCAAATTTTAAAATAGAATAATATATTGCTTCTGATAACAGAATCTTTTATATTTAGGCTGGCATTTTCACTGACATATATATTTTGATTGCCCGGCGCCTGAATTAGTGTGAATGTTGTGTTTTCAAGCGTCAAGGTGCTTGTATTTTCCAAGATCAGCGTCTGGTTTTTGAAATATAATATAGTATTGTTGCATATAACATCTGCATTCTCAATTGTCCAATTCGTGCCTGGCGGAGGCAGCCCGCAGCCAGGAAGAACATAAATATCGTCAGAAGTTTTGAAATATTCATAATTCGTTTCATTGCAGCTTATATTGTAATAGTAAGGTCCTGCGATTGTGAAGTTTCTTCTGAACTCAAACAATTTTGTTGATGCATTGTAATTCATCTGATTATTTAGGTCAGAGAAGCTTATGTTGCAGCTTCCTGCTGTTACTGGCGCTCCTGAAGTTCTGTTTGAGTAGTTTGCATAGAATGTTATTTCTTCGTGCGTTGTTCTGTTCATCCAGCCGCCTTCTGGGTCGTTTTCGTCAAATATTTTTAATTCTGAATTCGTTCCTGCGCTGTAATTCGAGAAACCGGCAACTTCAAATGTGAAATTCTCGCTATCATATCCTCTGCTTTTGCAGTTGGCGCAGACAGCCCCGTTCTTTAGGGCAATAGGCGTTTTCTTGAAACTTAGGCTGTAGATTGTCAGATTCGCAGGCTTGTTAAATTCAGAATATTTGCTTGCGTTCATATAAACTGAATTAGCTCCAATCCTGAACGCCTCCGAAGCCCTTGTCAGGTCAGTTGTGCTTCCGAACTTTACCTTGCCATTCTCGGATTTCACTGAATCTTCTGTTGAATTTACCTGCAGGACAGCATTAACTGCCTGAAGAACATCTATTCGCGGGAATGTCAGGCCGGTTCTTGAAATGAAAACATTGGTTCTTGTCTTCAGCAGCTCTCTTACAACACTTGGAGTCGCATTTTTATGGTTAAGCAGCTTTTCCTTCTGATAAATCAATGCAGCAGCGCCTGCGACATGAGGAGTTGCCATGGATGTTCCGTGTTCTGTACGATAACCAGAGGCGCTGCAAAAAGTGCAGCTGCCTTTTGGCACAGTTGAATTTATCAAGTTTCCCGGCGCAAGCAGGTCGAGTATTCCTGCAGTTTTTGTGAAAAAGGAAATTGTGTCTACTGTTGCATTTATCGTAGAGCCGTCATTGGAAGAACCAACAGAAGTTGCATTTGGAGCACAGGCAGGGTATATAATTCCATTATTTCCTGAATCATCAACCACATTGTTTCCAGAAGCAGCCACAACAAAAATATTATTTGCAACAGCAAAATCAATATCATCTGCTATCAGCCCCCCATCAGGCGCTCCAGTGCCATGGCATTGTGTGTAACGATTGGTGTAATCTCCGTTGTCCCCCAGACTCATCGTTATTATGGAAATATTGTATCTGCTTTGGTTGTTAATGCACCAGTCAATGGCTGCAGCAGTAACTGACAGCGAGCCAGTCCCGTTTGAGTTCAATGCTTTGACCGCAATAATCTTTGCATCAGGTGCAACACCTTTTAATTTACCATTTGCAGCAACAATCCCTGCAACGTGTGTTCCGTGGCCGTTGTTATCATAGGGATTATTGTTTTCAGAAGTGCAGTTTTCATCTGCGCAGAAATTATGCCCGCCAATTATTTTTGAATTGGGGAAGCTGTTTGAGCCGCCGAAATCAGAGTGATTGTATGCAATTCCTGTATCAATGACACAGACGCCAACGCCTTTTCCTGTCAGGTTTATCCCGTTTACTTTCTCGCCCCACACCTGGTTTGCCTTTATCAGCGGAACACTTTCGCTTAAGCTTATATGAACTGGCTTGTCCTCAACTATTTTTTTGATATCCTTATTTTCCTCTAATTTTTTAAGCTCGTCTTCAGTGACGCTCAATGCAAGCGCATTGACATTTGAGTATTTTTGCTTGATTTTCGTTTCATTTTTATTAAATGTCTTCTCAATCTCCTTCTGCGCAATGCCTATGTTTTCCCTTCTTAGTTTATTTTTGTCGCCTGAAACAGCAAACTTCTTTCCTTTCGGCTCGTTTAGTACGACAATAACATTAAACCTTTTCTCTTTCCTGGTTTCGCTCAGATTCTTTTCAATCTCTGGCTTCCTTTTTTTCTCAATCCATGTTAAGTTCTGCACAACATAGCTTGCCTTTTTCAGCTCAAGTGTTCCATTTAATTTTATGATTAATTCAAAGCTTGTCTGGTTGAATTCGTCGATTGAGCAGGTTTCTTTGCATTTGTCTGCAAAATTTTCAGAACTGCTGGCTATCAAATATGTTCTGTTTGCAGATTTAAGATAAATCTCAGCACTTCCGTTAACATTTCCAGTCAGCTTGAAGCTTGTCAATCTTGGAACTCTTGGCGATTCAAGGTTAACTGTCAAATTCATTGAGGAATTCAATGTCAAATTAATGTCTTTTTCATAGCTTAAATCATTGACATTCTGCCAGAACAATCCAGTTATATTTGGATTAGAGAATGCAAAGACTAGCGCAACTATCAAGACAATGCCTATGCCCACTTCTTTTAGCTTTAGCCTCATTTTATCCTACATAATCTATTTTGTGCGTTTCTCCTAACAGCTCAACTGAGTACTTGTCAAACTTGACATTCCAATGGTTAAAAAATTCCTCTATGTCCTGTGATTTACTATCCAAGACAATGAAACAGCCAGGAACAAGAAAACGGCCTCTATGTTCGCCAACAACTCCTTCATGGCCATTCCTTCCTTTAAGGGCCTGTACAAATTTGACTTTTGTAAGATTATCTAGCTGAGAAATATTGTAAACATATATTACCTCTTTTTTGTGCATATCAGTTAACCTATTAACTTAAAACTAATATTTAAATCTTTCGGTTAATAAGTTAACAAATTAAAAAGAATTTGATGTTTTTTGTTAATGAATTAACAAATCAACAAGCTGGTCCGCCCACTAACCAAGAATCATGGCAGACGCATTTTAAATGGCGGAGATAGCTTTTAATTGTGTCATTAAACTCCGCTGCAGTTGACAGCGGAATTGTTTTTACGTATGTCCCTCCAGATGTTTCTTGACAATAGTCAACGTTGTAATTCAATGCATCAACCTGCGCTTTTGTAGAAATGTTATTTCCTGGCGTCATATATTCATCCCCTATCTGGGTATTAAGGTCGTCATAGCGGTCCCATACAGCATTGATAGCTATTGGCACTATAATCAATGTTGTATTGACATCATACCATGGATCACCCCAGTCAGTTGGCAAAAACTGGAAATAATCCCTGTAAATTGGATCAGCAATTACATCAGCTTCATTTTCTGTCATGTAAACAGTTACATTTTCGTATCGAACAGCTTTGTTCCCTGCCTTGTCTGTTGCAGTTGCTTTTGTAACATAATGCCCGCTTACATTATATCTAATATTTATCTCTCCCATATCGCTGCCAGGCCCTGAGTAATCAACATCATTGTCTTTTATGCCGTCTCCGCTGGAGTCTGTGTTTATGTCTTTGTCTAAGGTAACGTTTATGCTGGCGTCTGTTCTGCCTTCTATGTACACCATCTGCGCAGCAAGTGTTCCTGGCTGCGGCGGATCAAGCGCACTATAATAAAACTTATATGGTCCTTCCATTCCTTTGTACTCAGTTAAGTAGCCTCCAATATAACCATAGATCATTTGACCAAAATTAGGCGGTGTTGTGTCCCTTATGATAAAGAAATCTCCAAGCTTATGCATCTTCCCCCATCTCAAATTATCATATGCATGAATTTCATATCTTCCAGGCCCCCAGTTGCAGGGTATGTAAACCTTGTAGTTCTTGTTGTGCTGTTTATTGTCGTTTGGCAGGAACAGGTTCTCAGAGGATTTGCTCTGGTTTCCGCAGTAGACAGTTTTTCCGTTTACAGCACAGGGAATTGGAGCGCTTTCAACACCGCTTATTGCTGTATGGTTCTCTACAATAAACGTGACAGTTGTGTCATTGTAGCCGTTGTTTATGCCGAACATGTTGAAATTAACATATTCGTTGCAAGTGTAGTTATTATTTCCTTCATACCTTCCTGAATAGATTATGTGCCCATCAACATTCAGGTTCTTGTAGTATGTTGAGTTCTGGTCAACATCTGAATTGTGCGAACCTGTGTCGCACCAGTCATCATCAAAGTCATTCCAGTTCTTTATGCCGTCATGGTCGCAGTCATCTGTGTAGGGAGTTGTGTTCTGCGGAGGCCAGGTGTAATTGTACAATTCAACAAGTATGACAGCATCGTTGTAGTCAAAGTCAGGCATGATGCTCTTTTTCACGTCAAGGTCCTCGAAATAAATTCTCCAGGTGTCATAGTCAAGCCTGTCAACTATTGCATAGCTCGAGTTTGAATAATGGTCATAATCCATTTTCGTTGGGCAGTATCCTTGCAGGCAGTGCACCCTAATGTACAGCAAAATCTCTGTCAGCGCATTTATCTTCTGCCCATTGTTGAGCACAACAGACTTTCCTGTTGAGGTGTTCGCGACAAGCATGGCACTGTAGGGCTTTGCAAGGCGAAGGTCTGATTTCAGGCCAGCCTCTGCTTTTTCAAAAAGGACTCTTACGTTGCCTGTTTCAGGCAGTATTATCAGTTTGTCCGCTGTTGGCTGAGTGCTCATCTTGTGGTCAAAATCCTTTTCATCGGTTCCCTCAATGACAATATTTACATACTTCGTGCTTGCTGTTGAGAATCCATAATAAGCGCCGTTTGCGTCTGTCACAGCGTCAGGAATAGGCTTCGGCTGCAGTGCAGAGTAATTTCCTGTCATGTTCTCAGCATTCCATACTGTGTTGTTGTAAAAGGATATGTTTTCTCCTGCAATTGGCAGGCCGGTGTCTGTGTCAAACACCCTTCCATAGACATTCGGAATCCAGTTTGAGCAGCTTGGGTAAGTGCCATTCCAGTCAAGGCTGTGAAAGTTGCATACATCCACTGTGCTGTTGCTTCCGTCATAGCATTCGGAATTTACATGGCATGACTGATGTGCATGAAGGATTATTGACTTTGAAACATTTTCAATGCCGTCGTTTGCATTCAAAGTTATGTTATAATCTCCGTATTGCGTTGAATTAGGCATCCAAATGATTGTTTTATTTATGAAAACAGCTCCAGCAGGAAGGTTCTGCACAGAAATGTTGACTGTCCCATTATCGGGGTCGCTGACATTTATATGTATATTCGCGTTGTACGTGCTCCAGGCTTCGCTGTCGCCCGTGAGTATTACAGGAGGAGCGTTCATGTATGTGTTGTTTGCGTAGACATTATTTGAGCTGTTTGCCCTGTATCCGCCGAAATTGAGCAGGTTTTTTGTTATAGAATTTCCTATTGAATTATAGCCAAGCAAAATTGCAGTTGCACTGTTGTGCGTAACATTGTTTTTGTAGACTATGTTGTTCTTGTTTCCAATCCCTCTTGATGGAACAATGTCATTCATCAGCAGAACGCCCTCAAATGCATTATTCTTCACGTTGTTGCTTCTTATCTCGTTGCTGCTTGAGTTGAAAAGCGCGATTCCAGGACCTAAATTGTTCAGGACATTGTTATTAACAATATAATTTAGCCCTGCGCTTCCGACGTAGATTCCTGAATAAAATCCTCTTTTGCTTTCAGTCACATCAAATCCGCCGTTTCCTGTCAGGTTGTTGCCAACAACATAGTTGTGCACTGCATTGTTGTTATTGTTTCCAGTAATCTGTATTCCTGCATTTGAATTGTAGTTCACAATGTTGTTTGTGACATTGTTATAGTCATTGCCGTTCTGGAGCGTGATTCCGTATTGCTGGCTTTCAATAATATTATTCTTTATTACATTGTATTTGCAGCTTGTTGCATCATCCAATATCTCTGATGGAACAAGATTAATTCCTCTTTTGGTATTGAATCTTAAGGTATTTCCTGAGATTGTGTTATGAGAAGCATCAACAAGCTCGATGCCAGCAGTTGTGCTGTTTGTTATGATATTATTGGTTAATATATTGCTGTTGGAATTTTCAAGATAGATTCCTTTGCTGTACTTCTTAATATTGCAGTTCTTTATTGTGTTGCCATTGTAGCCGTTGCTGTAAATTCCATACCCAGCGCCATTGCCGACAATTACTGAATTATTACAGTCCAACACAATATTGTTTGCTCCAATCTTCAGTATTCCGTCGCCATTCGCGTCGTTTGTGTTGTATGTTCCTGCGCAGAGAACTGCGCTTACATTAACAACTAAGTCATCAACAACATGCGCGCACGGCTTCCCGCTTTCCTGTGAAGTGTAATTCGTGAAATGCTGGACAGTGAATGTCAAATCCCCGTTTGTATAGCTGATAATATTGCAGTCAGTGCATTTGCTGTCGTCTTGTAAGATAACAGGATTGCTGAAAGACAAGCCATACAATGTTAATGTTGCCGGCTTGTTCAGCTCCGGCAGATTATTTGAGTCAACTGAAATAAAATTATTGGATATCTGGACATAAGCATCAAGGTTTGTATTTGAAATATCAACAGACTGCCCGCTGAAATCGATTTTTCCACTGTTCGGGACTTCAAGCACCAAATCATTGACAGAAGTTAAATCGCTTTCCTGCGAAAAATCAGTTGTGTCGCCTGAAAACTCTGTCGCGTCAGGAATGTTTGAGCTTGAACCTGAATTGCTTGAACCGCCTGAACTGCCTCCTGAAGAGGTTTTCTTGCTTGTACTTGAGCCTGCGAGAATATTATACGTAAACTTTGTTTGGTTTTGGGTTACAGCTGTCTGATTTTTGCTTGGCTCTTGAACTTTATTCTGTGAACTTTCATTTACAACCGCAGGAGTCTCATTCGCTTCTGCTGCCTTCAATTCCGAAGAAGCTGTTCTGTCATAAATCACATTCCCTGTAATCACACCTTTGCTGCAGCCGTAGAGAAATATAGTTAAGACTGCCAGAATCAATACGCCCCATTTTTTATTTTTCTGGTTCATTTTTTGTTGTACCAGTTAAGCTTTACTACGAACGAAGTATTTTCTAAACTATCATCGGCTTGAACTGTTCTTGTCACAGGATTTTTATATGGAAGATCGCCTGAAACAAAATAAGGGCATCCAGCTTCACAGCCAGTTGATGTCACAGTTGTTGGATAATTTAAGATTACAGACGCATTAGGCATTTCAATTACAGCAATTACATCATTGAGAACAATGCCGTCTGTCAGATTTTTGATTCCGAAATTTACATTCACAATGCTTTCTGGAGTTGATGTGCAGTTTGCATCTGTGCTTATGCTGTAATCAGCGCTTACTGTATTAGGGTCAATTGGCGAAACAATGCATGCATTAGGGTCATCAGAATTAATTTGCCATGTATGTGTTTCAAGAAGGTAATGCTGCTGCGCAGGAGGCTGCTGCTGCGCAGGCGGAGAACTGTAGCTTTGCTGCCCGCAGGAAAACGCAGGCTGCGATTGCGTTGTTATTGCCTGATAATCCTTAAAACTAAGGCCATATGCTGATGACACGCACTCTTCTAATGCGCTTCCCTGCTTTCCTTCGCATACATCCTTGAAATTAGAATCTATACTGCAACCTAGACCAATAAGTGTTGCAGCAATTAAAACAGGCTTGATTAAAATAGACTTTAATGAATGCATATATACCACCCTTAAATGACTAATGTATATACTGCAATATATAAATCTTTCTAGAAATTGGCCTTAACTACTTATTTTTCAGTTATAAGAAATTATGAAACAGGCAAATAAATATTAAAAATTGCGCCTTTTCCCGGCTCTGATTCCACATCAATCTGTCCGTTATGCCTCTTAATTATGGAATATGCAGTTGAAAGCCCAATTCCTGTTCTTCCTTCTTTGGTTGAGAAAAAAGGGTCAAATATCTTAGACAATTTATCTTTGGGAATGCCAACTCCATGGTCTTTAACAGCGATTTTTATGTACCTTCCTTCTTGTAAATCTGAATATTCTCTGTTTTTAAATAAAATGTTTTCAGCCTGAATATTAATCACACCTCCGTCGGGCATTGCCTGGTTCGCATTCTCCACAAGATTGGCAATAACCTTGCTTATCTGCCCTTCATCTATGTTAACCAGGCCAAGATTATCAGCAATATTAAACTCATACTTGACATTAGAGCTGCTCAGTGCAAAATTGGCAGAGTCTTTAATTAGCTTCTCGATTGACACAATCTTTTTGATCGGCGCTCCTCCGCTTGCAAATGTGACTAATTGGCTGGCCAGATTTTTCCCCCGCAGGGACGCTTTTTCTACATCCTCTATTATTTCATATAATTCCTTATCATCACTGTATTGCTCTTTAATGCAGGAAATATTTCCCAGAATGCCTGCCAGCACATTATTGAAATTATGGGCTATGCCTGCTGCAAGATTGCCAATGGCTTCAAGTTTCTGCATTTTAAGCTTCTGCTCTTCAGCTTTCCTGTGTTCAGTGACATCCCTAAAGAGACCTAAGAGATATGTTTTTCCAGCCAGTGTTATCGGAGTCGAGTTTATGTCTGAATAAAAAACACTGCCATCTTTTCTTTTTACCGGAATATCTTTAGCCACTGCAATCTCTCTTCTTGCCTGTTTCTCAAACTGCTCTATAACATAGGGCAAATCTTCCTTGGGATGAATATCAGCAACTCCTAAATTTTTAATCTCTTCAAGACTATAACCTAACATTTGACAGATTGCATTATTGCAGTCATCAAATTTTTTGGTCTCATTATCTACCAGGATTATTCCGTCGTTTGCATTATCAAAAATAGTTTTAAATCTTCCCTCGGAATCCCGCAGCGCCTCCTCCGCCTGCCTGCGTTCGGTGATGTCACGGCACAGCGTAAGAATCTTTGTTACTTCATCTACTTTTATGACAGTCGCATTAATCTCAATTGGAGTAATCTTGCCTTGAGCATTTATGTAGTCAATATTCAAATTTCTGATTTGGCCCTCTCTAAAACATTTATCGACAGCTTCGGCATTCTTTTCTTTTTCGTAATCAGCTGTCCATTCAACTACGCTTCTGCCATATATCTGGCTGAGATTCTTATGCCCAGAAAGACGGACATATTCCTGATTTGCATCAATGACCTTGCCTTCTTGGTCAAGAATTACAAAACCTGTATTAGTTGTTTCAATAAGCCCATTATATAGTGTCAGATTTTTCTGCAATGCCTTTTCAGCTTCCTCCAGCTCCTGAATCCTTTTTTCCAGTTCTGAATAAGTTAGTTTTTTATTCATTTTTTCCTTCCAATATCAGGGTGATTGCCTCCTCCATCTCGTTTAATGTGTAGGGTTTGACAAGAGCGCCTTTAAAATGATATTTTTTAAAATCAGTCATTACTGGATTTTCAGAATAACCGCTTGAAACCATCACTTTGACACCAGGGTCTATTTCAATCAGTTTTTCTAATGTTTTCTCGCCACCCATGCCGCCTGGGACAGTTAAGTCCAGTATGACAAGGTCAAAAGGCTTGTCTGATTTCCTGGCTTCTTTATACAATTCTATTGCTTCAGCGCCGTTTGATGTAAATTCCCCGAGATATCCCAAATTTTTAAGTATCCTTCCAATAGCTTTTATGATTATTTCATCATCATCCATTACAAGTATCTTTGCTTTATAATCTGTTTTTTTATCCATTTTAGTGAAAAAACACACTACTATTATACCTGAATCAAGTTTATAAACCTTTTGGTATTTACCACTACTTAGTTAATATATAACAATGGTTAAAAGCTAGAAAATCTCAAAAGCTCATCAGCAGACTCCAGAAGCATACCTATGCCTTCCTTCTTCAGCTTCTGGACAAACTTATCCTCAATCCTCTTTCTCACATTAGGGTCAAGCATAGCCTTGAATACATTAACATGATTTTTCTCCATCTCCCTTTTTACAATATCAAAGCAGGACAGCCTATTGCCTGAAATTTCAATGCCTGTATTGAAATATGCCCCATATTTTGCAGTGCCTTCGCAGATTAATTTGCAGCAGACATTCTTTTCAGCTTCAACAAAATGCCAGACCTCTTCAACTATTACGCTTTTTCTGAAGCCAGGGTCAATGTTTTTGAATGGTTGATAGAAAATGATATCTTCTGTATAGACCTCTTTTGGAAGTTTGAGCTCGGAAATCTTTTTTTCAAGCTTTTGCATGTTTTGTTCACCATATATCTCCCTGAGCTGTTCGTCAACACCCTTTGTCAGAATTTTTTTTAGATTTTGGTTTAGCCTTGCGTAAAACCCCGGATTGTACGGGCACAGCTCATCAACAAAAACAAATGTCGGTGTCAGCAGGGATTTAACCCCCCTTCTGCCAAGATATTCAATTGTGTTTTGAATTTCGTCTCCTATTTGCATTTTAAAACCCCAAGCCAAAAGGTAATTGGCTTGGTTATATAAATTTTACTATTTAATGGTGGTATCGTTTTATTTATATTTAAGTGATTTTTCCATTACCCTATGAAGATTTTAGGATTCGTTGATGTCCATGGAAACATGTCTGCGCTGAAAAGCGTGATTAAAAAATCAAAGAAGGCAGATGTGCTGGTGTGCGCAGGTGATTTGTCGATTTTCCAGGAAGGCCTCGAGATATTAATCGCAAAGCTGAGCAAGGCAAACAAATTAGTCCTGATAATCCCAGGCAACCACGAGGATGAGGGCCTTCTGGCTGATGTGTGCTCTGCCTTTAGCAATGTTCTTTACATGCACGAGCGCTCATACCATTTTGGAAAGTATGTCTTCTTTGGCTATGGCGGCGGCGGATTCTCGCAGAAGGACGAAAGGCTCGAGAGGCTGGCGAAGCGGTTCAAGAAGCACCTGAAAAAGAATGACAAGGTAATTTTGTTCACGCACGCGCCGCCCTATGGGACAAAGCTGGATAAGGTATGGCATGATTATGTTGGGAATGAGTCAATCAATAAATTCATCAAAATAATAAAGCCAAAACTGCTTATCTGCGGGCACATACACGAAACAGCTGGAAAAAGCGATAAAATTAGCTCAACAAAAATAATTAATCCAGGGCCAGAGGGCAAGATAATAGAGATATGAAATACAACAAAAACCAGAAAAATCTTTTTGTTAACGGGGCGCTCTGGGCAGTCTATAACGGGCTGACAAGCGCATTCCTGATTGCGTTTGCTTTTGCGCTGGGCGCTTCGAATGTTGTTATCGGGCTTTTGTCTGCGATTCCATACATCTCAATAGTGCTGTCAGAATTCATCGGCGCAAAGCTTGTGGAGTTCTATTCAAGGAAAGGAATATGCGTCACTGCGCACATCCTGGCGAAATTCCTCTGGCTTCCAATCACGCTGATTCCGATTTTCTTCAAGCAGCATCCGATATTTGTTACAGTCATATTCTACTTTCTAATAGAGTTTTCAGAATACCTTACAGACCCTGCCTGGACATCGCTTGCAGCTGACATTGTTCCTGAAAAATTAAGGGGAAAGTTCTTTGCAAAAAGAAATATGATTATATGGATTGCAATGATGATTACAAGCATTGTTGCGGCTTTTTACCTTGACTTGTTCCCGAAAAACAATTTGTTCGGCTTTGCGTCAATATTCTTTGTAGGCCTTGTTTTCGGGCTGGCTGCAGCGGCAGTGTTCTGGAGAATAAAAGAGCCGAGCTACAGCGACAATGCACACTATACACTCAGAGAATTTTTTTCAATTGAAGGCGATTTTAGAAAGTTTGTCTTCATTGTTTCGTTCTTCTATTTTGCAATAATGATAGCATCGCCTTTCTTTACTGTCTACATGCTTGACAATCTTGGCATGAGCTACACGTTTTTCATGGTTGCCACTGCAATCTCCATACTTGCAAGGATAGTGATTCAGACGCAGTATGGCAGAATAAGCGATAAATACGGCGACAAGCCCGTTGCAATATTATCAATGTTCGGCACAGCGCTTATCCCATTAATCTATCTGTTCATAACAAGGCAGAATCTCTGGCTTATTGTTCCTGCGCAAATACTGTCAGGGCTTGTCTGGGCAGGCGCTGACTTGGCAATTTTTAATCTGCTTCTTGACCTTTCACCGCAGAAGCGGGCAGTTAACGTGGCTGTTTATTCGACAATTACATCAATCCCAATGATTGTCGCGCCTTTAATCGGCGGTTTCATTGCAGACAATGCATCATTCTTCCTTTCAGGAATTCCATTTGTGTTCACAATCGCTGTTTTCCTGAGGTCAATATCCTCGCTTTTCATGTTTTCAATAAAAGAGCCAAGGGCAAAGAAGGAGCACCAGGTTGGAGAGGTTTTCCTGAAGCTGATATCTATACATCCGATAAAGGGAATTGAGAACAGGATTAGGTCTGTCAGGAGGAAATAGCCAGCAATTCGTCAAGCGCAGATTTTAATTCAGTGATGTTATCGCTTCCGCTGAAATGTTTTTTGTTTTTCTCAATGATTATCTTTGCCCCGAGCCTGCTCCTGAAGATTTTTGAGTCACTGAGCGGGATTAAAGGGTCATCGTCAGAGAATATTGCAGCAAACCTGTGCTTCTTTATTGCATTCCAGTCAATTGGCGTTTCCAGCCAGGGCTTTGCGATTTTCCTGTCTTCATCAGTTTCAAGCGCTGCATCTGTCAGATGAACCCAGCCTGCAACGAGGACAGCGCCTCCGATTTTTTTATTTTTGATTGTTTCCAGATATCTCATAATTGTCTGGCAGCCGATGCTGTGCCCCACAAAGAAAGTTTCTTCATCAGCAGCTCCTACGATTTTCTTTAAATGAGAAACCCAGGTGTTTATTTTGGGATAAGCTGTTTCAGGCATTGCCGGAATCTCAACCTTAAAGCCTTTTTTCTCAAGCTCCTTCTTCAGCCAGGGAAACCACCCTTCTTTAGGATAACCTCCCCAGCCATGGACTATAAAGACGCGTTTCATTTTTAGAATTTAATTTTGCGGGTTTTTAAATCTTTCGTCATCAGCAGCACAACCCTGCTTTCTTTTTTCTCGTCAAAAATTTTATAGCCGCAGTGTTTTCCGATTTTTTTTGCGAATTCTTTTACTTCATTGTGCAATGGCATGTTTTTTATGTTTAATCTTTTCTGCGATGCGCCCACCCACATGTAGGATTTAACCTCGACAAAGTCAGGCGCTGCAATTTTTATTAATTTGGCATAGTTCTCCGGCTCAATCATGTTTAGGTTTTTAATCAGCGTAATCCTCAATGTTCTCCTTGTTTTCAGCCCCTTCATCACCTTCAGGCTTTTCAGCAGCCTTTTCCAGCAGTCCTTAAAGACAGGCGCGCAGATTTTTTTGTATAATTTTTTATTCGGCGCATTGATTGAAATGTAAAGCTGTGTAGGATTAAGCCCTTTCAGCTTGTTTGGGAACATTCCGTTTGTCACAACAAAAGAGGTCATTCCTCTTTTGTTAATCTCTTTTATCAGCTCTTTTAATTTTGAATAGACTGTCGGCTCCCCGCTCAATGAAATCGCGAAATGCATTGGCTTCTTGCTTTCTGCCAGCTTTTTCTTGTCTGATTTGTCTGTTCCGCCGAAGCCGGCAAGCTTCCAGACCTGCGCCTCGATGCATTTGTCAACAATTTTCTTCGGGCTGTCCTCTTTCTTGATTTTGATGCCGTAGTTGTACTCAAGTGGGCGCCAGCAGAAGATGCAGGAATTTGAGCAGTAATTCAATGCAGGCGTCATCTGAATGCATCTGTGGGAATTGATGCCGTAGAACTTCTGCTTGTAGCAGAATCCTTCATTCCTCATTGACTGCTTTGTCCATTCACAGATTTTGACAGCAGAATGCCTGCCCACAAGCTCGTAATGCTGTCTCTCAAGCAGTTTTTTGAGGTTCATAGTTTATTAACTAAAAGATAGGTTTAAATATTTTTCTGCCTTTCTCTTTTGTATGTCAATTGACGAAATAGCAAAATTAACTACCATTAAACTGCCTGAGCCATTGGAGCTAAAGGAAGCAGAAGAATTAATCAATTATATTGCAAAAAACATGCCTGCAAATATATCTTATAGTGTATTAGAACATACGCAGTTGTATCACGAACGAGAAACCAAAGGGATTTCAAGTCAGAAAGGATCAATAAGCATCAACGGGCATATAGCCGACCTTCTCGAAGCAGGGGCTTTTGACACATTTTACTCTGAATCTTCATTTTTTGATGACATTCCTAAGTTAACTGCAATAAAATTCATGCAGGTTCCTGGCTGGGAAATAGAGGATTATAGGCCAGAGAACAGAAGAATCTGGGCCAGTGTAAGGACAGCTGTGGTAAAATATTTTTCTGAAAAGAAGAGATAATCAGACAAACTCCTCTTCCAAGTCAGAGTCAATGAAGTGGCCGAAATCATACGCTTTCCTGAAAGCCAGCATCACAACCCTGATTTTCTTGTCGTCGTACCTCGGCCTCAGCTTTTTGATTATGCCATACATGATTTCGTCGTCTTTCATAATCGCTTCCATCTTTTCAATTGCTTCGGAAACATCCTCTTCCTTCGGAAGCGGCGCGCCAGCCAGCTGTGCAAGTTCGCTGTAGATGTCTTTCGCAAGCGCACTGTACCTGCGCCTTGTTTCGTCCTGCTGCATCTGTTTTGCCATCTGCTTGGCGAATATTTCTTCATCTGTTTCAATCGCTTCCTTAAGCTCCTCTTCCAGCAGTATGGCCCTTACAAGATTTGAAATTTTTTGGTGGTTGGATGTATCGTAGAAATACTGCTCCTGGAAATTCTTGTAGAGCAGGGCTTCATTGAATAATATGAGATTGAAAAGCGCCAGCAAAAGCTCCTTTGCATTTGAAGGCTTCATTTTTATTTTTCTTATCAAATGCAGCTCTGCCTCGAGAACATCATGGATTTCATGAAAAATGCCGAGCAGCTTTTCCTGCGTGATGATTTCAGTTTTCCATTTCTCGCTGATTGCGCGGATTTCGTCCCTTGTCTTGAGCTTTTTTATGTCATTGAATATTTCTTTGTCAAGCTTCTCTTCCTCTCCTATGCTTATTATCTCTGATGAGACCAATGATTCTACCTGCTCCAGCGTTTTAATGGTAGAATTCCAATTTGACACTGCTTCATCAACATTCTTGAAATTGAACAGCTTGGACAATTCCTCTTTCCTGGTGAAATCAGACAGGTGCTTGTTCCATAAAGGAATGCGCTTGTTCTTGGCAACAATAAATCCCCTTGCAGCGCCCTCCTTTCTCCTGATATGGTTTAGCAGACCCATATTCTAACGTAACAGAATGTAATTAATAAATATTTGGGTTTATAGTTTTGATTCAACGCAACATTTTTAAACTCCCTTATTCTTATACATAAAAACGAGGTTGAAAATGGCATTCAAATTAAGGGAAACAGACAGGCACTTTCTTCTGTCATTAGTTGCTGCAACAGGAGTCATTCTTTTTTGGAAGGGGCTTTGGGATGGTGTTGGCTCTTTGTGGATACTTCAAAGCCCATGGGTTGACCTCTTTGTTGGGCTTGCGATACTTACATTCTCAGGGCTGATATTCGCGCAGTTTGATCCTTTAGGAGGCATAGAAGGGGGAGTAATGAGCGCTGTTCAGAAAATTGCAGTCCATCCGAGGAAACACGAATTTATCATAAAATATTATGATAATATACAGAAGAAAGACATAGAGATAAGCGCCAAAAACATAAGGCAGATAGAAAAGAACATTCTGTCGCTGCACGAGAAAGGAAAGGAAATATTCATACCTCTGCACAGGGTCAAGTCAATCCACAGATTTGGAAAAACAATTTGGAGGCTGTGATTTTTCAAAACTTTTTTAAATCCATCTCTTTTTTCATTCTAAATGCTCAAAGAACAAATAGAAAGTGTAGAGAAGAGTCCAGAGTTCAAGAAGCACAAGAATCTTTACCTGGCGCACGTCTTCTTCATGCTGGATGAACCGAATAAGGATATTGTGCAGGTAGGCTACTGCACGCCCGAGCAGAAAATAGTCACATTTGTGATAGACGGGAAAAAAATCACAGCAATCCCCGAGGCAATGCCATACAAAAACCCGAAGGCAAAAATAAGGAAGCTTGAGATGTCAAATGTGAAAGTCGGGCTTGACGATGCGCTGAAAGCGGCAAAAGAAATTCAGGAGAAGAAGTACAGGCAGCACGTTCCTTTCAAGCAGATAATCATCCTGCAGAACATTGACGAGGGGCAGGTTTGGAATATTACCTTCATAACTCAGTCATTCAATACACTTAACATCAAAATCAGCACAGAAACAGGGAAAGTCGTTAAAGATGAGCTTATATCTTTGGTTGATTTTGACCATTCTTCTTAGAAATCAAATGCAGAATTATTCCTACGGCAGCCAGCACAGCTCCGCTAATGAGAAGCTTCAGGAAAATTGATGTGAACGAGCTGAATATTATCTCAGACACCTGTTCAGGGACGTCTCCCATCTGCGTCTTGAAATAGTTCAGGAAGAAATAATTCAATCCAACAATAACCATGCAGATGCCCGGGTTAATTAGCTTTGACCATCTTCTTGAGGAGATTACGAGGATAGCCAAAGACATGACAATGCCGGCAAGAAGATAGCACGCAAGCCTAAAATAGAAATCATGCGCTTTTTTTGAAATCAGAAGGAAAAATTTTTCCTGACCTTCTGCCTTGTTAAGGCAGTTCATGAAATTGCAGTTGTATACCTTGTAATAAATATTTTCAAACATCGCAACTCCGACAAGCGAAGGCAGTTCAGAAGCATTTGTTTCCTTTACCTTGGCGCAGTCAATAACTATCTCCTGGTTTTCAAGCGGAAACTCCACTCTGTTAACCAATTTGCATGAGATAAGAAGTGCTGACCTGATAAGCGCCAGCTGGTCTGCACTAACCTTGTCGCCCATCTGCTCTTTTACCACATCAGCAAAGAACGGAGCCAGATGGTCATAGTCAGTGAACTTGTAAAGCCCGTATGGGATGACAGCAAGCGCTAGAAAAATGCAGAAAAATATACATCCGAGATATTTTCCAACGCCTCTTAGTGCGCTCATTTAACATGGATGCAGTGCACAGGGCAGACAGCTTCAGCTTCCTTGCAGCAGCCCGCGTCTTTCAGTTCAAGCTCGAAGTTCTCGCCTTTCTGGACCGCGCCCTTCAGCATGGACTTGCCGTCGTCACCCATCTCAAAAAAGTCAGAGCAGACTCCTGTGCAGGCGCCGCAGCCTATGCATTTCTCTCTTTCGTGTATCACTTTTGCCATTAGGCTCCTCTTATCCTAACATCTTTTATAAATCTTTTCAGGATTTCAGCAAGCTCCTGCAACTCCTCAAGAGTGTAGGATTTAGCGTCCCTTAATTTTTTGTCCATGGCGTTCTCCGGCCTGAACCGCTGCAGGCACACCTTCTTTGCGCCCTTCAGCAGCTGACTGATTTTTTCAATTGTTTCGCTGTTGACGAATTTTGGCACAGCAGTTATCCTGAATTCATATTGAATCTTCCCATTCATCAGGAAACTGGCGCTTTCCCTTAATTTTTTAATGTCAACATCGGCATTTGTTATCTTGGGATAATCCTCAAAAAGACCTTTTATGTCCATTGCAATGTAATCAACAAGGTTTTCCTCTGCAAGTTTTTTCAGAACGCCGGGAAATGAGCCGTTTGTGTCAACTTTTACAAAGAGCCCGAGCTTCTTGAATTTTCTGCAAAGCTCCGCAAGCTCAGGATGCATGCATGGCTCTCCGCCCGTGATTACAACAGCGTCAACAAAATCAGAATGGCTCTTCAGGTACTCTTCGATTTTCTCTAACCTGACTGTCTCAAGCGTCTCCGGCTCAAGCACAAGCTTCTGGTTGAAGCAGAAGCCGCACCTGAAGTTGCAGTTAGGCAGGAATACGACAGCGCTTATTTTCCCGTCGTAATCTACAAGAGAATTTTCAATGAAGCCCTTTATTTCCATTATTCAGTACGACCAAGATGTCTTCCTTTTTCGGCACTTCACCCCTGAAGCCCATCACTTCGTGCTCGTCATTCACAATTATTATTGACGGAGTGCTCATCACAGTGTAAAAGCTTGCCTCTGCAAGCCCGTCCCTTTCCTCAATATCAAAATATTCAATGGGGCACTGGTCCTTCAGGTCATCGCAGAGTACCTTTGCAGCAGGGCATTTTGGGCAGTTTTTTTTCGTGAACAGCTTTATTTTCATGTGAAAAACCCCTGGTTCCTGTACCTGTCCTTCAGCTCAGCTATCTTTCCCTGGTTCCAGCCGCTTGTCTTTGAGAAATAACCGGTAACCCTTGTGATGCCGTCGACATTTACGGAGCCGCAGTAGCTGCATTTTTCCTTTATCCCTCTTGCTGTCCTGCCGCAGTCAAGGCAGTTCGTGAACTCGGGGCTGAATGCTATCTGCGAATTCTGCGTATTCTTGAATGACTTTACAACAAAATTTGCAATTGATTCTGTGCTTGGCCTGGATTCGCCAAGCCAAATGTGCGATATTGCGCCTGCTTCTATGAGCGGATGGAACAGCCCCTCATCCCTGACCCTGTCAATTGGGTTTATCGGCTCTGAGATGTTAAGCAGCGTCGAATTTGTGTAGTAAATGCTGTTTGTGCTTATGTCCCCCTTGATTACCTGGCTTGTCTGCAGTGCATAGCTTTTGTAGTCAAGCTTTGCCATCCTGTATGCAGTTGATTCAGCAGGGGTCTGTTCAAGCACGAACTTGAGCCCAAACTCATCTTTCAGCTTCTCGCATTCCCTGTTCATGTGCGCTATAACTTTCAGGCCGAACTTCATCGCCTTGACTGACTGATGAAGCTCTTCGCCTGTCATGTACTGCACAAGTTCGTTCAGGCCCAGCATCCCAATCAGGAATGTTGCCCTGTTCAGCCTGTAATAAGGCTCGCCGTCAAGCTCCATTGCAAGAAGATTAAGCGGGCCTTTGCTGCCCAGGTTAAGGATAGAGGCAATAAATTTCTTTTTCTGCTGATGCGCTTTTGCAACAAGCTTCATCCTGTCTGTGATAATCTCAAACATCCTTGTCTCATCCCTTGATGATTCATAGCCTATTCTTGGAAGGTTTATTGTGACGTTCTGCATTGCGCTGTATCTCATTTTCCACGGCTGCTTTGCATCCTCCAGGTCAGACGCCTCCAGCTTGAATGCGAGCCTGCAGCACTCGCTTATCTTTGCAGTGTCGCCTCTGTCCATGACAAAATAGCTGTTTCCCTTCACAGCCGCGACCTCGCATATCTTGTTCAGAATTTCCTCATTTCCGTCTGTCTTGAAGAATTTGTCTGTGATGTGGATGTCCGGCTTCGGGAAAAAGAACGGCCTTCCTGTCTTGTCTCCTTCAAGGTAGACATCCATCAGCGTGCTCATGAACCGCTGTGATTCATCAATGTAATCAGAATATGTATTCCCGGTGTAAACGCCGCCGGGGCCTATTGCCTTTACATCTGCAAAGTGCTTCGGAATCTCCCAGTAAAGGTTTATGTCAGAAAATATTGACTGCCCCCCTCTTGCAACTGCCTGCTGGGCAAACTCAAAAATAAGATTCTGCGAAAGCTGCTTCAGCTCACTGTCGCCGATGCCTTTAAGGTAAGGCGCGACAAAAATATTCAGGGCGTCCCAGCCGATTGCACCTGCAAAGCTTCCCTGCAGGCATGCGCTCATCTTTAGCAGATGCCCAAGCAGTACAAAAGGATGTTTTGCAGGGCCTGCAATTGAGATTGCATTAGGAAGGTTAAGCCCGAATTTCTTGACGTATTCTATCGAGTTGCCTGAGCAGTAAGGCCTGTCAATCATGCCGAGGTCGTGGAGATGAATCTGCCCCAGCATGTGCGCCTCTGCAACATCCAGCGAGAAAACATTAAGCAATGCATATTCCTGCTTTATCCCCTCTGCCAGCGTCATGTTCGTGGCTTCTGGCCCGTGCGGGACATTCGCGTTTGCCTTGTTCTGCGCAGTTATTATGTTTTCAACGTCGTAAACAGGAAATCCCAGCCTTGAGTGCTTTCTTCTTACGTCTTCAAACCCGTATTCGAAAAGCTTTGCGTTTGTCAGCTCCCTGATCAAGGGCGCAGTGATGTTTCTTATCTTTGTGTTGGCAATCATATTCTCGACTTCTTTGGCAATTATGTGCGCAATCCTCGGGTCTATGCCTGTCTCCCTCACAAGCGCATCAACAATCCTCTGCGGGTCCCATTTCAGGATGCGCTGGTCAGAAGTCTGTACAAAAAGAATAGAGTCTGTGCTTTCTTTCTTTGTCGTTATCTGTTCCATCATAAAACACCTCTTAATTTTATTTTTTTAATAATTTAATTTCCTGCTCAAATTCCTTTGGATTGTCAAATGACTTGCAGACAGAAGCGAAGCGCATGTAGGCAACCTGGTCAAGCGCCATGAGCTTTTTCATGACCATGTCCCCGATTATGCTGCTTTTTATTTCCGTGCCTTTCCTTTTCCTTATGCTCGCTTCGATGCAGTCAGCAATCAGATTTATCTTTTCAGCTGTCACAGGCCTTTTTTCGCAGGCAAGCTGCATGCCCTTGATTATTTTCTCCCTGCTGTAGGGCTCTTTCGCGCCATCGCGCTTCATTACGCAGATGTCGAGCCACTTCACCCTTTCCTGCGTTGTGAATCTTTTTGCGCAGCTCAGGCACTCCCTCCTGCGCCTTATCTCATTCTCGGAATTTCTCTTGTCGACGACCTTTGTTTCGCTTTTTCGGCAGTAGGGGCATTGCATCTTAAACCACAATATCTTGTGGTTGTTTTCGTTGAAATACACAAGATATAGTTATATTAAGTAATAACCTCCCCTATTTAAACATTTATATTTTTTAAAATATCTAGTGCAAAATATATGATAGAAAAAGCCACCATACACAAGTAAAAAAAATTTAAATCAACATTATTTTTATTATAGTTATAGCATACACTCTTCAAAATATACTTTTAAGCTTAATGATGCTTAAATACTAACTTGAATTACAGCCAATAGATGGCTTTAATGACAAAAAGAGAGGCGGCAGTTGGCAACAAGCCAAAGGACATAAGCTACGAGACAATAAAGAACAACAAATCTCTTTCTGAGTTTCTTGAAGAAAAGCAGGAATAAGTCTCAATAGAGAAATTAATGTATCAATCCGACATAGGTCTTTATCTGGCTGTGAACATCTTCAACAGACTGCATTCCATCAGCATAAAGAATGTTTTCATCTTCCCAGTCGCATCTCAGCCCGCCATAGTTCTTGGCAACCTTTTCAAGGAATTCGCGCTTTTTTTCAAACATGTCAGCAGTAATATTTCTTCCTGCGCTTTCGCGCCTTCTCATTGACTCTTCAACTGTTATCTGCATTATTACAACTAGATCAGGCAAAAGGAGACCTTTGTGGGCTTCGATTATTCTGTTCTCGTTAATTCCCTGCGCAGCCTGGTAGCAGCGGGTTGCGTATTTTCCCCTGTCCTGTATGACAGAAATTCCTTCATTTAATTTTGGAATAACCCTTTTTTCAGTGTTTACTTTTCTGTCTTTGAGATAAAGGTCAAAGCACAATTCAGCGCTCTTGTAAATGTCATTTTCTGTTTCAAGAATTTCATATATTCTTTTTCCGTATTCACCCTCGCGGTCAGGCTCCTTCAGGCAAACAACCCTGTGCCCGATGGATTTAAGGTACGACTCGAGAAGACGAACCTGCGTGCTTTTCCCGCAATAGTCTATTCCGTCGAGGATGATGTAAAGCGGTCGTGGAGTCATTTTCAATGCATTGTCAGCAGCCTGGCTTCAAGCTCCGGATTGTTGTTGCTTCTTTTAAGAACGCTCTCACTGAATTCCTTCCAGTCCATTTTTGTTGTCGCGACAGCAGTTGTCCAGGTGGGGTCGTAGAGGTGCAGGCCTTTGCTTGATGCAGCCAATCTCCCGTTTTTAACACCAATCTCATTGGCCATATACTGCTTTAGAAGTTCAAGTCCTCCAAGATTCACAGGGAATCCGCCCCACAAATCCCAGGACCTGAAGTAGACAAAAAAATGCAACGCACCATCTTTGACTCTTGTATCAATCATCCTCAGACACGGAGGGTCAGGAAGCAGGATGTCACTTGGTATTCCAACTTCCATTGTTGCCTGGTTTGTTCCAAATCCGCTGTTTCTATACATGTTAATAACATTCTGAACTTGATTGACACCATTCCAATTTACAAGCCTTTGGCCATATGTGTACTGTTCATTTTCCTTCTTTATGTCGCTGAACAGGTAATTTGAAAAATATTCGTCTATGTCAGCCTTGTCTGTTGGAGGAGGAAGAGTTGAGTTTTCAGGTATGGTGGCCACCATGTCCTGATCAGGATGTTTTATGTAAATATACACTGGAGGGAATAATATTTCCAGCCTAAACTGGTCTTTGAAACTGCCCCGCGTCACTTTGTAAGTGCTGCCATTCTTCAGAATTCCATGCAGGCACTGGTGCCATGCGTCATTTATTGTTGTTGCGTTGACAATCAGTTCATCATCATCAATTTCTATTTTTTTCATCCAAAACACCACCCAATCTGCACTGGAATTTTTAATCCAATTATTTAAGCATTTATATCCTGCAGAATAACTATTTTAAAATAGTAAAACATAAATACAGAGTTAAAATAAGATTTTATTGGGGTGTTTAGATGATTATTGGTCTTACGGGAACTCTTGGCTCTGGAAAAGGAACAGTTGCAGAATTCTTCAGGAAAAAAGGATTTGGCTACCTGTCGCTTTCAGACGAATTAAGGGATGAGGCGAGAAAAAGAAAGATTGAGATTACAAGGGACAGCCTGCAGGCTCTGGGCAACAAATTAAGGGAGGAGCAGGGTCCAGGTGTGCTTGCGAAGCTCGTTCTGGAGAGGATAAACAAATACAACTTAATGGATGCTGTGGTTGACGGAATCAGGAACCCTGCTGAGATTGCTGAGCTGAAAAAACTGCCTCATTTCTTTCTTGTTGCTGTCGATGCGCCTGAAAAAACAAGATTCGAGAGGATGAAGTCAAGGAACAGGGAGAATGACCCGAAGACATTTGACGCCTTCAAAAAAGTTGATGCAAGGGACAGGGGAAAGGGAGAAAACGCATCTGGCCAGCAGGTTGGGAAATGCCTGAAGCTGGCTCCTGTTTTAATCAGGAATGACAGTACAGTGAACGAGCTCAACAGCAAGGCAGAACTTCTTCTTAAAAAACTTAAGGAAATCGAGATAAAAAGGCCAAGCATAGATGAATATTTTCTTAAAATCGCTTCTGTTGTCGCAGAGCGCTCAACCTGCAGAAGGCATCACATCGGCGCAGTTATCGCCAGGGACAAGCACCTTCTTACAACAGGTTACAACGGCGCAGCAGCAGGAATCAAGGACTGCCTTGAGCGCGGCTGCATAAAAGATGAGCTGAAGCTCGCATCCGGCACAAGGCATGAGATATGCAGGGCGATTCACGCAGAGCAGAATGCAATAATTCAGGCGGGGCTGCACAATGCAGATACAAAAGGCGCAACAATCTACTGCACGCATTCGCCGTGCAATGTCTGCGCAAAGATGATTGTGAACGCAAAAATAAAAAGATATGTGACCTACGGAACTTATGCTGACAAATCGTTCCTTCCATTATTCAGAGAGGCGAAAATAGAATATGTTGAGATGAAAGAGCCGAACATGAAGATAAACAAGCTCAAATAAGCTCAAGAACCTTTTCTTTTGACCTCAATCCAGACGCAATCCTCACCTGCTTTCCAATAAGCTTTGAGAAGAACTTGATGACTTCCTTGTTTGCCTTGTCCTTGTCAGCAGGCGCTGCAATGTCAACCCTTATTTCTTCGTCATCGAATCCGGTTATTGCATTGAAATTGCAGTCCGGCTTTACCTTTACCTTCAGCCTTCCGTCCTTTTCAATACGCTTAATTAAGAATACTCTCTCCATGTGTGTCCGCACTTCACGCACTTGTAAAACCTTGTTTCCGGCTCGTCAGCTGCCCTTGTCTGCTTTGTCCAGAAATAGGATTTTTCATTGCCGCATTTTGGGCACTGCTCTTCTGTAATTGGCAATCTTTCCGCCTTTTCCTCGACAATTTCAATATCTTTCTTCGGCTTTATCTTCTCGCTTATCTCTATCTTGCCGTCTGTTGTCCTGTATCCGCAGGAGCATACCCACATAATTCTTGCGCCTTCTTTCAAAGGCTTCAGCATTGAACCGCATTTCGGGCAGAACATCATGGTATCAGCCCCAAAAGTTGTACAAACAGTATCTTCACCCAGCCAAGCAATGGAATTCTCAAAACTGCTTTGCCAACTGCTGCACTTTCAGGAACAGCTGTTTCATCAAGCCAGTAGCTTTTTATCTGGTCAAGGTTATGGTCGCCTTTTGTCTGGAAAACATAAAACCCATTATCATTCTTCTTTGCAACAATCCTGTGGATTATCGGGTCTGGCTTGCCTGCCTTGTAAACAAGAATGTCTCCGACTGCGAGCTTCTCAGGCTTTTTCCCGATAAGGATCATTATGTCACCCTTGTTGAAGCCGTTCTTAAAATTAAACCCTGCAAATTCTTCTTTTGTTATGTTGAAATTTGCATACAGCTCTTTCTGCGATTCCCACCAGCCGTTGAAATTTGAGTCATGCTCCATGCTTGTCGAGACAACTGCAACAATCGGGAACGATGTGCCGAACAAAAGCCCGAGTCCCGGATAAACTAGATATTTAATCAATACAAATGCAAGAACTATGTTTACCAGCCAGCTCCATATGGAATTGTCTTCCCAGATGAAATGCCAGGTCTTTTTCAATAGCTTTATAAATTCCATATACGATTCAAGATATATAGTCTCTTAAAAAGCTTTCGATTGAAAATGAAAAAAACAAACAAAATGCAATCTGAATACTTCGAAGCAACACTCCAGCTGAGGAACCTTAGCGAGGAAATGCTAAACTTAGTCATAGATACACTTGTAAAGAATAAGATAAACATTGCAAATGAAAAGAAGCACAAGGACGGCATCGACCTTTACATTTCTTCAAACAAATTTGCACTTAGGATTGGAAATGAACTCAAGAAGAAGTTTGGCGGAACACTGAAGAAAAGCAGGCAGCTGTTCAGCTATGACAAGAGCGCAGGAAAAGATCTTTACCGAGTTACTGTTTTTTTCAAGGCGCTGGATTTCAAGCCAGGTGACATAGTTAGGTTTGACACCACCATTGTAAGGATAAGACACCTTGGGAAACGGCTGGTTGGAAGGGATGTGAGGACAGGCAGGGGCGTGAATGTGGAGCTGAAAGGCATAAATCCCGAAAAGCTTCAGATACTGGAGGCAACTGTTTCAAAAAGCTATCCTTGGCTTGAAGTGATTCATCCGGAGACGTTCCAGTCAGTCAAGATAGAGAATCCGAAGAAGACGACAAAGGGCAATCTTCATGTGGTTCTTGATGAAGATAAAGTTTATATGGTCTGATAGTTAATTTTATATATGCCAATACATTTCTAAGCTGCATGAAAAAAGGGTTGCTGGTGTTTCTGGCTGTTCTGCTTGCTGTTCCTGTCGTGTTTGCTGCAACTTATACTGTCTGTTGCATTTTGGTCTGATGTTTGGTTTACAGCAACGCTTTCATTCTCTGCAATTGCAAATGAAAGAGAACTAATTGTCATTACTATTGCCATAAAAAAAACTAATATCTCTTTTTTCATCTTTTTGACCTCCCTCTTCTTTTTTCTGGCCTTTATCATCAAGTTCTACTACATTGTACACAAACTGCTTATCTAGTTTCAGCTTATTTATCCAAGCAGTTGTTGTTAAATCCCCTTTTTCACGCTTAAGAATATCCTCAAACTTTTTTATGGTTTCAAGAGGAGTAGTAATATCATCATTAATCTTTGCCATGATGGTTTCACCAATCTTCTCTCTTATTTCTTTCAGCCCCTTTTCTTCTTTTTCCAAACTTGCTGCCTGCTGGTAATCATTTATTAAATTATCCAAATACTCGTTCTTTATTTTCCCTGGGTCGCACACTTCTTTTCTTGAAGAATCATTATTTATTTTATCTGAAATTCTGCTGCTAATTTCTTTTCCTAAATTTGCTATTTCTTCTATTTTGCTCCTGTCTCCTTCATAACAATTTTCGGCATTCAAAACATCCCGGTAGGCAATCAGCGCGCTTTTTAATTTAATGGCACCTTTTTCAAGCTCGCCAAGCCAAATCTGGGAAATGTACCCCAGCAAAAGCTCAGGGTCAGTTAGGATTTTTTCCTTTGTAATCTGTTTTGCTGACCTCTGCTCTTCAAACTTGACTATGCACCCCCCTAAAAAAGAACCGGCGTATGATGACAGTTCGCGCTTTAACTGCGGAGACAGGTTCTGCGGTTTTCTGCGATCATCAAGTACAATTACCTGCGCTGATTTTTCTGCTTTCTCTATTTTCCTTCTTTGCATTCCAAGTATTGTGCCATCAATGCTTGCTGGTTTTTCTTTCAAGCCAGCGGGAATAGTGAATTTTGATGTTTCTGTTGCAGGCTCTTCTGTTCCCATACTAAGCTCTTCAAAATCAGGTTTTCTTGTTGGCTTAACCTCTTCATAATGTGGCTTTCGGGCTGAATCAGTGTAGGCAATCAGAGTGAAAAGATAGTCCAGTCTTTTTTCAAGTTCGCTTTTGATCTTTTCAAAAATCTCCGGATGCTCCTTGAAAGTTTTTTCTATCCTGCACATGTACAGAGGGTCCCGCCATAATCTGTCAAACCAATCATAGTCTTCCTTTGTTGAGTCTTTTATTTCCCCCAGAACAAATGATTTTTTGTTTTCTGCGCCTATTTTTGCTTCTATACCTTCTAGGAATTGCTTTATTCTCTCTTCAGCTACCAATTCTTTTACTGCCATGCTCCCAATAAGAGATATAAAAATTTATAAAGTTAATGTTTTTTAGTTTATATATGATAAAGCTTGACGGAGCATATATGGAAGGCGGAGGGCAGATTGTAAGGAATGCGCTGGCGCTCTCTGCAATAACTGGAAAAGGGTTCGAAGTTGACAATATAAGGAAAGGAAGATGTGATTCTGGATTGAAGCACCAGCATCTTTACTGCGTTAAAGCTGTTTCTGAGCTGTGCGATGCAGAGATTGAAGATGTTGAAATAGGATCAACGCACATAAAATTTATTCCGAGAAAGATAAAGGCAAAAAATCTTGAGATTGACATCGGCACAGCAGGCTCTGTGACCCTGCTTCTGCAGTCAATTTTAATTCCGGCAATGTTCTCAAACGCAACAACACACATCCAGATAAGGGGCGGGACAGATGTGAACTGGTCAATGCCTGTTGATTACCTTTACAATATCTTCCTTCCGCATCTGCAAAAATATGCAGGCATCGATTACAAGCTTGTGAGAAGAGGATACCATCCGAAAGGCAGCGGATTGCTGGAATTGACAATAAGGCCGAAGTACAAATTAAAGGATTTTGATTCATTTGAGGATTTTCATAAGTATCTCAAACAGCAGAAAAAGATAAATCTACTTGAACAGGGAAAGCTTCAGCAGATAAAAGGTGTTTCGCATGCATCAAAACTGCTGGAGAAAGCCAAAGTAGCTGAGAGGCAGGCAGAGGCAGCTAAGCTTGGGCTTTCGAAATACAATGTTCCGGTTGAAATAATCTCAGAATACTGCGAAACACTCTCGCCTGGCTCAGGCATAACTCTTTGGGCAGTATTCGCTGACAATGAAATCGACTTTGACAACCCAATAAGAATTGGGGCAGATGCATTGGGCGAGAAAGGCAAGCCGTCTGAAGAGATTGGCAAGGAAGCTGTTGATAACTTGGCGAAGGAAATCAAGTCAGGCGCACCTGTCGACAGCCACCTTGAGGATAATTTGATTCCGTTTCTGGGGTTGTTCGGCGGCAGAATCAAGGTGCCGGAGATAACCAGGCACACGCTGACAAACATCTACGTAACAGAGCAGTTCCTGAATGTGAAATTCAATGTGGATGAGGAGAATAAGATAATAAGTGTTTGAAAATGTTTTGGGCTTTCGATACTTTTATATAACATAATAATTCTTATATGCTCATGAATGTTGAAAAGCACACAAAAAATATGTACAATAAGTTCGGCAGAGAATACCAAAGGACAAGAGAAGAGAGGCATAAAAGCAGGGTGTACAATGAATTTCTTGAAGTTCCTTGCATGGTAAAAGCTGTTGGAAACATCAAAGGCAAAAAATTGCTTGATGTTGGCTGCGGCGCAGGGGTTCATATTAAGCATTATATTTCCAAAGGCGCCAAATGCTGCGGCATCGATCTTAGTCAGACTATGATTGAAATGGCGAAACAAAATTGCCCCAATGTCAAGTTTAAGGTTGGTTCTATGACAAAATTGCCTTATAAAAATTCTTCATTTGATATAGTTACTGCAAGCCTTAGTATAGATTATATTAAAGACTTGATCCCTATTTTAAAAGAAATTTCAAGAGTTCTGAAGAAAGGCGGAGTTTTCTATTATTCCAATGAAAGTCCTATTGCTTCAGCAAGAGAAGTATACGAAGATAAAAACTTCAAAATTGTAGGAATAGGAAAATTTGTAGATAAGAAAACAGGAAAACAGATAGCTCTTGGCAGAGGATGGGACGAACGGCTTGCAGAATGGGAAATGGTTCCGGGAATGTTGATGAAAACATATAATAAAACATTCAGAACGCAATTAAAAAATTTAAGGAAGGCAGGATTTGAATTGATAGATTTTATTGACTGCAAACCTACTCCGGCATTTAAAAAATACGATTCAAAAGCTTATGAAGTATTCTCAAAATTTCCGCTATTCAGCATTTATGTTTCTCAAAAGAAATAATCTATCTAAACCCAATCACCTGAAGCCCGTATTTCTCAATGTCCTTCTTGGGCCAGAACTTAAGTTCTTTTGTCTTCAGCACATAAGTCACTTTCTTCTTCATGCTTCTGCCTGTGTACTTCTTCGTCTTAGGATTCCACTCCCTCAGAACTAAAACATCTCCAGAAGCGCATTTAAAATCAGCCAGCCTTATCTCAAATGTCTTTTTTCCTTCTTTTATCTTCCTGAAATATTCAGGCCAAACCTTTTTTTCTATTCTCATGTTAGAATTCTCAAGCCAGCCCAGCTAACTCAATGTCTGTCTTTAATCCAATGACGTCGTAATAAATCTTCTTCTTCTGCTCCGCATCAATTCCTCTAAGAAGGGAATATGCGCTCTTTATCTGGTCGTAAATCTGCTTAGCTTCCTTCACATTCCTGACTTTCATAGCCTCCCTTGCCCTGTCCATTAATTCATAAATCTCAACGCCTTCAGGCGACTCCTCTTCGACAAGCCTTTCTGCAAAGCTGATGTCCCCGTCAATTCCCTTCTCCTCTGTAAGATCTGTCTCATATCTCTTTAACTCATTTTTCAAGTATGACCTAAAGCTCAGTTCGTCAACCTTTTCCTTTTCCTTCTCAACGCCCTGCATTATGCCTTCAATCTTTCCTTCCTTTTCCTTTATCACGCGTTCCCTCTGCATAATGTCGCCTGCCCTATTGACTATTTTCTGCTTCTTCTGCACTTCACTCATCAGTTGCCTGTATTTCTTCTCAAGCAGCGGAAGGTTTGCCTTCAATTCCTTGGCTTTCTTCACCTTTTCCTCTCTTTTGCTGACTTCTTTTTCCCTATTGTTAAGCATCTTCTGCGCTGTTTCAAACTTTGTGAACATTCCTGTTATCTCATCCTCTTTTTCATCAAGCTCTTTCTTGTCTTTTTCAATCCTTGAAATGTCAGCAACAAGCTTTTTTTCAGTGGAGTCAATCCTTTTCCTGTCGCTTTCTATTTCATTGAACTTCTTTACAATCTCATCCTCTTTTTCATCAAGAATCTGCTGGTTTGTTTTGAGAACATTAAGCTTTGTTTCATACTCTATCTTGAGCTTTTCAAGCTCGTTGCTGGTGACAAACACATTGTGCTCAACATTTCTTTTGTCTGCGCTGAGCTTTATGACATCATTCATCAAATCCTTCTGCTTCTGCTCGAGAAGCCTGACGTTGTCAGTTGCTTCCTTCCTTGTTCTTTCAAACTCTTTTTCAGCGAGCTGGACAGCATTTTCCCTTGCCTTGAAGCCCATTTCAATTTCTTTATCCTTTAAGTCAGTCCTTGTTATCTTTACTTCCTTATTGGCAATCTCCTCTGCCTTTTTTCCAATCTGCCTTTCCTTTTCCCTGAAAAGCGTCTCCTTGTCTTCAAGCTCGCGCTTCAGTTTCTTCGCCCACTGCTCTGTTTCATAGACAGTTGCCCTCAGGGCATCTCTTTTCTTTTCAAGAGTTTCTATTTCCCTTACAAGCCCCGCCTTATCCTTGTCCAGGTCTTTCACCTGTCTTGAAAGCTCTTTGTTAAGGTCGGCAAGCTCGTTTTCCTTTTCATTCAGCGCCTTTTCCTTGTTGTCAGTCGCCTCTTTTTTTGTAAGAATGTAATCTTCCTGCTCATTCAGCTTTATTTTTTTTGAAGCTATCTCTTTCTCGATTTTTGCAAGAATCTTTTCCTTTTCAGCCAAAGCCTTTTCTTTTTCCTTCAGCTGGATTTCATTTGAATCTTTCTTTGAGAAGAATCCTTTTTTCTCTGGTTTTTCTGCAATCAATGGAGGTGCCGGTATCTCTGCCTCTTTTTGAGAAACTTCTGTCATTATTTTACCCCCTCTTAAGTATTAAATTAGTATTTGGTTTATATATTTTTATCACTATCATAAAATGAATACAACAGATATTCTGCAGAAACCTTTATAAACCACCCCCTTTCCCAAGATACCATGGAAAAGCCATTAGCATGTATATCCTGCAAGAAAAGGATAACAAATGATTCTGGAGCAGTTAGATTCATGTGCCCCAAATGCGGGAAATATGAAATAACAAGATGCGGGCACTGCAGAGCAATTGCTGCAAAATACAAATGCCCTGAATGCGGATTTGAAGGTCCGAATTAAGATGGCCCGCGTTGTAATAACTCTTAACATAATGCCTGAGAGCCCCGATGTGGACTTGGGCGAAGTTCTTTCAGCTGCAAAAAAAGATTTGGAGAAATTCAATGCAGTTTTCATGCGCTTTGAAGAGGAGCCTGTTGCATTTGGATTAAAAGCATTGAAGCTGACTTTTTCTGTTGATGAAAAAGGCGGGGACACAGAGCCCCTTGAAGAAAAAATAAAAACAATTGAAGGCGTCCAGTCAGTTGAAGTTATAAGCGCTTCTAGAGGGCTTGGTTAAATAAGTTATGCTTGGCTCGTCAACTTTTACACATCCTGTCTTTGCATCAAGTGTCACATAGCCTTCTGAAGGAAACACGTAATCAACCTTAATTCCAATTCCTACAAGATATTTTCTTGCCTCTTCAACACTTTTTTCCGGCCCGATTATTTTAGCGCTTCCCTGTATCTGCCTTATCAGCTCGCCAATCTCAGCAACATTGTTTATGTTTGCAAGGCCTATTCCCCTGCTGCTGGCAATCCCGACAACAGCGTTCCCAAGAGTTTCAGAACAGAGCTTTCCTCTCCAGGCAACTGCCTGCTCGCCTCTTGAAACATAATCTGTAATTTCTTTTTCTTTTGCGCCAAAATAAACATTTATGACATTTGTTTCGCTGCTCATTTTTCCTTCACCACCACAAATGGCCTTTTCTTGACCCTGAAAAATACCTTTCCGCCCTCAACCTCAACCTGCTTCCAGCTGAAGACGCCATTTTTTACACCCATAAAATTAAATTTCATGAAGCACCCCCCATCCATGTCCTAAAACCGAAAGCAAAAGCGAACTGATTGCGACGAACGCAAACAGCTTCATGTCAAACACCTTCAAATAATTGAAAATTAAAAACCAGTAAAAGGGCACTGAGGTGAAAAAGAGTGCCCTCTTACTGACATTGGCAATTCCTTGGCAGGAGCATAAGCCTACTTTATTTCTGATATTTTCTTGTGCGTACATATTAAAAAACTGCCCGCCCTCAAGGACGGGCAGCCACCCCCAACAAAACTCCTTAGAGTTTTGAGCATTAAATTTTTAGTTCGTCCCTCTGTTCAGTATTTCATGAAGATTAACTGAATAATTTGTCCCATTCGTGGCGTCGTATCCCTTGGTCAGTATCTGCACAAGCCTTGGATCATATTTTATTCCCGAGTTCATAATCAAGTCTTGGATAGCCTCTTCGCAATTTTTCATTTTTTTGTAAGGCCTGTTGTTTGTGGTGATTGCCTCCAGGGAATCCGCAATCCTTATCACCCTTGACTCTTCAGGCGGGTTTTTGTAACCCGGATACCCAAATCCGTTAAAATCGGTATGGTGGTAAATAATGCCGTCGATGACGCTAATTGCAGTTCTTTCCGGCAGAATTTTCAATGAATCTGCAACCAGAATATAGCTGTCCCATGGATGCTTTTTCTTTATCTCGCATTCTTCTGGCGTGAATTTTCCATGCTTCCTGTACATTTCAAGGTTCATGTACTTTCCGATATCGTGGAATATTGCGGCAAGCGAGAGTGCAGCCAGATCGTTCCTTCCCATGCCAGAAGCTTGTCCGAGCAGAATGCTGCATATAGCAACGTCTTCAAAATGACCGCCGCTGTAAAGTTCAGGATTCCATATCTCTTTTGCCGGTTCAAAAATATAACTTAACGCATAATCTACGACAAACCTAACTTTTCTTTCAACATTTTCAAGCTCTTTAGCTTCCAGCGGTCTTGATTTTAGCTCGAGTTTGCTGAAAATATCTTCTAGTGTATCCCTTAATCCGGTGCCCCTTACTGCTGTTAATGGCTTTCTGTTGTACGATTCATCCAGTCTTAAGTTAAACATTTCGTTCACCTCTTTTTTAACAGAGCTATCGCTAGTTCTGTATCATCATTTTGACAAAGCTATCGCTAGTTCTGTATGATCATGACTTCCCGATTAAATGCTGTCTCTCAACAGCTTCACTGCCTTTGTCTTCAATGCCTTGTCAAGCGGAACAGATACTTTCCTGCTCTTCTTTTCCAGGCTTTTCAGCCAGCCAACTTCTGCGCTTATCAATGATGATTCACTTAGGTTCACCAAAAATGACCTTATCCTTCTCTCTGTCAGCGGCTCGACATTGTACGACGGGCAGAGCTCCAGGTATTTCCTGTAAATCTCCACGCCGTCCATCTCAAGCCCTTCTTTTTCGTTCTTCAATATTGCATAATACAATATTTTCTGGTGCTTTGGAAGGCTTGCAATCACATTCAAGACAGAGTTCTCCTCTAGGCTCTTGTCTGCAGAGTCCACAAGATCAATTGTTATCTTGGTTCTCTTCCTTGCGATTGCCGCCTTTGCGCAGGCATCAACAAGCTCCAGGGCTCTTCGAGCGTCACCGCCCCGTTGAGCTTCGATTTCCGCTATTTTCCTGATAACTGAATCTGAAACTGTATCTTTCTTCAAAGCCAGCTTGACTCTTTCGTTTATTATGTCGAAAAGCTCGTCAGCATTGTACGGCGAGAATATTACCTTGACCCTGCCGAACGCTGACTGCGTCTTTGGCTTTATGTAATCTGAAACCCTTACATCATTTGAGATTATGATTGTTGATGTATTTGCGCTCACCTGGTTGTTTATCCTGCTCAGCCTGTAAAGTATGTCATCGCCTGATTCTCTCAAGGCGTAATCAACTTCATCCAGGATAACAAGTACGTTCTTGTTCTCCTTCTTGTTCAGCACCTTGCTGAACTCGTCAACTGTCTTAGCCCTGTTCCACCCCATCTTTGGATATTTTCCTTCAGGGTCAACTTGACTTAATGTGCTCAGCAGAATAGATGTTTCTGTCCTGTTCTCTGAGCAATTCACGTAAGCCTTTTTCAGTTCAATGTTGCGTTTCCTTGCCTCCCCCTCTAGCTCATCCAGCAAATCCAGCAAAAGCGCTGTCTTTCCTGTTCCAGGCGGTCCGTAAACGAACACGCACGAAACAGCGGATTTCATCAGTATAGGCGCAAGCTCCATAACCAGCTCGTTTTTCTGCTTTGTTCTGTGCAGGAAGCCTGTTGGAGGCCTCAGCGAGAACAAAACATCCCTGTCCTTGTAGATGGGATTTTCGAGCACGCTTGCGAATGTTATCTCTTTTTCCATTGTTTTTTGTCACCGTTTATGGCCGTTTCCTTGCCTTTCCAGAGGTGGAGCACGACCAAATATATAAATCTTCCGATTTTACCAATAGTCATTAGATTTCCGATTGTTCCGATTGTCGTTTAAGCGCCTGTGGAGGCAAAATTTTAAATATAAGCACCCACTTGATTTTGGCATGGCATATGAGATTTTAAAAGACAGGGGTGCCGTGCGCATATTGAAGCTACTGTATGACAACGAGGTCATAAGCAAGAAATCATATTCTCTAGAGCTTTCATTTATAAACGAGGCGCTTGGGCCAGTCCAGCTGAATTCAGTCAATGTGCTTATAAAATACGGGCTGATTGTCTCAGATGACGGCGAGAACGGAAAAATACTGAGCATAACAGAAAAAGGCAAGCAGTTCATCACAATCCTTGACCAGATTATATTCCTGCTGAACAAGAAGGAAGTTAAGAAGGAGGCAAGCATCGCAGTGACTTATGATCTGACAGACACAGAGGAGAAGATTCTGCTTGTGCTTTCCAAGATGCAGAAGGAAACAGGCGACTTGGTCCAGCTGAAGAGCCTGACGCAGGAGATAGGACATTACAAAAAATCAATTTCGCTGTCGAAGCCAATTGCAAGATTGGAGCAGATTGGCCTTGTGTATAAAATCAAGAAAGACAAGGCAGTTCTTCTCAGCGTCACAGAATCAGGGGAAAAGGTTATAAACAGGCAGATAGTGAAGGAAATTTCATGGAAATAAACAAGAAAATGACATTCAGGGAAATATTGATGAAGAATCCAAATGCAGCTGAAACTCTGCTTAAGCACGGGCTGCACTGCGTTGGCTGTCCAGTTGCGCAGATGGAAACTCTTGAGATGGGCTGCAAGGCGCACGGGATGAACGCGAAAGATATTGATGCTTTGGTCAAAGAGTTGAATAAAACAAAATCTAAGAAATAAATACTAAATTGCCTCTTTTTTATTCAAAATCACCTTTCTCCCATCCGTGCATGAATCCCGCTTCTTCAGGCGTTATCTCGTCTTCGTCCAAAAGGCGTTCCCTTTCCTTGTCAGAGTAGAAGTTCAGCTCATTTGTGCTTCCCCTCCTGAACATTTTTGTTATTCTCATGTTATTCCCACCAAGCAGACTATAGTATTTTCGGGCATTTAAAAGCGATGTATATACATTATATATTTATATCAAAAAAGAATTTTTTAAAGAATGGACAGCCTTGAAAAGATATGCAAAGCGAAATGCAAGGATTACAGGAAGAACTGCCATTATTCAACAATAAAAGAATGCAGCGCCTACAGGGGTTACGAATTCCAGTGCGCAGAAACAATCTACAAATTTTTATCTAAATATATTCTGCCGTTTTAGTGCAGTTTGTCCTGACTCCGTCTCCAAGAAAATGAGTTCTCGATGCTTTGTAGCCTTTCTTCCTAAGATTCTCAATCACTTCGTCTATCTTCGGCGTCTGGCTTCTTTTCAGCTTCTTGCAGAGCGAATGTATTGAAAAGAAGCCGACTGCATCTATCTTCGCCTCTTCGTTAATCATCTCCAGGAATTTTCTTGTGTCATATGAAGAAAAATCAAGCATCCTCTCTGTCAGCTTCGGGTCCCAGAGATTGCCAAGCCACATCGGGCCTGCCTTCTCAAACATTCCGTGCTTCTTCAGCACTTCATCAACTTTCTTCTTGCCTTTCTCATTCTTTAAGAAAACTCTCAAATAATGCTCTTTTGAAAATGAAAATATCGGAATCAGCGCTTTGTCGTACTGTGCGCCAATCAACTGAATCTTCCTTATTAGAATCCTGAGCGCAGCTTCGTGCATCATATGATTATGCAACGGCTCTGCCCAGTATTTTCTCCTACAGGAATTTGGATATGTGCCTGTAAGCGCAGCAGGGTCTGTTGAAGTCACTGCAAGAACACCCTCTCTCGAAAGCTTCTTAACAGCTGAATCAAGAAAAGGATTCGGCGTGCCGAACGGGTCAATGTCAATGTAATCAAATCCTTTGTTTTTCAGCAGGAAAAGACTTGCTTCTTCGTTTGAAACAGTTGCCTTGACTTTGTTCAGCTTCAGATTTTGCTTTATCAGCTTTACAGCTTCCTTTGAATTGTCATTGATGAAAACCTTGACGCCTTTCACTTCCTTCAGAAATCGAATGCTTCTGACACCTGTCGCAGCCATTATGTCAGCAATTGTCATTTTCCTGCCCAGCGCATTCAATAAAACAACAGAAATGTCCCTGTTCAGCTTCATGACTGGATTGTAAAACACGTTCTTTGATGTTTTTATCTTGGCAAGCCCTTCGGTTATCATTCCAATAAGAAATTCAATAATTTGTATATAAAACTATCTGGTTAATACTTTAACTATTATTTTGTGTTTGTTGTTCAACGCAGTCATCTAGGAATCCTTTAGGATCTATGGCTCCTTTAGGTCCCCAAAGTGGCTGCAAACCAAATTCTAAAAGAAGTCGCTTGTCTTGAGGAGTTAACTCCTTCTTCTCAATTTTATAATCCCATCTGTCCTGGTTCTTAACTTTAGCCTGGTACCCAATAGTGCAATTCAAACCCCTGGCCAGAGCTAACATCTGTTCATCAGTCAACTCTCGGCTAGATTTGCAGGTGTACATTTTAATAAATTGAGAGGTATGTGAAATATATAAATATTGTTTTGTCATCTGCCCCAAACACAAAAAGCTTTAAAAAACAACTCATTTTCTGATATCCTATGGAACGAATAAGAAGCCCAATATGTGCTGTGCTTGGGCATGTTGACCACGGAAAGACGAAACTTTTAGACCAGATTAGAGGAAGCGCTGTTGTTGCTGGCGAAGCAGGCGGGATAACGCAGGCAATCGGGGCTTCAATAATCCCATTAGATACAATCAAAAAAATCTGCGGGCCTCTGCTTGAGAAGCTGAATATAAAATTCACAATCCCAGGGCTATTATTCATAGACACGCCAGGGCATGAGGCGTTCACAAGCCTGAGGAAAAGAGGCGGAAACCTGGCAGACATTGCAATCCTTGTTGTTGACATGAATGAGGGATTCATGCCACAGACAATTGAGTCAGTTGAGATACTGAAGACTTACAAAACTCCTTTCATAATCGCTGCAAACAAGATTGACTTAATCAAGGGCTGGCGGTCTTCAGGCAATCCAGTGCTGCAGAGCATACAGGGGCAGACAGAAAGCGTGATAACAGAGGTTGAGACAAAGCTTTACAAGATTGTCGAGAAGCTTGCAGAGCTCGGCCTTAATTCAGAAAGATTTGACAGGGTTGATGATTATACAAAAACAATTGCAATTGTCCCCACTTCAGCAAAGATAGGCGAAGGTGTTCCTGAGCTTCTCATGGTAATAACAGGATTGGCGCAGAAATATCTCGGCGAAAGGCTGAAATGCAAGTCAGAGACTGCAAAAGGCACAATCCTTGAAGTGAAGGAGGAGAAGGGCCTTGGAAAGACAATGGACACAATCATTTACGACGGCTGCCTGAAAGTGAATGACCAGATTGTTGTAGGCGGGCTTCAGGAGCCGATTGTGACAAAAGTAAGGGCGCTGTTCGAGCCGATGCCTCTTGCAGAGATGCGCGAGAAAAAGACAAGGTTCGAGTCAGTAAGGGAAGTGACAGCTGCAACAGGAGTCAAGATTTCAGCGCCGAACATTGAAGGGGTTGTAGCAGGAATGCCGCTCATTTCAGTTGGAAAGCAAAACCTTGAAAAAATAAAGGAAGAGGTGCAGAAGGAAGTCAGCGAAGTCCTTGTCGAGGTTGAGCAGGATGGAATTGTTATCAAAGCAGATACGCTTGGAAGCCTTGAGGCATTGTCAAACCTGCTAAAAGCGAAAAACATTCCAGTCAAGAGAGCGATGATTGGCAACATAAGCAAGAAGGATGTTTCAGAGGCAGAGGCGAACCATGAGAAAAATCCGCTTGATGCGGTTGTGCTCGGGTTCAATGTAGAAATTGAGGCAGAGCAGTCTCCAAAAGTCATGATTCTTACAAACAAAATCATCTACAGGCTGATTGAGGAGTTTGAGAAATGGCAGTTGGACGAGAGAAAGAGAATAGAGGCAGGCACAGTTGAATTGCTGACAAGGCCGTGCAAGATACAGGTGCTTTCAGGATATGTTTTCAGGCAGAGCAATCCGGCGATTGTCGGCTGCGAGATACTTGAAGGGACAGCCACAACGGGGATGCAGCTGATGAAGAACGGCGAGAAAATATCTTCAATAAAGGAGATTCAGGTTGAGAAGGAAAATGTTTCAAGCGCTGCAAAAGGCCAGAGAATTGCGCTTGCAATGCCTGGCGTGACAATCGGAAGGCAGGTCAAGGAAGGCGATATTTTGTATTCAATGATTCCAGAGGAGCATTTCAGGAAGCTGAAGGACCTGAGGGAATATCTTTCAGAAGATGAAGTCAGGGCAATAAAGGAAATCGCAGAAATAATGAGGAAAAAGAATCCTGTCTGGGGAATATGAAGCTCAAAATTCTTAATTCAAAGGAAATAAAAGAGATAAAGGAGATTATAAAGAATCAGTGGGGCTGCGATTTCAAAACTGATTTGGCGTTTCTTCTTTCATCAAACAACAGGATTTATGTCGTGAGCAGGGACATTGCGAAATTAGATCTGTCAAAATTGAATACTGAAGTGATTGGGATGTATTTCGGCGAACTGAAGGACGAGCAGGTGAGGCTTTCGATTGAGGGAAGCCAGCTGATTGGCCCGATTGCGAAGAAGAATGTTGTTGAGATAAATGAGAAGGAATACAGGACCTGGCTGAAAGGATATGATCTGGAAAAAGAGACAGATGCAGAAGGCTATGCAATAGTCAGATTCAAGAGTGACTTCATCGGCGCAGCAAGGATAAAAGACGGGAAGGTCTTGAACTTTGTGCCGAAGAATCGGCGGATCCTGGCAGATTAAGGAAGTTGAATATATCTAAAATCCTTGTTTCAATGCTCCTGTTTATTTCATAGAGTAGACCGTTGTACATGCAGTTTTTAATTGCATTTTTGATATTTGCCGGCCTTCTGTTGACATAATGGATGTGGCTGTCTGCAAGTATGTAATAGTCAAGCAGCTCCCTGCTCAGCGAATTGAACATCAGCCTGATTGGCAAGTCTTCATAATCTTTTATTACAAGCTTTTTCTTTGATATTGTCTTTACCTTTCGTTGTTCCTTTTTACTTTCGTCCTTGAATTCAACAATCTTGAGATTCCCCGCGTAACTCAGTGTTTTTTGGAACCTTCCTTCAGCAGTTTCGCAGATCTTATGCGGATCTTCAGCATGTCCTTTATTTTTGATGCAGTCTGGGCAGATTTGTTTTATGCCAAAAATGTCGCCGACAATTGTGTACTTTTTCTTTGAAGTATGGTCTGCCAGTTTTTGGGCAAATGCTTTTTCATTCCTTTTTCCGTGCTCGCGTTTAACCTCCTCCTCAAGCGTTCTGTAATCCTCAAATATCTCCCAGGTAATCTTTTGTATAGTTCTTGGTATTGACTTTACCCTTGACATTACAAAATACCTATTTTTTTCGCCAGTGAGGCTCTGCACAATATAGTTCCCCTCGTTTATTAATGTCGATTCAAGCAGACTCTTCGCAGGAATAATCTTCTTTTTATATTCGGAAACAGTCTTACTGATCATGACTTCTTCTTCTTTTTGAGGACTTTTGGTTTTAGCGCTAGGTATCACTGACATAAGCTCGTTAAAAATTGCTAGTTCATTCTTCAGTACGCCGCTTTTTTCCACCTTATCAAATCCAGCCATGAATATTGCATTCAGGAGCTTGGTACCTCTTGAATACTTGTCAGAAAGAACGCGCGAAGTTATTTCAATCTCTTCCTTTGTCAGATCCTTCGATTCAAACGGATTTATAAGCGGCGCAACTGACTTGTACAAAACCTCATCAAATGTCATTCCTTTTATTTTTTCTTCATACTCTGTCATTTTAGCTCTTTATCAGTTCCTCAGGTATGTAATCCGGCTTTTCCCAAATATCTTTTATTAATCTTTCAAAGACAGCAAGATCCTGGCTGAAATTCACGTCAATCTTGGGTTTTTTCAGGGTCCTTCTTCTCTCCTTGAACCAGCCAAGATATCTTTCGCCGTCTATCTTTGCAGGAGTCTGCTCAAGCTTGCTGAAGTCCCTTGACTTTCTTTTCATGCGGTTGATTTCCTTGAGACTGTTGCTGACCATTATTTCTATTGTGTTGTAAAGCCTTGGTTTTGATTCCTTAAGCGCAGAGAAATCATGGACATCTGCGTCATTTACCTTAATATTTTCCATTATGAATGCCTTTTCGTAGCCGAGAACGAGAAGGTTTTTCAAAAGTGTGTAAATTTGCTTGTCTGGCTTGATACTCCTTGGCTGCTTTTCATTGGACATTACATTGAGCAAATTCTGTGCAGGGTTTTTTTCAAGCGGGGCGCAGACAATTTTTTTCAGCTTACATGCCATTTTCTTGTCTCCGTTGCTTGTTTCTTCAACCAATGAAGTAAGATATTCCTTTTCAAAGATGTTCTTCCTTTTGTCCGGGAACATTGAAACTGTGTTGTCATTCCTGTCAAGATTTTTCGTTGGGATACATTTTCTTATAATATCATCAAGAAGCACCTTGCCCGTGAAGTTGCTGATAATTTCATTCAGCAGGTTTATGTCAAATTTTATATTTTCATTCCTGTAAATGCCGCCAAGAAGCATGTAAAAGCTTTCAACGCTATTCACAATCAGCGTGTCATGGTCCTTTTCTATCATGTCCTTAATTTTATTTAGCTGGAGCAGCTGGTTTCCTGTTGCCTCCAGCTTCATCATCTGGATAGTGCCAATAAAATCCTCAAACTTGAAAATTCCCTCTTTTGGATTGAACAGCCTGCGGACAGATTTGTCATAGGGCTCGTTTTCCCTCCTTAAATTTGCGCGCAATGCCTGGCCTATCTTGTAAATCTTGCTTTCAATAATCAAGGAAAAAGGCTCATCTTCTTTTTTCTCTATATTATAGACTTTTCTTGCATTTTTTCTCAGAATGTCAGTTATATCCCCGCACTTCAAATCAATTAATTTGTTATAGTCTTCTTTATTCCCTGCTTCACTTATCTGCTGGAACGCAGATTCTTCTCCGCCATCATGCCAGGAGATAACGCACCCTGTAACCAAGTCATAGCCAAGCCTAAGCGCTTCACGGTACATGTTTATGCAGTGCTTGACATAGAATCCGCCTGTAATTCTTCTTAGCAGTCCATGATACTTAATCATTGAAACTTGGTCGTCTCTCAGGAATTTTTCATCTTCCTCTTCCAATGGCTTTACTGAATTTTTTGTTATATAATGAATAAGAATATCGATTGAGGTTTGATGTAGTTCTTCATCAACCAATTCAATAAATTTCTGGTCAATCTTTTCTTTTACTGCATCAGGGTCTGAACCTATCAGTATATTTGCGATAGGATAGTCTAGATACGGCTTAAAGTCAAAATCCCCCATTTTAAACTAAAAAATCTTTAAATTAGTATATAAATCTTTCTAAAAATACCACTCTGAAGTAATTAAGTTTTAAACAATCTATAGAACGATTAAAAGCTGTTTTAAGCTGTTTATCCTGCAATCAACATAGCCAAATTTCTTGTTTTTTCTCTTCAATGCCCAGTCGCCTTTCACAATCCAGACTGTTTTCATGCCAAGCTTCTTTGCCAGCTTCAAATCCACTTCTGGCTTGTCACCAACCATGACACATTCTTCTGGCTTTACTTTCAGCTTTTTGCAGACAATATTGTAGAATTTCCTGCTTGGCTTGTTCTGCCCTGTGTCATCACTTGTGAGAATTATGTCAAATGAATTGTAGATTCCGAGTTTTTTCAGCCTTGCTGTTTTTATTTCCCTTGTTCCATCTGAATCAGTGATCATCGCTTTCTTCTGTTTTATTTTTTTCAGGACAGTTTTTGTCTCAGGATAAAGCCTTGCATATTTTAATACAGCGCGCCAGTACATCTGCGTCAGCTTCTTTATCTCGCTTTCAGTTATTTTTATCCTGTTTTTTGCAAAATACCTGAACCACAGATCCCTGTCATAGGATTTTGGATTTTTTCCAATCCCTGCAAGCGTGAAATGATAGTCAATTGCATCAAATTCCTCTGCAAACTTTTCTTTTTTGACACCATACTTCTTTTCAATGTATTTTCCAACCTCAAGATGCGTCTTTCGCTTTGTTGTCCAGAAATCCTCCAATGTGTCGTCAAAGTCAAATATGACGCATCGTATCATTTTAACGAACCTCGTGAGTTAAAATGCCCGCAAATCGCAATTTGTGTCATTTTTTAATCTTTAGAAGCTCTATTTCAAACACCATTGTTTTTCCTGCAAGCGGGGAGTTCATGTCAATGAAAACAGAATCATTTGTCTTGCTGATAATCCTTAAAATCCCGCTTGTCTTGGATACAAGCTGCATGCCTACCTGAAGTTTTGAGACGTTAACGCCCTGCTTTTCAAGGTCGCTGTTCTTCACACCGACAATCTTTTTTGGGTCGTAATTGCCGTAGCCAAGCTCAGGAGGCACGGTTACTGTCTTTTTTTCACCTTCTTTCATTCCGTAAAGCGCATCCTCAAATCCTTTTATGAATTTGCCTGTGCCGACAGTAAGGTTCAGCGGCGCATAACTGCTTTTCTTGAGCCCGCTCTGCTCTGCAATTTCCTTTATGTTTGTGTCAACAACTGTTCCGTTGACTTTTAAGGCATAGTTGACAAGAACAGTGTCGCCCTGCTTTACTGTTCCCGGCTTTGTTTCAACAAGATAGATTGCAAGCGCAACCACAGCGATTACTATAAAAGCAATAATAAGCCTTCTGTCAAACTTCAGGACAAACTCTTCCTCTTTCTTCACTTCTTCCTTTGCCTTTTTAGGCGCTTTTTCTTTTTTCATTTGTTAAGCAAATCTTCAATCGGCTTCTTTTCCTTCTTTGTCTTTTCCATTTCTTTTGTCAGGTCAACGCCCAAATCCTGCAGCGCCTTGACATGCATCTGCATCAGCTGCTCTACGATACCCAAAATCTTCATCATTTCCTGCCTTTCCTTTGCAAGCGTGCTGAGCGCGCCTTTGTGAAATCCGACTTGTTCGTCCTTGTTCATTTCATCTGCCATATTATCACCTTTGTAATGTGTTTTAATCCTTATTTTTAAATCTTATGGATGATAGATAAATTTATATACTATCTATATATCCTTTTGCATATGAAAAAAGGGTTGCTGGTATTTCTGGCGGTTTTACTTGCTGTTCCTGTCGTGTTTGCTGCAACTTATACTGTTTGTCCTCATCTTAGCTGCGATTATCAAACAATAACTGCTTGCTTCAATGCCATCAACAACACAGCAGACAATACCTGCAACATTAATGAATCAGGCACTTACACAATCAGCGGGGCTTACACTTACCATTTTACCACACCAACTTGGGGACCAATTGACTTATTGACAATTTCTGCAGATAATATTATACTCAATTGCAATGGCGCAACTTTTATAGGACAAGACACGTACGAAAGATTTCACATTACTTCAGAACCTTCGAGCCGTATTAAAGACGTTACGATTAAAAACTGCAATTTCAGGCATTTCTGGAACCCAATTAATGTTGATGGTGCTGACAACCCAACAATAATCAATAACACGTTTGAGTTCTGCGGAAAATTAGGTGATACTAGTAGTGTTGTAACTGTGTGGGGCACTAATGGCGGGATAATAGAAAGCAACACTTTTCTTAACAACATAATCCCCTCTTTTTGGTTAGCATATGGTACAAACAACACAATCATTAAAAATAATTATATGAATGGCGGGAGTAATGGATTTTCACTTTCCGATGTTACTTCAAACATACATATTATAAATAATACAATAATCGGGATGAGTGGCAACGGCATTTCCTGCGCGAGCATCACAAACACAAAAGTCACAATTATTGATAACACAATAAAGAATACCTATAGTGCCATACAGGTCTTAAATGCCACGGTAATTGGCAATAACATGGATAATTGTTCATTGGGCATTCTCGTTTCCGGGGCAGATAGTGTCGTTAGTGACAATTATATAACCAATTCAATAGCCCCCTTGGGTATTGGGATATGGCTGATGGGGGGGGTAAATAAGAATAATAACATAACAGGCAATACAATCATAAACGCAACAGGTTATGGGTATGGGATTTTCGTATACTCAGATTCACAAGGCAATTTTATTTCTTCAAATATAATTGAAAGAATGAGTGCAGCTGGTCTTCTTGTTCTAAGTTCAAACAACACAATAACTTCAAACACCTTCAGCTATAACGGTGGTGCTATAGGAATAACTTCTTCAGGCAATATCCTTTGGGATAACGTGCTTAATTACAACAACAACATTCAATTATATGTGCCAGAAGGCGTCAATGTCACAATCAACTCATTGACAATCGGCTCTCCTATTGAAAACTACTATGTTTCAAAGGAAAACAACACATTAAACTTGTTTAACAGCAATTCTGCAATCAAATGGAGCAATTCAACTATTGATTTAACTGGGAACTACGGATTGAATCTCTACCTTGGCAGCAAATTTGTAAGCCTGAACTCAGCAAATCTGCCAGAGCTGAACACAAAGGCAAATGTCACAATCGCAGGCATCTCCTGCAGCGAATTCAAATTATGGCACAGTTCTGGTTTTTACAATAGTTTGGCAGATATAATGGCGAACGGTATTATTGTCGCGACGCAGGCGAATACTGGAGGAGACTGCACTAATACTACGATTTGCAAGAATGTTCAGTGTTCAGCAAATACTTTGACATTCGAAGCCCAGCACTTTGACGGATTTGGCGGTGAAGGTACCGGCTCAACCTCAGGCAACGTCTCCATTAATCTAACATCAGAAGTCTCAATCATGGTCAAGTACAACATCGCATACGGGGAAGGCAGGGTAAATCCTGACAAGCCATCTGCTGTGCTTGATTCTTCATTGACAAACGCAACCAATGGCACATGGACATATGGCCCGCAGTACATGTATGTTGAAAACGACGGGACAGTAAACATTTCTGTTAATATAACTTCAAGCAAGAACGCGTCCGCTTTCATTGGCGGAACAAATCCTGAATTAAAAGTCAAGGGAATTGTAACAGAAGCGGATTCATGCAAAGGAACATTCAAGATAACACCTTTTGAAATTTTTACAACATCAGAGAGCATCTGCTCCCTGTTCCAATTCGGAACTTCTTTTGACTCATTCAATGTCTCGACAAGGCTTCTGATTCCGTCTGATGCGCCGGTGGGCCACAAGGAAAGCGTGCTGACATTCACTGCAAAGAAAGTTTAATAAACCCGTTCTATTTTTATTGCAGCATGAAGATAAAAACAATTGAACAGATAAGGAAAATCGCAGCTGAGTTGAAAAAGCAGGGCAAGAAGATAGTCACGACAAACGGCTGCTTTGACGTGCTTCACATAGGGCATATCAGATATTTAAAAGACGCAAAGAAGCTTGGCGATGTTCTGATAATCGGGCTTAACACAGACTCCTCTGTAAAACAGTACAAGGGCGACAAAAGGCCGCTGATGCCGGAGGACGAAAGAGCTGAGATGCTCTCTGCGCTCGAGTTCGTTGATTACATTGTAAAGTTTTCTGAGAGGGACCCGAGAAATCTGCTTGACGCGATAAAGCCGGACATCCATGTAAAGGGCGGGGACTACAAAATGGAGCAGATAATTGAAAAGGATGTTGTTGAGAAGAACGGCGGGAAGGTTGTGCTGCTTCCGCTTGTGCACGGCAAGTCCACTACAAACATAATCAACAGGATTATTGAAGTCTATGGCAACAAATGAGTTTTATATCAAATCAGGAAATCTTGTTTCTGAGAGCGAATGGATAAAGATAATAGAAAGTTTAAGAACAGATGAAGTCATTGAAGACAAGCAGAAAGCAAAATTTCTGGTTAAGGAAGCTGTTATCGAAGCAGTCAGGAAAAGGACTCCAGATGAAAGATTTGGCATCCTTTTCTCAGGCGGAATTGACTCTTCGTTAATTGCGCTAATCTGCAAACAGCTTAAGGCAGATTTTACCTGCTATACTGTTGGATTGGAAAACGCATCTGATGTTGAGCAGGCGAATAAGGTTGCGGAATTCTTTGATTTCAAATTAAAGACAAGAATTCTAAGCTTGGAAGAGGCTGAAAAAATAATAAAGAAGGCAGTTGAGACTGTCGGGCCGAATGTCGTGAAAGTCGGAGTGGCTTCTGTTGTGATTGCTGCAAAAGAAATAGCAGACGAGAATATTTTTTTCTCAGGGCTTGGCTCAGAGGAGATTTTTGCAGGCTATGAAAGGCATACGAAAGTAAAGGATGTGAATGAGGAGTGCTGGAACGGGCTGAAGCAGATGCGGGAGAGGGACTTGACAAGGGATGTTGCAGTTGCGAAGGAATTTGGGTTTGAATTGCGAACGCCTTTCCTTGACAAGGAATTGATTAAGCTGGCGATGCAGGTGCCTGGAAAGCTGAAGCTGAACAAAGACAATAAACTGATTCTTAGGGAAGTTGCAGAAGAGATTGGATTGGGCGATTTTGCCTGGAGAAAAAAGAAAGCAGCGCAGTACGGAAGCAGGTTCGACAAGGCGATTGAGAAGCTTGCTAAAAGAGAGAAGCTAAGCAAAAGCGAATATTTGAAAACTTTAGTTTAAATGTATCTCAATTATATCCCTATCTTCCAGAACATGGTCAAGCATGAATCTCTGCCCCGGGAATTTGGCTGATTTTCCCCAGACGCGTGCGAATCTGAATTTTAAGACAAACTCGCGGTGCACTCTCTCGCAGACATCCCTTATGGTGCACCCACCATTCATTATCAGCGGCTCATTTAGGTCAGGCGCCTTGCCTACGCGTTTCATGTAGATGCTGGCAAAGTTCAGCTTCTCAAATATTTTTTCCTTCAGGAAATCAAGGTTTGTTTTGCTGTCTGCTGAGATTGGGATGCAGTCAAGCTTTTTCGCCAGGTTATTCACTTCTTCTTCTGATATCAAATCTATTTTGTTTAAGATAATAATCCCGGGGATGTAAAGCCTGTTCCCTTCAACAGCGTCAATTAGCTGGTCCTGCGTAATATCCTCCCTTATCAGCACTTCTGCGTTGTTCACCTTCAGCTCCTTGAGCATCGCCTTTATTGTTTCTATATTTGTTTTTGTCAATTTTACAGATGATGCAACCTGCAATCCGCCTTTTGGAAGTTTTTTTATCCTTACATCTGGCTTTTTTTCATTAAGCCGCATGTTTGAATCATAAATCTCTTTTTTAATTGCGTCAAGCTGCTTTTCAGGGTTGGGTACGTCAATCATTATGAGCAACAAGTCAGCAATCCTTATTGTTGAAAGAACTTCTTTTCCTTTTCCTGTCCCTGCTGCAGCGCCCGCTACAAGTCCGGGGACATCAACGAGCTGTATCTTTGCGTTCCTGTACTCAATGACACCCGGAATCGCGTCAAGCGTCGTGAAAGCGTATGCAGCAACCTTTGACTTTGCGCTTGTCAGCTGGTTAAGGAGCGTTGATTTGCCCGTGGAAGGATAGCCCACAAGAATGACAGTTGCGTCGCCGGTCTTCTTCACGCCAAATCCTTTCCCCTTTCCCTTTCCAGAACCTGCCGTCTCTACCTTTTCCTTCAGCTTTGCAATCTGCGCCTTGATAAGGCCGACGTGATGCTGGGTGCGCTTGTTATAGGAAGTCTTGTTTAACTCTGCTTCAAGCTCCTGTATTCTCTGCTCTGATGCCATTACATTAAATTTTAAATAAGCATATATAAATTTAACTGCATTGAATTTCAAAAATCTTATAAATGAACAGATATTCGACAGCCCATGCTCTCGCAAATCGCTGATGTTGCATATGATGTAATGCTTGCTGTAATAACTTTCCTTATCTTCCTCATAGTCGGCAGGTTCGTGCAGATGATTGTAGTAAGAGTGCTTCAGGAGCTCAACCTTGACTATCTGCTTGAAAAGATTGGCGTTGAATTTTCAGGAAGCAAGATTGTAGGCACAATTGCTGCATTTTTCTTCTATTTATGGGGAGTGCTCATTGCGCTGAGCCAGCTCAGACTGGAAAAAATTGCATTTTTTGCAGCGGCAATTGCAGCAGCAGTCCTAATCCTGCTGTCAATAACCTTGGGGTTCACAGACACAATAAGGAATTTCTTAATCGGAGCCTATTTAAGGAAAAAATACGCAAATAAAAAGGAGCTTAAAATTGGAAACATAAGCGGCAGGATAATAAGTGTCGGCAGAACCAAGATAAAGATAATGACGAGCAAAAAAGAGATCTTAGAAATACCTTACAAAGCGTTAAAGCGAGACTGATTCCAGCGTGGAAATCAGGTTGTAAATCTGCGTCCTTGAGAACGGCTGAAGGTTCTTGTCCTCAACAACATCTTCAAGCTTCTGCAGGATTTTATGGATTCTCATGGAAATGTCAGCATCTTCTTTGAGAACTTCAATCATCTCTTCTATCTTCAGCTTGACATTCTTCGGCACTTCGCTGTCTTCTGAAAGCTCCTTCAACGCACCCATAACTCCAATAACATTCCCCTGCTCTCTCTGCATTTTAGTCACTTCTTCTCTATTGTCTTTAGAACTTCCTGTCTCAGCCTCTTGACCTTTTCCTTTGTCGCCTCTTCCTGTTTTTCTATGTTCTTGATCCTTATATCAAGCATCTGCTTCTTTTCGCTGAGCTCTTTCTCAATATCAGCTTTTCTAGCCTTTATCAGAATGTTGCCTACTATTTTGTATATCTCTTCTGTTGATTTCGCGCCTTCCTGCGCAGACTCGGTTTCCATCAGCTGCGCCTGGAATGCCTGCTTCTGCATGAGAAGTTGCTGTAAACCCTGCTCAAGAATCTGAAGCTGCTGAAGTTTTTCATTACTCATTTTATTTCCTTCATCTTTTCGAATATTGTAAGCATCTGGGTGATTGAGTTAAGCGTTGCCCTAAGCGCCACCGGGTCCTTAGCTTTTACTTTGAATGTGATTTTTCCCTTTGATTTCCTAATTGTGTATTCAGAGCGGTCTTTTTTGATGAGTTCTGGCTTGAAGCATTTGTAAATCTTTTCAGCATCGCCGCCGACATCTATCGTTGCATCAAGCTTCATTTTAACGAACTCGTGAGTTAAAATTTGCAAATCCGCTGATTTGCATTATCTTGCCTTTATCTTTGTTGAAACTGCTCTAGGCTTGTAAAGTATCTTGTTGCCGCAGTAAGGGCATCTGATTTTCTTTCTTAAGTACTCATCGCTGACCTTTTTATCACAGTAAAAGCATTTGTATTCCATTTTTTACGACCTCCATGAGTAAAAAATGCCAGCAAATCCATCAGATTTGCGCTGCATTTTAGACTACCTCTTCAGATTTCTTGCTTTTCAGCACAACTGGCGTTTCTTTTTCCTCTGCAACCGCTTTTGTTACTTTTTCCTCTAAGAAATATGCACCGCCTGCAAATTTTGCCCTGCATTTGCTGCACTGCCATATTCCTGCAGCAATTCTTTCAGCAGTTGGCTTCTTGCAGTAAGGGCATGTGTTCGGCATCTTCTGCTTCTGCTCGACTTTTGCAAGCTTATCCTTTATACGCTTGCCGTACCTTGGCCCGAATCTTTTTACAGAACCAAACTTCTTTTCAATGATTTCAGCCATTATGCCCTCCAAAATATAAATCTGAATATCAGGATTAGGGGTTTATATTTAAAAGTTTCTATTGTTTCCATATATGCTTAACCCTTAATATTTATAAATACCTTTGATTTTCAGTATACTTATGGAACCTGAACACAGAAGAAAGCTGAAGAGAATAGTGGAAGAGCTTAAGCAATATAGAGGCAGGCATACTGAACTGGTTACTGTCTTTGTCCCGCAGGGATATGACATTGTAAAGGTTATAGGCCATCTTCAGCAGGAGCAGGGCACAGCAGAGAACATCAAGTCAGCTTCCACAAGAAAGAATGTAATTGCTGCGCTTGAAAGGATGATTCAGCATCTGAAGATTTACAAGAAAACACCGCTGAATGGCTTGGCAGCTTTCTCTGGAAATATCTCTGATAAAGAAGGCCAGACAGATGTCCAGGTATGGTCAATTGAGCCGCCTATTCCGCTGAACATACGAATCTATCGATGCGACAAAGAGTTTGTTCTCGCCCCGCTTGAAGAGATGCTTGAGCACAGAGAAACCTATGGTTTGGTTGTAATGGACAGGAGGGAAGGCGACATTGCACTGCTCAAGGGAAAGAAAATAGTTCCATTGGTTTCAACACATTCACATGTTCCTGGAAAGTTTAAAACAGGCGGCCAAAGCGCGCGCCGTTTCGAGGCGAACAGAGATTTGGCTGCAAAGGAATTTTACAGGAGGATAGCGGAATACATGAAAGAGCAGTTTCTTGGAATGAAAGAATTGAAAGGGATAATTGTCGGCGGGCCGGGCCCGACAAAATTTGATTTCATAGAGAGCGGGCAGATAACAACCGAAGTCAAGAAAAAGATAATAGGCATAAAAGATTTGGGCTACACAGGCGAATTCGGACTGCAGGAGCTTGTGGAAAAAAGCCAGGACTTATTGGCTGCCGAGGAGATTTCAACTGAAAAGAAGCTTATGCAGAATTTTTTTGAACTGCTCGCAAAGAAGCCGGGAATGGTGACATACGGCCCGATAGAGGTTGAGAAGGATTTGGAGCAGGGCATTGTCGATAAAGTTTTGATTTCAGAGGATTTGTCGAACGAAGTGGCTGACAAATTTGAGGAGATTGCAGAGAGGAAGGGCTCAGCCATACATTTCATAAGCATAGATACAAGGGAAGGCGTCCAGCTTAGGGAGATGGGCGGGATTGCTGCTATTCTGAGGTATGAGGCGCATTGATTTAAAATTAAACACACCTCTCCAAAAGGTATAAATAACAGGTCTCATAAACAATAAAAATGAATATCTCATTAGGAATTATTCTTGGTTTAATTGCAATGTTTGGATTTGGCATAGGCAACGCAATCATACAAGTGCCGGCAAGAGCTGTCGAAAATAGAAAAGTTATATTCTTTAGAACACTTTTTTCAACTCTGATGATATTCATAACATTGATATTCTTTTTACCAGAAACAACATTTTCATTAACTTATATCTTAATTGCATTTGTTATCTCGTTTATCGGGTATATTCCGCTATTTACCTTCTACAAGGCATTAAAATCAGGAAAGGTGGGCATTATAACCACAATCTCCTCTTCTTCGGTTATCTTTACTGTTCTGTTTTCAATTATTTTCTTCAAGGAATCATTAACCTTGCCTCAGGTATTTTCCATTGTTTTGATAATCCTGGGAATTATGCTGATTTCAATAGATTTTAAAGATTTTAAAAATTCTTCTTTGTTCAGCCTGTCAAGTGGTGTACCTTTTGCCTTAATCACATGCTTGCTATGGGGGATTATGTATTTTCTAATGAAAATCCCTGTGAGTGTTCTAGGACCAATCCTGACGTCGCTTATCATAGAATCTGGTATTATGATTTTAAGCGGCATAAACCTTGCGATTTCAAAAACAGGCTTTAAAATTCATAAAAGAAAGATTTTATTTTATATATTTCTTTCGTCCCTTTTTGTATCAATCGGCAGCATATTCTTTAATTTGGGGATAAAATTATTTGATGTCAGCATTGTCGCAGCATTAACATTTTCAAGCCCATTGATAAGCACATTATATGGCAAATTTGTATATAAAGAAAGGCTTCGCACATCGCAGTATCTTGCAATCTCCCTGATGATTATCGGAATAATTGTGATATCTTATTTTTAAGCGGATTTTAATTTAATATGTAATATTAGCTTACTTATTTCCAATATTCAAAATAATTACCTTTATAAATAACCCCTCTCCCCAAACATAAATCCGCTAACACTATCTATGATAGGAGGATATTTATGGATAAAGAACAAGTACTAAAGGCATTGAAGGAAATTAAGGCTGCTTCTAAGAAAAGGAATTTCAAGCAGACAGTTGACCTAATTATAAACCTAAAAGATCTTGATTTGAAGAAGCCTGAGCATCAGGTTGAGTTCTTTGCAACGCTTCGCCACGATGTCGGAAATAAGAGGAAAATCTGCGCATTGGTCGGGCCTGAACTGGCAGACGAGGCAAAAAAAGTCTGCGACGAGACAATCATGCAGGATGATTTTGACAAATACGCAAAGGACAAGAAGATTGCAAAAAAACTTGCAAGAACCCATGATTTCTTCATAGCGCAGGCAAACATAATGCCGAAGGTCGCAACAGCATTTGGAAAAGTGCTTGGCCCGAAGGGAAAGATGCCAAACCCAAAGGCAGGATGCGTTGTCCCGCCAAAGGCTGCATTAAAACCGCTTTATGACAAGCTTCAGCTGACGCAGAAAATCATAGCAAAGACGCAGCTAATAATCCAGTGCTGTGTTGGAAAAGAGGATTCAAAGGATGATGCTGTTGCTGAAAACATAATTGATGTAATCAATCAGCTTGAGGCAAAACTTATCCAGGGAAAGAACAACTTGCATTCAATCTACATAAAGCTGACAATGGGCAAACCGGTGAAGCTACAATGAAACCAAAAGCGCACGTATCAGAAAAGAAGAAGAAGCAGACAAAAGAAATAGAGAAGCTTCTTATGGACTGGCCTGTAATAGCAATAGTAGACATGTCGGGCCTGCCGGGCGCTCAGCTCCAGAAGATAAGAAACAACACAAAGAATGATTTGAAGATTCTTGTGACAAAGAAGCGCCTGATGAAGCTTGCGATTGAGGCAATAAAAGAAAAGAAAAATAACATTTCTGAAATTGAGCAGTGCCTTACAGGAATTCCAGCATTGATATTCACAAAGCTAAATCCATTTAAGCTTTACCAGCTTATAATCAAAAATAAGTCATCTGCGTCAATCAAGCCGGGACAGCTTGCGCCGCATGACCTGATTATTCCTGCAGGGCCGACGCCGTTTACGCCGGGCCCAATGATTGGAGAGCTTACTTCAATGGGGATAAAGTCAGGAGTAGAAGGCGGGAAAATTGCAATAAAGCAGGATTTCACAGCTGCAAAGGCAGGCGAGCCAGTCAACATGAAAACGGCAAGCCTTCTCATGAAGCTTGGTGTTGAGCCGATTGAAATCGGGCTGAACCTGACAGCTGTTTATGAAGAAGGGATAATTTTCAAAAAAGATGTTTTGTCAATTGATATTAATTCAATGCTTTCAAAGGCAATATCCGAGGCAAGGGCATTGGCTTTGGAGCAGGGAATCATAACAAAAGAAATAATAGAGGAAATGATTTCAAGGGCAAATGCCTATGCATTGGCCTTGAAGACAGAGATTAATACGCAAAAAACTCCTTAGGAGTTTTTGCGCACAAAAATCCATAAGGATTTTTGATGTTTAGGAGGTAAACAATATGGAATACGTCTATGCAGCAATGTTGCTTCACAAGGCGGGGAAAAAGATAGACGAGCCTTCTGTGAAGAAAGTGCTCGAGGCAGCAGGCATACATGTTGATGAGACAAGGATAAAAGCACTCGTTGCTTCCCTTGAAGGCGTCAACATAGACGAGGCTGTAAAGAAGGCAGCAGTTGCGCAGGTTGCAGCAGCTCCGGCAGCCAAGGAAGATAAGAAGCCTGAAGCTAAGAAGGAAGATGAAAAGAAATCAGCAGAAGAAGCAGCTGCAGGGCTAGGCTCCCTGTTTGGCTGAATATTTTTTATGTCAGAAATGGGACGCCCATTTCTGAGCACCCTAAAAATCCATAAATGATTTTTATGGATTTAACCCGTGAGATGAATGAAGCAATTGCTGAAAAAGAGCAAGGAGATAAATCAGGAAATATCTGAGCTTAGAAAAGCGCTGAATAGTGTCAACGAGCAGAAGGAGAAATTCTTCAGGGAAAAGGAAACGCTGAGGGCTAACCTGACAAAGTTCATCGAAGAGTTGAAGACTTCTAAGGAATCTAGGGACAAATTAACTTCAAATGTAAAACAGATGAAGATTAAGAGAGAGGAGCTCAACAAGAAGATAAAGGAAAACATAGAGAAAATCAAGAAAATAAACGCCAGTCTCGACGAAATGAAGAAGAAGCAGGACGTTAAAAACCTTTCTTTCATAAAAAAGCAGGTTGAACAGCTTGAGAGAAAAATTGAGACAGAGGTTCATTCGATAGATAAAGAGAAGATATTAATGAAGGAGATAAACGAAAAGAAGAAAATCCTCAAGAATGCCAAGGGCATGGTTGATATGATAAATGAAAAACGGGCGCTTTCAAAAGACACAGACTTGCTTAAGAACGAGGCTGATGCCCTGCACAAGCAGCTTCAGGCAGATGCGAAGGAAAGCCAGCTTAACCATGAGAAAGTCATCAAGCTTTCAAAAGATCTTGATTCTTTAAGGGACAATCTCAACAAGATTTCTGAAGAGCACCAGAAGCAGAGAGACCTGATGGGTGATGTCAATTCAAAGCTGAAGGAAAAGCTATTTGAATTGAAGGACGTGTCTGAAAAGATAGACGGCGAAGAGCCTGCAAGAAAGCAGCCGTCAAGAAGCCTTCTCGATGAGAAGAAGAGGCTTGTTGAAGAGAAGATATCTAAGGGAGAGAAATTAACAACAGAAGATTTGCTTGTTATGCAGAGCGGGGAGTAAAATTTAAATAGTTCTAAATAAATAACTTGTTTATGTCTGATGAATCATCCATTGACAATCTTATTGAAGATAATTTACCAAAATCCATAACTCCTGAAAAAGGTGTGTTTAAAAAATTAATAAGTGATTATGGAGATCTTGTTTTAGCAATGGGTTGTGGTGCGGCTGTAGGCTATCCCTATGTGTTGTTTGAAAACTTGTCGGAATTAGGCGTTGCGATATGGGAGTACTCAGCCATGGTTGCGCCGCTTGTTGCTCTTTTAGGTCCTAAAGACCAAAAAAAAGGCCTCAGGAATAGTTTTGCTTATTTTACTGGACTAAGCTACGCTTTAGGGAGTCACTGCGGCCCTGAATTTCAAGAATCAGTAACTTCAATATTTGCTTCAATAACCCTTCTTCTTGAATATGGCAGATTAAAACAAAATAAAGAAGAAGTTAAAGTATAATCCTATCTTTTCTTCATCTCAGTGTACCCGCACTTTCCGCAGTATACCCTGTCCTTGTGTTCTGCCAGGAATGTTCCGTCGCCGCATTTTGGGCAGAATTTTGATTTTCTTGATATCTTTCCTTCTTTTATTTCATAGAATTTGTTAAGCTTGTACTGCTTCTTCGGCTTTCTCTTCATCTTTCCCTTTCGTTCCTTTGGTTTTCTTTTCTTGCCCATTCTTAGTTACCTTCCTTTGATTTTGCTTCTTTTTTCGGCTTCTCTGCCTTTGGTTTAGGAGCATCAGTTTTCGCTTCTGCTGGTTTTTTCTCAGTTTTCACTTCAGCAGGCTTTTCTTCGGCCTTTTTCTCCTCTTTTGCTTCAGTCTTGGCTTCTTCCTTAGGCGCCTCTGGCTGAGTTTCTGCGCCTTCTGCAGGCTTCTTCTCTTCTTTAACATGCTTCTTGATCATTACTTTCTCTTCAAAGCTATTAAGCTCATCCTCATTCTTGTAGACATTCGCAATTATCTTTGCGCCTGCTTTTCCGAATTTAGTGTAAATGTGCTTAATTATGATTAATTTTTCTTCCTTGCTGAGCTGCTTTGAGATATCCTTTCTTAGGGACTCCCTTGACGGAGTCGGACCCTGGAAGTCTGCCAGCAGCGTGACTCTTGTCCTCGACAGCAACGGCACTTCCTTTGTTTCCTTGATTTCAAGCTTCATAGAATCACCTTACTTTTATTGCAAACTCCCCTTCTGTTTTGAATCCTGCCTTCTTTGCTATGAATGACTTTTTTGCGTCCAGGATAGCAACCCTGCCTTTCCAGTTTGCAACCAGGTCAGTGCTCTTGCATATTGGGCATTCATTTGCTTCTGTCAGAATCTTGCAGTTCTTGCATGCTCTCTTTTTCATTTTAACGAACCTCGTGAGTTAAAATGCTGCAAATCGCAGATTTGCATCATTTTTTCTCCTTATCCTTGCCTTTCTTTGCCGGTTTTTTCTCCAGTTTCTTTTCCTCTTTTTGGAAATCCTCGGCAATCCACTCAATTTTTCCCAGGCCAGGCTGTCTCATTGTAAGATTTATTTTTGGGCTTGCCGGGTCTTTCATGCTGATTGCAACAACCCTTGCCTTGCACAAGTCCCCAATCTTTAACGTCCTTTTTGTCTCCCTTCCAACAAGAACCTTGTCCTTGCTGAAACTTACATAATCATCCATTGACTGGCTCACGTGAACCATGGCTTCAATCGGCCCAATTGTCATGAATGCGCCGAAATCAGCAATATCTTTTATCTTTCCGTAGATAACTTCGTGCAGTTCCGGCTTGTAAACCAGAAGCTCGAAATCAGTATCATAAAAATACGAGCCGTCGCCAGGGAGTATCGAACCTTCGCCGACCTCCTTGACATTCAGAACATCTATCACAATGCCAAGCTCCTGCGAGACATGACCTTCAAATTTTTCCCTTATCTTCTTCGCAACTGCCTCTTCAATAGGCAGGGCAAATAATTCAGGAGTCACCCTTATGTGGTCTTTTACTTCTGTTTTGTAAAACATTATATCAGCCTCAAATGCTTTTTTCCAACCATAACAATGCGCCTTGCTCCAAGCTTTCTTTTGAGCTCAGCGTCCTGGGTCGCGATTATACAGCCTTTTAGGCTTATAAGCGATTCGTCAACCCCTATTCCGGCTGGAGTTGGAAGGATTTTTAAACCTTTCCTTTTTAAGAGCTGAAGAGCCAGCTTTGCAGCTGCCTTATCCTTTCCTTTCTGCTTTTTAACAATGCTTTTAAGTTCATCTATGGTTTTATCCACTACGCAAAGCTGGTATTCGAAGTTGCATATTCTGTCTATTTCAGTGAAAATATCCAGCTTAAACTGCCCAGGTATGAGCAGGAAGTTCGTGTCCAATACTATCTTTTGCATATCTTAAAAAGAATATATGGAGTTTAAAAAGGTTTTTGTTATGCAGTTTAGTCTGATTGTAGTGACGAACAGAAGGTTTAAATATTTTATTGCCTGTTTGTTAGGGCATGGTCGAAAAGACAAAGAACCCTAAAGTTGCCAATTTAGCTTCAGATTTAGAAAAATTAACAAAACATCTTGTAGAGAGAGCAGATGACGCCTGCGATTTTGAAGATGTTCTAAACAAAGCAATACATTCATTGTTTCTGGCACAGCCAAGCGGCAAAAAGAATTATGAGTGTGATAAACTAAAAATTGGGCGGGTATTTTTGGAGAATGATTCTGTGGTTGGAGCTGTAAAAATTGAATATAAACCATCAATAAAAATTGGCAATGACATGTATCTTGCTAATGATTCAATTACAATTGGAGCAATAGATATAAGGAAAAGAACTTATTCACTAGAACAGGATATTAAAAAATATGACAAATCATTTCGCTTGCATCATAATATACCCTTGCATCATAAAATACCTATTGTCTTGAGAGACACAGAAATGGTAATGAAAAGCTTAGGATTGACTAGTGAAAGATAATACTCACAGCGCTTTCTTCATCTTCACAGCATCGCCGAATGGGTCAGGGCTTTCATTCACAATATTGATGCTGACATTGTATTTCTTCAGATATTTGAAAAGCTCCTTTATCTCGCTTTCCTTTGTAAGCAGATGCCTTCTTTCGCCTTTCTCTGTCCACTCAATTCCTGAGAAATGACCTGTTTTGTGCTTTATCTTGTTCACTTTCTGCATCACTTCATCATAGTCTATTTTGCCGTTGTTCCTCGCCTTCAAATGCGCGAAATCAATGCAGACTGCGCAGCCGGTTTCATTTGAAAGCTTGACTAATTCGTCAATGTCGCCGAACTGGCTTCCCTTGCCTGTTGTCTCAGGCGCAAGCATGACATCCCATTTGAAGTGCTTCACCATCTTCTGCAGTTTCAGAATTTCATCCTTCACAATCTCATAGCATTCATCTTTTGTTCTTTTGCCGTAGAATGCCGCGTGAAAAACAACATATTTTGCGCCAAGGTAATGCGCCCGTTCGCAGCTTTCCAGTATTCTTCTTCTGGAAGCAGAAACCTTTGCCTTTTCAGCTGAGCATAGATTAATGTAATAAGGACCGTGGACGCTCAGCGCAATCCCGAGTTTTTTTGCAAGCTCGCCGACTCTTTTCGCCTCATCAATCCCCATTCTGACGCCGTAGGTGAACTCAACCTCCAGGCACCCAAGCCCAAGCTCTTTGCAGTGGCTGACTCCCTCGTAATTGCCCAATCCAGAACTTCCCGCAGACCCTACTTTTATCATTTTAACGAACCTCATTAATTAAAATGTCCGCAAATCGCAATTTGCGTCATTTTATTGTTTCCCGGCAAGCTGCTTCGTGAAAATCATTGTTACTGAAGAAACAAACAGCGAATAAATCATCGCTATCAGCGCAGTGTCTCTTACAGCTGCAAAATTATCAAGCGCCATTGTTGAAAGAATGAGGATGACAGCTGCGACAGCAACGCCTTTCGGCGCATTCAGAGTCATGAAAACAGCTTCCTTGTTGCTGACATCAGCAGTTGCCTTGATTGATATTATCCTGACAACACAGACAATCAAGTAAATAACCAATGCATCCAGCATAACTTTCCAGCTCGGCGCGATGTTGACAATCAGGCCAGCCATGATAATTACAAGAATCATGAGCAGATGCGAGAACACAGCTGAGAATGACATCATTTCTTTCTTTTCCTTTATCTTCACGAGTCCGAAGAATATCCCTGTTGTCGCGACAGCCAGGACAGGGTTTCCGTTGATATTTTCCGCAAGAACATATGCAAGCAAGGCAGACACCACCAGGATAATCGGCGAGAGCCATTCATAATAATTCTTTTTTGCAATCCTGAATGTAATTAGGCCTACCAAAACACCTGCGCCAATGCCTATTGCAAGCTGCTGAAGAAGCGGAACAAGCTGGCTTGCAAGATTTTCAGCTGTAAATGCTCCTGTTGTCTGCTCAATGTTTAGCACAATCAGCGGAATTAACATGACAAGCAGGGTGTTTATGACAGCCTCTGCATTTAAAATGTGCAGCGCCCGATTTTTCGCCTTGTCAAGCGCAACATCAGCTGCAGTGCCTGCCATCAATGAAGCAAGGATAATTGAATAGAAAAGACCAAGCCCAATAAAATAATAACTTACTGCTGAGATTATCACTGTTGCAAACAAAAAGAATACAAATGCAAGCTCAAGCGCCCTTTTGTCGAGAGTGTCAAGCTCATTGAGCTTCAGCCTTGATGCAGAATCAAAAACAATAATCGCGATTGCGATTACTGAAACTGCTGCAACCATCTCATTCGGGAAGTAGACAAGCGGTTTTCCATTGAAATTAATGCTATTCAGCAGAATCCCCACCACCAGAAGCAAAAGGATGTTTGGCAGCCTGAATTTTTTTGATACAATTGAGCACAAAATCCCAATAAGCAGAACAACAGCAAGAAAAGTTAAATATGTTATTGTTGCGCTTACCATTTTGCCTCTTTGTATGTGTTTTCTGGAGTTTTATTTATAATATTTTCGACTTTTATACGAAATATTTAAATACAAACTTCCTTTTTAAGTGTGTATGGATTTAAAACAGGTAGCTGGAAAACTAAAGCCAAACGAGAAGGCAGTTCTGAAGGAAGTTGACTCATTTCTTGCTAAATTGAATTCCGGGCTCAAAATGCATAAATTAAATGCAGAAGCAGCCACAGGCGGGTCAATTGCAAAGGGAACCTTCCTCAAAGGCGACCATGATGTTGATTTGTTTGTCAAGTTCAGCAGGGAATACCCAAGCGATAAGCTTGCAGACTATCTGGAGAAGGCGCTGGATAAATTCAAGTTCAACAGGGTGCATGGCTCGCGTGATTATTTCCAGATAAAATCAAAAAATCTTATGTTTGAGATTATACCTGTCTATAATATTTCATTTTCGCATGAAATCGTTAACATAACCGATGCTTCCCCCCTGCATGTCAAGTGGGTAAAATTCCAGTTCGGAAAAAAGGAGGGGCTCGCTGACCAGATAAGGCTGGCAAAGGCATTCTGCAAGGCGCAGGGAGTTTACGGCGCAGAGTCATATGTAAAGGGATTTTCAGGGCATGTGCTTGACATACTTGTTATTTACTACGGCGGTTTCATGGAACTTTTGAATAATGCAGTAAAATGGAACCCGAAGCAGGTCATAGATTTCTACAATACTTACAAAGGAAGAGCAATTGAGATGCTCAATCCGTCAAAAACAGACAGCCCACTGGTTCTTGTTGATCCAGTCCAGTCAAACAGGAACGCTGCAGCATCGCTGTCAAATGAGAATTTTTATATTTTTATCGAGAAGGCAGAGGAATTCCTGAAAAATCCGTCTGCAAAATTCTTTGAAAGGAAAAAATTCTCGCTGGCTGAGATAAAGAAAAGGGCAAATGCAAAGCAGCTCATACTCCTAAATGTTCAGGCGCTTGAGGGAAAGGAAGACATTGTCGGCTCAAAGCTTCTGAAAGCATATTCATACATAAGAAACCAGCTTGTCATAAACAATTTCAAGCTTCATGATTCTGGCTGGAACTGGGACAAGAAGAAAAAGGCAGTTTTCTGGTACATAACAGACAAGAAAGACATTCCGAAGACATATAACTGGGAGGGTCCGCCTGCAAATTCAAATGATTTTGTCAAGCTGTTCAAGGCCAAACATAAGATAACATTTGAAAAGGACGGCAGGATTTACGCTGTTGTCGAGCGGAAATTCACAAAAGCAAAGGATTTGATTAAGAAAGTAATTAGCGACGAATATGTCAGGGAAAAGGTGAATGCCATAAAATGAAGGCGCTGATTCTGGCAGCAGGATACGCAACAAGGCTTTATCCGCTCACCCTTAATTTTCCAAAGCCGCTTCTAAAAGTCGGCGGAAGGCCGATTGTTGAGCACATAATTGCAAAGATAGCGGGGGCAGGCGCAGATGAAATTTTGATAGTTACAAATGACAGGTATTACCCAAGCTTTCTTGAGTGGTCAAGAAGCTACAAGCCGAATGTCCCAGTCAAGATAATAAACGACGGCACCAAGTCGAATGAAGACAGGTTGGGAGCTGTCGGGGACATTAATTTTGTGATTACAAATGAGAACATCAAAGAGGATTTGCTGATAATCGCAGGCGACAACCTGTTCGAGTTTGACATCAGGAATCTGGCTGCGCTGTCAATGAAGAAGAACAGCTCTGCGATAGCTGCCAGGGACATAAATGATCTGGAGGCGGCAAAAAGATTCGGCGTTCTTGCGCTGGGCAAGAGCAACAAAATTATTGAATTTGCAGAGAAGCCTGCGCAGCCGAAGTCGACGCTTGTGAGCACAGCCTGCTATATCCTTAAAAAAGAGGATGTCGAGGAGCTGAAAAAATGCTTCAGGGAGATGAAGCCCGACAACCTCGGCGACTTCATAACTTATCTTATAAGCAAGAAGGATGTTTACGCCTATGTTTTCAGCGAGCAGTGGTTTGACATCGGAAGCCATGAACAGTTAAAGGAGGCAGATATATTCTATTCAAAATGAGCCTGATAGAGCAGATAATTGGTTTGGTAAATTCAGTTGTTCTTGCAATGGGCTATCCTGGGATAATAATTCTCATGTTCCTTGAAAGCACAATGGTTCCAATCCCTTCTGAGGCAATAATGCCATTTGCAGGGTTTCTTGTTGCGCAGGGAAAATTAAATTTTATTCTTGTTGCCTTGCTTGCAGGCGTTGCTTCGCTTTTGGGAAGCTGGGTTTCTTACGCAATCGGCTATTACGGGGGAATTCCGCTGGTTAGGAAAGCAGGGCATTATGTTCTTTTGGATGAAGACAGGCTCAAATGGACAGAGAAATGGTTCAAAAGGCATGGGGCAAAGACAATATTTTTCTCAAGATTCATCCCTGTCGTGAGGCATTTGATTTCTTTGCCCGCAGGAATAGGCAAAATGAACCTGTTCAAGTTCTCAGTCTATACTTTTTCGGGCGCATTTATATGGGGCACGGTACTTTTGTATCTTGGATTTTACCTTGGCTCGAATTACATTTTAATCCACAAATACTCAAGCATTATTGACTGGATTGTTCTGGGGTTAATTGTTATTGCAGTAATCTATTATGTCTGGCATGTTGTCAAGCTAATGAAGACGAAGAAGAAATAAGTGAAACAATTATTTCTGAGGATTTTTATTAAATAATCACTTCGCAAACCCAATCAGCAGATTTGCTACAATCACAATAAGCATTATCATTGAAATTGCTTTGAAATACTTGTCGCCTTTCTTCTTTAAAATCTTCCTGAAAACAAGCTGGAGCATCCTTCCGCCGTCAATTGGGCCGACAGGAACTAAATTGAAAATTCCGATGCCCAGATTCAGCAGATAGAGCCAGTAGAGCAATCCGATAATCCAGATGGCAGCACTTGGAATAAATGTCCCTATTTTCTTGACAAGATTTTTATTGAACTCTGCCTTCTGTGACAGCGAAACACCCAGATAGCTCTGGTTGTTTTTCGGATTCTTTCCGAGCGCAATCTCATAATCCTTTTTGTCTGTTTTCAGCAGTATTTTGTCGCCTGCTGACTTGTTTGACATTAAATTGATAAAATCCTCTGTGTAGGTCACATTTTTCCCGTCAACTCCAGTTATTGTTTCGTTTATCGAAACTCCGGCGTTGAACGCAGGGCTTGCGTTTGTCACATCCAGTACCTGCACTCCCTGGAAGTCGTAGATTCTCTCAACAATCGGCGGTGCAGCAAGTAAAAATATCCCCAGTATTATCCCTCCTAAAATAAGGTTTGAGAAAGGGCCTGCCGCGAAAACAGCAAGCTGCTGCCTGCATGACTTTGTTTTCAGCTTTTTCTCGTCAGGCTCGACAAAGGCAGCAGGAATCACCGGAAGAAGTATTGCGAGAAACGCGAATCCGCTTGATTTGATTTTCAGCCCGATTTTTCTTGCGACAATGCCATGCGAAAATTCGTGGACAGTTGCTATAACCAATATTGAGATTATCCAGTAGAAGAACGGCACAAAGAAAGTGCCCTTCACCTTTATGGGAAGGACAAGACCGACTGCAGGCATTGCTGAAGGAGTTATTATCGCCTTGTATAAATTTGAGCATAGAAGAAACGAGATGGCAGCCATGCCTATGAACCCGACTATTATCCCAGCATAGCTCACATACTCTATTGTTTTCCTGTACTTGAGCGCAATCTTCTCCATTAAGCCTATGCCAATTTTTGTCTTGTAAAGTATGAAATAAAAAAGAGGAAATATTATTTTCTGTATTTCAACATTTTTCCTTTTGACAATAAGGAAAACACTCATTAGAAGAATAAAAACAATAAGTGCAATCAGCTCAGTGCTCATTTTAACGAACCTCGTGAGTTAACAAAAAAAATCCCTTCAGGATTTTTGAGTGCAAAAAATCCTTTTGGATTTTTTTGCAAATGCTGCAAATCACAATTTGCATCATTTTTTCTTGATAGGCCTCAGCACTTTATAACCGCATTTCCTGCATTTGACTTCGCCGTTGATGACCTTCATTGTCGTGCTTCTGATCTTGCTCTTGCATTTTCTGCAGACAAATACATTTTTGAACATCCTTTCTTCAGCTTCTGGAAATCTTACCATTTTTATAACCTCATGCCTTAATCTGTTTCATTATCTTTTCATCCAATATCAGCCAGTACAGCACCTGGCAGCCCTCAACAACCTGGCCTTTCAGCTCCTCTGGAATGACAAGGTCAAATGTCTCGAATGTCTCTGCATCCATCACATTTGCCTTATTTCCTGTTATCGAAAGCACCTGTGCTGTCTTCTTTTCAATGATTGGAATCTCTATATTATCAGATGTCGGGAGAACCAGTTCCCTTTTTTTTTCATCAATCAGCCCGATTGCCTCAATTCTTGCTTTTGCATGGCCGTGCTTACCTGTTTTCGAAATCTGGATGCCGACAACCTTGCATGCAACTCCATCAATTATTATGTAGCTGCCTTCCTTGGCAGTGCCTGCACCTGCGAATTTTATGGTCATATATAACACCTCAAAATTGGATATATGGGGTTTTATGGTTGTATATAAATGTTGCGCTGACTTAAAATTTAAACCTCAGGAACCATTTTAGCTTATTCTCAACCTCTTCCTGGTTCTCAAACTGCCTTTCCTCATTCCTGAACTTTGATGTGTGGTAATATGTCTTGCTTCCTGATTTATTGAATTTGTTTTTCTTGTGCAGAACCTCATGATACATCACATAGTCCATAAGCTCCTGGTTTTTCTTCAAAATGCTTGAGATCTTTATTGTGTCTGTCTTGAAGTTATAGTTTCCCAATGTGCTTCTCGACCTTGGACCAATCATCAGATTCGGCATCTCAACCAGGCCGAAGAAATATTTGTCATTGACCCTGTCAAATGATTCCCTAAGCAGAGGGTCAACATTGTCCTTTGGAATCGCGATGTGAAGCTTCTTGATGAAGCTGTTGTACATGTCAATGTTGTCTGTATTGGCTTTGCCTTTGAACAGCTTCAGAAGCAGCTCCTGCACAAGCCCCATTTTAATATCATCTGAAACAGGCTTCCATTCCCTGCCCAGCCTGATTTCAACATAGCTCCCTGACCTGAAGGCATTTGCGCCATATGGCTTGAACCTGCCAGAGTATCTTAGCTTGGACTCTAGCTCCAATTCCCTGCCATACAGCCCTTTGAAAGCTTCTGATATGAGTGACATCGCTTCATATATGATTTGCTAATATATAATGCTTTTTTAGTCACTATTAAGTAACAAATAAACGAAAGATTTATATATAAGTAATGCTTCCGCATGGGTATGGCATTACTCAAAGAGTTTATGGGAGCAATATTTGGAAATTCTGGCTCTTATGATACTAGGCTATGGCACCCTTGCGGCGGAACTAAACAAAGACATCTTGCCGTTGGCAAAAACAAGGACGGGTATATTGCAAGGCTGGCTGCAGAGTACGTATCCAAGGACCCTGTTCTCGCTAAAAAAGAGCATGCCAGAATTGAAGAAGACAAGAATACCAAACATAAAAATTTTGAGTATGACAATTATGACTATGACAATCTAAGAGTAGAATCGATAGCGCAGATACCCCAGAGCGAGTTTGAACCGATTGCGTACTCAAAAAGAAAAAAAGTCTCTGAATTAACTGACAATGAAAAAAAATGGATAGATTTCATTGAGGTAGGAAGGACTGACAATGGCACCACAGTAAAACAACTTAACACAAACAGGCCAAAATTAGACTTAAAACCAGACTCAAAACCAGACAATAGCTATCTTAATATTTTCAAAAACAACAATGACTTGTTTGGTGCATATGTTTCTAGCGGAAGCCAGCTTCTTAGGGAAGCTCACCTGATACAGCCCGAAACATTAATTATTGGCGGGCGCTGGGAGAGAGCATCAAATCTTGAGGCAAATTTTAATCCTATCAGGCCAAAAAATGATGATGATTTAGTTAAAAAGATAAGGAAAGAATTTGAAAATGAATACAGCCACAATAAGGAAAAAGGCAAGCGCCTGTTCAATGAATGGCTGAAAGGATTCACGCTTAAATATACATTCAATGAGCCTTTGATGACAACAGAGGGTGATATAGAAATTGCGTCCCCGGAGCTTATCGGTCCGAAAGGAATCAAGATTGAGCTGTCAAGCGGCGAGTTTAAGGTAGACCCAGATACAAAGGCATCGCGCAATTTCCTCGATAGCTACAGACCAATCTTTGAAAATCTTTCATTGCCAGGAAGCGATTTATTGAAGCTGTATTTTCTAGGTAAGTAGAAACCTTTTTAAATAATCATTTTCTCTTATTTAAAAATGGAAGTGGGCAAAGTTCCTAAACACATAGCAATTATCATTGACGGCAATAGAAGGTTTGCCAAAAGGCTGATGATGAAGCCCTGGATGGGCCACGAATGGGGCTTCAAGAAGGTTGAAAAGCTTCTTGAATGGCTTTCTGAGCTGAAGTTTGTCAAAGAGCTTACTTTGTATGCATTTTCAATGCAGAACTTCAACAGGCCAAAGGATGAGTTCGACTATTTGATGAAGATTTTCAAGGAGATGTGCGACAGATTCTCAGATGACCCGAAGATAATGGAAAACGGAATAAGAATAAATTTTATCGGAAGGACTCATTTGTTTCCAGCTGATTTGCAGGAGAAGATGAAGAAGGTTTCTGAGAAGACAAAAAACAACAGCAAATATCTGATTAATATTGCGCTTGCCTACGGCGGAAGGGAAGAAGTGATTGATGCAGTCAAGAAAGTCGGCGAGCAGATAAAGAAAGGAACGCTTGATGTTGACAAGATAAACGAAGAGGTTTTCTCAAAGAACCTTTACATGGAATCTGAGCCAGACATAATAATCAGGACTGGCGGAGACAAGAGAACATCAAATTTCCTGATATGGCAGAGCAATTATTCTGAATGGTTTTTCCTTGAGAAAACCTGGCCTGAGTTTGAGAAGGAAGATTTGCTTCAGGTGATTGAAGAATATAAGTTAAGAGAGAGACGGTTTGGGAAGTAGTTAAATTTCTTTTTCTGTTAAGACTTTTATCTTATTTTTCTTTAGAAGCTTTGCCAGGACACCGTCTCCTTCAACCAATTTCCCTGAAAAAGTCCCGTCAACAACCCAGCCAGAACCGCAGGAAGGCGACTTTGATTTAAGAATTGCTTCCTTGCATCCAGCCAGATTTGCAATCTTTAAAGCCTCTTCAGCGCCTTTTTCAAAAAAATCAGTTACATCTTTTCCATCTTTTGCAAAGACTTTGTTTCCTTTTTGCTCGCAAGGCATTCTTGGGGTTGTTAAGCCCCCAAGCTGTTCAGGACAGACTGGAATTGCTTTCCCTTCTTTAACTAAATCAATAACTTTTTGGCAAGGCCTAGAATCCCCATCCCATCTGCATTTTATCCCTGCCAGGCATGCGCTTACTATTTTCATTTCTGCACAACCTTTCCGTTTTCTTCAGCAAATATCTGCGCATGGAATTTGTAGATTAGGCTTGTTTTCCACGCATCCATGGAAGCGCCGGCTTTCATGCACAGCTGTCTTAAGTATTTCTCAACATCCCAGTTGTATTCAAGAGGAACCTGCGGAAGCAGCAGTCCGGAATAAACCCCTGCCTTGAGTATTAACCCGTCCCTTCCGACAACTATTTTTTTGAAATATTCTTCATATCTTAACACTCTTATCAGTTCCGGCTTTGTAAGGATTGATATCTCAACTTCAATCTCGTTAAACTCTTCTTTTGTTAATGGCTTGAATCTTGTGTCTTCAAATGCAGCTGCCCTTGCAGCCCTTACAACTGCC